>DITR01000109.1:0-1724 GCA_002422175.1 Alcaligenaceae bacterium UBA6179
CTGTCGCAATATTGGCGACACCTTGGCCGACACATTCACGATTTTTATTGCTTTTGGTATCGGTTAAATCATCAATAATGGTGGCGGTCATCAGTGATTCAAGCAAGCCCACCATCATTAACGTAAATGAATAAGGAAAAATAATGCTTAGGGTATGCCAGTTCAGCGGTACATCGGGTATTAGAAATATTGGCAAACTATCTGGCAGCTCGCCCATATCGCCCACGGTTCTTATATCAAGCCCTAAAGCGATCGATACGGCAGTCAGCACCACAATGGTCACCAATGGCGAGGGTATGGCCTTGGTCACATAGGGCAGGCCGTAAATCATACCTAAGCCGGCTGCGGTCATGGCATACACATGCCAAGTCACATTAATAAGTTCGGGTAACTGCGCCATAAAAATCAATATGGCCAAAGCATTCACAAAACCCGTAAACACTGAACGTGAAACAAACCGCATCAAAACACCGAGCTTTACCCAACCCGCAATGATTTGCAGTACGCCCGTCAACACAGTGGCCGCTAGCAGATATTGCAACCCATGGTCTTTAACTAGCATCACCATTATGAGCGCCATCGCACCCGTTGCAGCTGAAATCATGCCTGTACGCCCCCCTGCAAAGGCGATCACAACGGCCATTGAAAACGATGCATACAAACCCACTTTAGGGTCAACGCCCGCAATAATTGAAAATGCAATGGCTTCTGGAATAAGTGCCAAAGCCACCACCAACCCCGCCAGCACATCATTTTTAATATTTGAAAACCAGTCTTGTCGTATTGAGTTCATTGAGATCTTTAACAATATGATGTGATTTGAAAAAAATGACACCATTTGGGTTAACTTCACTACATTTAAGGCACCACCCTAACACGACCCAAAAACGGAGACAAATTATGAGTCAACCTTGGACCAAGGTTTACCAAGCGTTCGGCATCAACATTGATTTGCCCGCACCTAAACAGAGAAACCTTGCAGCGTTCGCTCAGACGCATTGTGCGCATTGGTCCGCACACAGTTCTGTCAAAGCCTTTACCTGCGTGATGCCAAATGGCATGAATGGTAGCTTGAGTTTTAAACAGGTGAATGATTACTCAGACGCCTTTGCAGCCTACCTGCGACATTCGCTTGGGTTACAGGCCGGTGACCGCGTTGCGGTTCAACTGCCCAACTGTTTGGCTTACCCGGTGGTTACCTTCGGTATTTTTAAAGCGGGCTGCGTGTTGGTGAACACCAACCCCTTATACACCGCAGGTGAAATGGTTTACCAATTCAACGATGCCGATGCCAAAGCGCTTGTCATTCTAGACATGTTTGCAGACAAACTGCCCACAGTACAAGCGCAAACCGGGGTGCAACACATTATCTTAGCGGGTGTACCTGAGTTTTTTTCAACCGTTCCAAAAGCCATTATTCGCGGGGTACAAAAATGGTGGTCTCATGTACTGCCGCCTGTGACAGTGCCGCATACACGCTTAGATGTTGCCTTGAAGAAAGGCTATCAAGCGATTAACCAAGACAACGTAAGCGTGCAGGCCTACTGGGCTAACATTGACCCCAACGAATTAGCCGTTTTGCAATACACCGGCGGCACGACGGGGGTTAGCAAAGGTGCTGAACTGACCCATAGCAACTTGCTTTATAACGTTGAACAAATTCTGGCCATGGGTGCAACCCATTTATCACCGGGTAAAGAGTGCGTACTGACGGCTCTGCCGCT
>DITR01000109.1:1836-2783 GCA_002422175.1 Alcaligenaceae bacterium UBA6179
GCACTTCGCTGCACAGTGCTGTGGCAAAGCGCTGGCGCGATGTGACGCACACCCCAATTGCCGAGGGCTATGGTTTGACTGAGGCCTCGCCGGTTGTCAGTTTCAACCCTTTAAAGAGTGAACTTCGCTTAGATAGCATTGGCATCCCTGTTCCGGGCACTGAGGTGCGACTGGTCACGGCAACTGGTGATCTAGCGGCAATAAATGAACCGGGTGAAATTTGGGTACGCGGTCCACAAGTGATGCGAAGCTATTGGAAAAACCCTCAAGAAAGTGCGCAAATATTGCATGAGGGCTGGCTGGCAACAGGCGATATTGCCGTGATGGACGAACAAGGTTTCCTCAAAATTGTTGATCGTAAAAAAGATTTGATTTTGGTCTCAGGCTTTAACGTCTACCCCAACGAAGTTGAAAACACAATTGCCCTGATCGATGCCGTGCTTGATGTTGCCGTCATTGGAATTGCTGATCCAACCACAGGTGAAGCAGTGCGTGCTTACATCGTTAAAAACCCCTATTCAAGTGATGTAATCAATACCGAGACAATTATTGCGCATTGCCGCAAACACCTTACCCCTTACAAAATTCCTCGTAGTGTGGTGATGAGAGACTCGCTTCCAAAAAGCGCTGTGGGCAAGGTGCTGCGCAAAGATCTCAAAGCTGAAGTGCAACATGAGGCGCAGATCGATATAGACGCTCAAAAGCCTGGGTTTTAGCCCTCAACTCTTGCTTGAATTTACCGGAACCCAACATGATTTCTGAATTTGAAACCAAGCTGCTAGGCCTCATGATGATGGTCATCATGCTGGGCATGGGCGCCTCACTTACTTGGCGCGATTTTTTAATTGCATTCCGTAAACCCAAAGGCGTGCTCATTGGCATCGTATGCCAATACGGCATCATGCCTTTACTGGGCTTTACAAGCGCTTTAGTGCTGGGGCTAAGCC
>DITR01000149.1 GCA_002422175.1 Alcaligenaceae bacterium UBA6179
ATTCGTTGTCTTGATTCATGGTTTAAGACTTAAAGGGATGACGCATCAGTATGGTTTCATCGCGATCGGGACCTGTTGAAACGATATCAATTGGCACACCGCACACGGCAGACATACGCTCTAAGTAACGTTGCGCATTTAAAGGTAACTTGTTGAAGTCAGTAACCCCAACGGTAGACTCTGACCACCCAGGCAGCTCTTCAAATACAGCTTTGGCCTTTGCAACGGCGGCGGCACCGCTTGGCAAAACATCAATTGCCTGGCCATCAAGCATATAGCCAACACCCAGTTTAATATTTTTTAAACCGTCGAGCACGTCAAGCTTGGTAATACACAAACCCGAAATGCCGTTAATACGAACAGAGCGCTTCAGTGCGGCACCGTCAAACCAGCCGCAACGGCGCGGACGGCCAGTGACCGAACCAAATTCCTTACCCACAGTAGCCAAATGCGCCCCCACATCATCAAATAACTCAGTGGGAAATGGACCCGAACCGACACGGGTAGCGTATGCCTTGGTAATACCTAAAACATAAGGTAGAGATTGGGGGCTCACGCCGGCACCCGCCGAAGCCGCACCCGCGACGCAATTACTACTGGTCACAAAGGGGTAAGTGCCATGATCAATATCTAACAAGGCACCTTGTGCACCCTCGAACAACAGCTGATCACCGCGAGCCTGCGCCTCAAATAAACTTGAACTTACATCATCAACCATCGGTTTGATTTCTGACGCAAAGCCCATCGCCTGCTCGAATACCTCATCGGCAGACACGGCTTGGGCACCCAAGTATTGAGTCAAGATAAAGTTATGTAGATCAAGTACTTCATCTAACTTTTGACGAAAGCCAATGGGGTCAAATAAATCTTGAATACGTAAGGCGCGGCGCGCAATTTTATCTTCATAGGCGGGGCCAATACCTCGGCCTGTTGTACCAATTTTGGCATCGCCCCGACGCGCCTCACGCGCCTGATCAAGCGCGACGTGATAAGACAAAATCAAAGGACATGACTCAGAAATACGTAAACGTGCTCGCACATCAATGCCTGCGGCTTCAAGCTCGGTGATTTCTTTTAGTAAGGCTTCAGGCGACAACACCACGCCGTTACCGATGTAACAGATAACTTTAGGATGCATAATACCTGAGGGTATTAAACGCAAAATCGTTTTTTTGCCTTTAACCCAGAGGGTGTGACCCGCATTATGACCGCCCTGAAAGCGAACAACACCCTGCACAGACTCAGCTAGCCAATCAACAATTTTGCCCTTGCCCTCATCACCCCACTGAGTGCCAATCACTACAACGTTTTTACTCATTTTTTTATGTCTACAGTTATGTGGAAGGGACGTTTTGAACGACCCATTGACGATCAACCTGAACAATTTGTCGGTCGAACAAAAAAGCATCGTGCGGTGGTTTCTCTTCAGAAAACAACTGTACGACAATTTCACCTGATTCACGCAATTCATTCACCAATTTTTGCAAATCGGCTGACTGATCATTCGGTGCAAAAACGGCCTTAGGTTTTGATGTATGCCAAAGGTCTTTAGCAATTTTACGCAAATCTAAACTAAAACCAGCGGCTGAACGGGCGCGGCCAAAGGCTTGGCCCACATTATCATAGCGCCCCCCCTGAACCAGGGCATCGTGCCAACCATCGGCATAAATTGAAAACGTTACGCCAGAGTGGTACCCATAGGCACCCACATCAGATAGATCAATACTGACATGGGAGTTACCCAAGGATTTAATCAAAGATTGAAGTGCCTCAATTGCGCTGGTTACACCCGGCAATTGCGGTAAAAGTGTATGTGCACGAGTCAACACCTGTATATCACCATATGACTGAGCTAAAACCTCAAGTGCCTCAACTGTTGACGCTTTTAACGCATAGGAACCCGACCTGAGGTCAGCCAGCCCGGGCAAATCTTTGTCTCGTAATAAAGACATAATTTCATCGGCCCGAGTGATAGCCTGTGTATCTGACTCGATAATCGCTCGCACCAAGCCAGCGTGGCACAGCACTAAAGCCGGTTGATAAATACCCGCCAAAGCCACACACTCAAGTGCTAGACGAATAATATCTAGATCGGCCTCAAGACCGGCATGCCCATATATTTCAGCGCCAATTTGCAATAACTCGCGATTCGCTATCAAACCTGCTGGACGCGCATGCAAAACGGGCCCACAGTAACAAAGCCGAACGATGCCAGGCCGATTTAAAATATGAGCATCGATGCGGGTGACTTGTGGCGTCATGTCAGCTCGAACGCCTAGCGTGCGACCAGATAGTTGGTCAACCAATTTAAACGTACGCAACCGCAAGTCTTGACCTGCATCGGGTAGCAACGACTCAAGGTACTCAACCAATGGCGGCAACACAAGCTCAAAGCCGCGGCCTTTAAAAAGGTCGAGCATACGGCGGCGTAATGATTCAATTTGTAACGCCTCAGCGGGCAAAACGTCTGCCAAATTTTCCGGCAAAAGCCAGTTGCCTTTCATATTTAATCACTTGAAAAATGAAAAAAAACGGCTTGGGGCGTAAGCCCGGCAAGCCGCCGTACAAACAAAAACTTACCCCAAAGTATAGCGCGTCAAAGAACTTAAAGTGAGGGTACTGATCTGAAAATTACTTCACGTCAGGAGACTTTAAGTATTTGAAGAAGTCAGAGCTGGGATCAACCACCATGGTATTGCCTGCTTGACCAAATGCCGCTTTATAGCCCTCTAAACTCTTGTAAAAACTATAGAACTCTGCATCTGCACCATAGGCAGAGGCGTAAAGCTGTGCTGCAGAGGCATCGCCCTCGCCCATGACAGCTTGCGCTTTACCGTAAGCTTCAGCCAAAATTTGTTGACGCTGACGATCTGCTGCTGCACGAATTTTTTCACCCTCGGCTGCACCGATTGAGCGCAACTCATTGGCTGCACGAATACGCTCAGATTCCATACGACGGTAAACTGATTCGGCAATTTCTGGGGCAAATTCAATGCGTTTTAATCGCACGTCAACAATGTCAACACCCAAAGGCTTGGCACGTTCACCCACTTTTGTTAGTACTTCTGACATGATGATGTCACGCTCTAACGCAACCACGTCTTTAACTGTACGAACGTTCACAGAGGCATTTAATGCATCACGAATTTGAGCTTGCAAACGCTCACGTGCAGCACGCTCGTTACCGCCAAAAGTAACATAATACAAACGGGGGTCTGCAATGCGCCACTTCACATATGAATCTATCAACAGATTCTTTTTCTCAGACGTTTGAATACGTTCAGCCTCTTGCACATCAATTGTTAAAAGACGACGATCAAGAAACACCACATTTTGGAAAGGCGGTGGCAGTTTAAAGTACAAACCTGGCTCTGTGATTACGCGCCTGACTTCGCCCAAGGCGAAAACCATAGCGTAGTCTCGTTCACGAACAATAAACATCGTGGTTGAAAGCGTGCCAATAAGCAACGCAACAGCAACCAACACGCCAATAATACGATTACTCATTTAGTTCTCCTTAGCGTGCCGTGCGATCGCGAGATAAGGCATTTGACCCATTATTTTGTTGCAAGGTCGGCCTTAACGGCGAAGTGTTCAGCGCATTATTCACGCCACCACCATTTGATGTACTCGAGGTATTTTGAGCACCTACTGAGGTCGTGTTAGACCCCCCAGTCATGCTTGAACTACTGGTATTACCTTGAGATGTTTGTTGCATAATTTTATCGATTGGTAAATACAACATATTATTACTGCTACTGGTATCGACAAAAATCTTGCTGGCTTGGGTATACATTTGCTGCATTGTTTCAAGGTACATACGTTCACGCAAAACCGCTGGCGCTTGTTTATATACCTTTAAAACGCTAGTAAAACGTGCTGTATCACCCGTTGCATCGCCGATCACTTTGGCGCGGTAACCCTCTGCTTGTTCGGCCACACGCGAGGCTTGACCACGAGCTAATGGTACAACCTGGTTAGCATAGGCTTGGCCTTCGTTGATTTGACGCTCTTGGTCTTGACCTGCCTTAATGGCGTCATCAAAAGCAGCCTGTACTTGCTCAGGTGGCTGTACGTTTTGAATCGCCACGCTACTGACCAAAATACCCGTTTGGTAACGATCAAGAATAGTTTGCATGAGTTTTTCAACTTCAGAGGCAACTAACGTACGGCCCTCATATAAGATGAAATCCATCTTGCGACCGCCCACAACTTCACGCATTGCCGTTTGTGCAGCTTGCTGAACTGACTCATCAGGGTCGCGGGATTTAAATAAATAATCGGGCGCACCATCGGCTTTTACGCGGTATTGCACCACAAACTGAACATCAACAATATTTTCGTCTTCGGTGAGCATCAGTGCTTCAGGGGCAACCTTACTGCGCGCATTACCTCTAAAACCAATTTCAAAGGTTCTAAGCTGTGAAACGTTGACTAATTCGTCTTGTTGAAAAGGGAAAGGCATACGCCATTGAAAACCAGCCTGGGCTGTGCTTTTATACTTACCAAATTGAGTGATCACACCCACTTGACCCTCTTGCACAATAAAAAAACCACTGGCTAACCAAAGCAATAAAGCGGCTGCGACAATGACGCCGAAACCAACCTTGGTTTGTTTGGGGGTCACACCGCCACCAAAACCATTACCGCCGCCAGAATTAGGTGGGTTTGGCCGGCCACCACCGCGCCCTCCCCCGAATAAGTTGTTCAGGCGTTTATTAAAATCGCGCCATACTTGATCTAGGTCTGGCGGACCACCCGAACCGCCCGAATTTGGACGACGAGGAGGCTGTTGATCATTTTTTTGACCATCAGAGCCACGACCCCAACCGGGGTCATTTAAATTAAACATTTTATGGAGAAATCGCATGGGTTCCTACCGTTGAGGCATACTCGGATATCGTTTGACGTAATAAATCTAAGCCCAGGCGCTCACGCGCGCTAACTAAGACCTTATGAATCGTACCATGGCTATCGCGTTCAATTCTTGGGTCAAGAGCAAGGGTATCGATTTTGTTATAAACACGAATCTGTGGTACTGACCCCGCCCCAATTTCGTTGAGTACCCGATCAACCTCGCTGATTTGCTCATCTCGCTGAGGGCTGGCGGCATCTACGACATGCAGAATCAAATCAGCGTGCACGGCTTCGTCAAGTGTTGCCTGGAAAGCGGCTATAACCGTATGAGGCAAATCGCGAATAAAACCGACAGTATCTGACAACACAATTTGCCCTGCCCCTTCAACCCAAAGTCGCCTTGTGGTGGTGTCAAGCGTAGCAAAAAGTTGATCTGCGGCGTACGCGTCAGACTGTGTTAACGCATTAAATAACGTTGACTTACCTGCGTTTGTATAGCCCACGAGCGACACAGATAACGTTGCACCCCTGGCTCGTGCCCGGCGTTGGGTGTGCCGCTGACGCTGTAATTTCGCTAGGCGTTCTTTAAGATAGCGTACTTTGTCGCCGATAATTCGGCGGTCCATTTCAAGCTGCGATTCACCCGGGCCTCGCATACCAATACCACCCCGTTGACGCTCTAAGTGCGACCACATACGGGTTAATCTTGTAGACAAATGTTGCAGCTGCGCCAACTCAACCTGCAACTGCCCTTCATGGCTTTTGGCCCGCAAAGCAAAAATATCAAGGATTAGTGCAACCCGGTCAACCACCCGAAGGTTAATTTCACGCTCTAGATTACGTTGCTGTGCAGGTGACAAAGGTTGATCAAACAACACAACATCAGCTTCACTGCTTTTGGCCAACGCCACAGCTTCTTCTACTTTACCAGTACCAATGTAATAAGCCGCATCAGGACGATCACGCTTAGCGGTTAGGGTGGCTACAATTTCAGCCCCAGCACCGCGCGCCAGCATTTCAAATTCATCATAATGGGCTGCGTAATCAGGGTTGCCCATGTCAACGCCAATCATCATTACACGCATGGTGTTATCTTTAGTTGTCTTGTCATATGCTTTAAAAAAAATGCCCGCTTGAGCATAAAACCCAGCGGGCTAAGTCACTTACACTAAAGTTTATTCAGCAGATTCTGAATCTTCAGTGGTTAAATTGACAGCCCGTGCAGGCACGACTGTTGAAATGGCGTGTTTGTAAACCATTTGTGTCACAGTATTACGTAGCAAAACCACGTACTGATCAAATGATTCAACTTGACCTTGCAATTTAATACCGTTGACTAAGTATATAGAAACGGGAATATGTTCCTTGCGTAAGGCATTTAGGAAGGGATCTTGCAGCATTTGCCCCTTATTACTCATTGACTGACTCCGGCAGGTTGTTATTGGTTTGCACTTTTGTGCCCTTTTTGCATTTTACCCGTTAATTCATTAAGGTGACGCGAACCTAAAACGTAAAAACGTGACGTGCTGTATGACGAGCCATTATTTCAATGTTCTTAAAATTGACTCGATACATTCAATGAGACGCTTACATTGGTCAAAAGTTCCAACGGTTATACGAACAAACTCACTTATTCTGGGTAAGCTGAAGTGTCGTATCAAAATGCCGTGCTCTCTAAGCCGTTGAGTTAACTCTAAACCGCTTATTTGTTGATGCCGCGCAAACACAAAATTAGTCTTTGAGGGTAAGACTTCAAAACCCAACGTCATTAAATCTTGGGTTAATTGTTCGCGTGCTGCAATGACCTGATGTGTTGCCCAATCAAAGTAGGCCTGATCTTCTATCGCTGCCACAGCACCCACTTGTGCAAGATGATCAAGTGGATATGAATTAAAACTGTCTTTCACGCGATTAAGCGCATCAATCAAGCCTGCTTGACCAAGGGCGTAACCCACCCGCATACCCGCCAAAGATTTTGATTTTGAAAGCGTATGAACCACCAAAAGATTTGGAAACTCGGCCACTAAGGGTGCAGACGACTCACAACCAAAATCAACATACGCTTCGTCAACTAAAACCACGCAGTGGGGGTTAGCTTGAACAATACTTTTAACCTGGTTGAGCGTTAAAGCTCGACCAGTTGGCGCGTTAGGGTTAGGGAAAATAATACCCGTTGCCCCCGCAGACGCCTCACCCATGTAGTGCAAAGGTTCTATACAAAACTGATCATCTAGGGGAACGCATTTGAAACTTATACCGTATAAACCACAATAAACGGGGTAAAAACTATAAGATATATCGGGAAATAATAATGGTCCAGGGCGCCTAAAAAACGCAAAAAAGGCGTGCGCTAACACTTCATCAGAGCCATTTCCAACAAAAACCTCATCAGCCTGCAACTTATATTGCTTGGCTATGGCCTGCCGCAAACGCTTAGAACTTGCGTCGGGGTAAAGACGTAAGTGATCATTAATAGCCTCGTGCATTGCCGCTTGGGCTTTTGGTGAGGGCCCATAAGGGTGTTCGTTGGAATTGAGCTTTAACAACCCTTCGACCTTAGGCTGCTCGCCAGGTGTATAAGGTTTTAATTCAGCAATACCCGGGCTCCAGAGGCTATTCATAAGCAGTTAATCGACGTAAGGGTTAAATGAAGACTTGAATTCAATACGTAAGGGAGTTCCCGCCAACTCAAAGGCATCACGAAAACGTGTTTCTAAAAACCGACGATAACTGTCTGAAATGGAATCAAGCGCGTTACCGTGAATAATAACCAAGGGTGGGTTTTGCCCACCTTGATGAGCGTAACGCATTTTGGGCCTAAAAATACCCTTACGAGGTGGGGGTTGTTGCTCGACAGCTTCTTGTAATACTCGAGTCAATTTAGGTGTTGATAAATTGGCAAACGCAGCGGCATGTGCCACATTGACTGATTTAATCACTAAGTTAATACCCTGCCCACGTATGGCAGAAATGTAATGCANNTCCCACTTATTAATGGCGACGACTAAAGCACGGCCTGTTTCAAGCACAAACCCTGCGATATGGGCATCTTGGTCTGAGATTTCTTGTTGCGCATCAAGCATGAGCAAAACAACATTACTGGCCTCAATTGCTTGTAAAGTCTTAATCACTGAGAATTTTTCGATCGCTTCAAATACTTTTCCACGCTTACGTAAACCAGCCGTATCAATCAGCGTGTAAAGTTTGCCATCGCGCTCAAATTCAATTTCAATGGCATCACGGGTGGTACCCGGCATATCGTAAGCAATAACGCGATTTTCACCGACCAACGTGTTAATTAGCGTTGATTTACCCACATTAGGCCGGCCTACAATTGCCAGCTTAATACGATGCGTGGGGTCATCTTCAGGGTTTTCAGTTGGCAAGCCCTCAACCAAAGCCCCCTCTTCTGCAAACTCAGGTTCAAGCTCAGGAACCGGCTCAGGAGCAAAGGGCAGTAACGCGTCTTCAATCAACTGAACCACACCATCACCATGTGCAGCCGAAATGGCGTGTGGCGTACCTAAACCCAACTCATGAAATTCAGCAATCGTTGGGCCATGACGCATGCCCTCAGCTTTATTGACACACAAAACAACTTTTTGACCCGATTTACGAAGTAAACGTGCAATATCGTGATCGTGGGCATTAATGCCTGATCGCGCGTCGACTAAGAATATAACGATATCTGACTCAGCAATCGCTTGTTCGGTTTGCTTTGCCATGTGGGGCAAAATGCCGGTTTTAGTAACCGGCTCAAAACCCCCGGTATCAACGACTAAAAAAGGAACTTCACCCACCCGGCCTTCACCGTAATGACGATCACGCGTTAAGCCCGCATAGTCAGCGACAAGCGCCGCACGCGAACGCGTTAGGCGGTTAAAAAGGGTCGATTTACCGACGTTCGGTCGCCCGACAAGAGATACTACTGGTTTATACGCCACAGAATTACTTAAGCTCAATCATGACTAGGCTACTGTCGCCAGTCTGTAATAAAACGCCACGTGAAGTCGTTTGAGCCTGAGCATACATTGCCCCACCCGACAACGCCAGTCGCGCCGCAAATTCACCTGAATTTGCAGACAGCACATGGGCATACCCTTCAAAATCACCTACTACAACATATTGACCCGTTGTAGCAGGCGCTGTTAAACGACGATTTCTCAACCCATCTTGACGCCAGACTTTTGCGCCATC
>DITR01000002.1 GCA_002422175.1 Alcaligenaceae bacterium UBA6179
ACACCATGGGCTTGTTCTAAGAAGTGAATCAGCCCGTAAATGCTGGTTGTATCAAATGGGTTGCCACCAACCAAAAGCGGTTGTATTGAAAATGCTTGTCGTAAATAATCACTTTTAAGGTAGCGACACACCATTTGCCAGACTGTTTGCCAAGCCCGCAACTTAGCTAAGTGCGGTATTTGAGCAAACATAAAAGCCATACTTTCAAATGATCGATCTGACAGTTTGGTAAAACCAACATCGTACATTTTGCGCGAGTGGGCCAACAAACGATGATAGCCCTCGACATCTTCTGGATTAATACGCCGAATTTCAGCCAAGGTGTCTTCTAGCGTGCCTCCATAATCAAAGTGGTTGCCATCAGCAAACTCGAATCGATACCAAGGTTTAAGGGGAACCAGCGTCACGTAATCTTTAAGTGATTTGTCAAACAACCCAAACAACTCTTCAAACAAAAACGGTGCAGTCAAAACTGTTGGGCCCGCATCATGTTTAAACCCATCACGCTCAAACACTTGCGCACGGCCGCCTAAGCGTGGGCAACGGTCAACCAGGGTAACGCTGTGGCCTTTGGCGCGCGCGCGAAGCGCGGCAGCCATGCCACCAAAACCACCGCCGACAACAATAACCTGGCTCATACGTTCTCGAGACTGAACTGCGTCTCTGCACAAATTGTTAGGGCTAGCTTTTCACAAAGAGGAATGAAACACGCACCACTATTCGCAGGTAACTGAGAGGCATAATTTATGGCTAGGTTCAAGTGATCATTCGCTATTTGGTTTGCTTGGGCTAGAGCTTTGGGCCGATCAAGGCCCTTGTTTTGTAAAACGCACATAATATTATTTTGATGTTGTGACAAGTCATCTTGTAGATCGCTAATATCATCAGCAATCTGGTATGCAACTGCAAATGATTCTCCCGCAGCTTTAGCAAGTGGAATTGCAGCAGTTTGGTTTGCACTGATCATAACCAGCTCAAAGGGTAGGGCGAGTAAACTACCTGACTTGCCTATTGCGATGTCAAGGTAAGTTTGAACATCAAAATGTTCAGTTTGAAAGGATAAATCTTGAGTTTGTCCTGAAATCAAATCGCTCGTACGCTGGTACAAGTGCGCAAGTAGTTGTGGGGAGTGTAAAGGTACTTGAGATATGGCGCGGTAAGCGGCTGACAACATTAACGTACCGGCACACAGGGCTAAATTCACATCATATTTAAACCAAGCTGCTTCGCGACCACGGCGCATCTCATCACCGTCCTGAATATCGTCATGAAGTAATGAAGCGTTGTGAATCAGTTCACAGCTGGCTGCGAGTGCAAGATAAACATCTTTGTCAAGGTTAAGCGCGATACCCGCACTTAGGGCAAGTCTAGCTCTTAATCGGGCACCGCCGCTTTCTAGGTGATAACGTATCACTGCGGCCAACCTTTCCGCTGCAACTTCGCCAATCGCTTTATGCATAAAAAGCTCATTAGCTTGCAGTAGTGATTCAAGATTTGAGCCTGAATCAGTGTTGATTGTTCTCATTTGCGCGTCACTCAAAAAAAACCCCCAGTCATGCGTGCTGACTGGGGGTTAGATAGCGCCAGAGTCAGACTATTGGCGTTTATCGCAACGTTAAGCCGATGCGTTTGACTTGCGAACTGCAATCATGAAAATCATGACGCCGAACACGGCCTTAGCAACCACGTCAGCGATGGTGTAACCCACTTCGATGACGGCCATTGCTGCACCACCAGATAAAGTCATTACGAACGGTGCAAAATAAACAACTGGGTAGAAGCACCATGACAAGATAACGACCCAACGTGCAGCGCTAATCAAGCCGCGAACATCTGCTGCCTGTTTAGAAATTGATTCTGACAAGCCTGAGAACAATGTAATAACAATGTACAGGAAAGGAATCATCGACAATGCGCCCCAAATGAAGCGGGTACTGTCAATACCACCAGACACTTCGCCTGGGTAACCAAGAATGATCATCAATGCAGCAGCTGTACCGAGCTTGACGCTCTTACTAACTGTTTCAGCTTTGCTTAAACCCATCACTAAAATAAGTTCGATGAGTAGCAATGGTACGGTCAACAGCCAGTCAACATAACGATAAGCAACGTTAAATGGCACACCTGTTGCGGTGACAACACCATTTACTGCGGTGTAGGCTTCGCCCCAGCTTGCGAAAATACGCAAGTAATGATAACCAGCGATAAATGTAACAAGGCCGGTAATAATTAAAGCTGTTTTGTACTGTTTGGTAACTTGTGGAAGGTTAAGCCAGAAAAATATGGTGGATGCCAAGAAAGCAGCTGTGCCGAAAGAAAAGGCGTTATAAATCAGCTCGTATTGACCGAATGTTAATTGCATTTGGAAGATCTCCGTGAATTAATTCTATTGAATTTATTATTCCGAAGGCCCAATAAAAAGTGAACGTAAAGTCTACTTTTTTGTGGCAGGTTAATCATCTGGAACAATGAATAACCAGAATACCCAGAGTTTATGCCTCAAATCTCTTTATGTACACGAGATTTGTAAGGTTTGTGTAAAAAAAAATGAGTTGTAGAAAAATCGCCACAACTTTAGTAATTTATCTAATTACACAATTAGCGTTAGTACCTAGAACCTTAAGCAGTACGAACAGGAAACATACTAATATAAAGCTTACTTATTTTCAGAAGGGCTTGGGCTCTGGTTTTGTTGATCAGTATCTATTGTTTCAGTGCTGTGAGTGCCTTCCAAATTCCCAATGGATACCATTTCTTTGCCATTCCAAACTTGACCACACCAACATTCACCGGCTGCATTTATTATGCAGACACCTGAACCACAGCAACGATTATCGGAATTGTTCAATTTGGGACCTTAGGTAAAAGTTAAGTAATATTTATTTAGAGCTTAATGTATTGAGCCATGAAATGGAGTGTGGCAACTTGAAATGCTTTGTTATAGTAAGGCTCATACTAAGGATTACTAAGAATTACAAAGAGTACGATACGGGTAAAGCAATTCAAACGGTCGATTTGATGCAAAATGGTTACATGATGCAAACGCTATTATTTAATTCATGTGAGTCCAGCATATGTGCCAATTTACTACCTAAAAATGGCTGTATCAACTATTACCCTGAGCTCATATCACCTATTCATTGCTCTAGATTATTTGACCAACTTAAACAAAATATTGCCTGGCAATTTGATGAAATTCAAATGTTCGGTAAAAAGATTGTGACTCAAAGAAAAGTCGCTTGGGTAGCTGATCCAAATTGTTCTTACACCTACTCTGGTGTAAAAAAACACCCTGATCATTGGACCCCAGCTTTGTTAGACATTAAATCAAAAGTTGAAAAAGTTGCGGGCTGTCAATTTAACGCTTGCCTACTCAATCTTTACCATAATGGTAGCGAAGGTATGGGCTGGCATAGCGATGATGAAAAAGAACTCGATTGCAATGCGCCTATCGCTTCTGTCAGTCTAGGTGCAACGAGAAAATTTGCGTTTAAACATAAATTAGATAAAACTATTTATTCACTTTTCTTAGAAAGTGGCAGTGCCCTCATAATGCACGCACCAACTCAGCGTTTTTGGAACCACAGCTTATTAAAAACTAAGCGCCTCGTCTTGCCCCGAATCAATCTTACATTCAGAGTAATTCGTTCAAAAGAATAAAATATCAGTCATTCGTCAGTCATTTGTAGCATTAGAAATAGCAAAGACCCCTGAATGCAACCAAAACAGTTTTTAAGTGTCTACTAAAATATAGATCGGTTCAAGAGTTAACGTATTTAATGCCTTTTAAACCTGGCAACCTTGCACCAAATGTTTATGAAGCACAATCAATGTGTGAGTCTTGTCTTTACGGTTAATGATCATTATGTTGGTTTTGCTTGTTTTTGTTGTTTCTTTCTTGTTTTATTTATCTAACTGGGTTGTTGCTCAATATGGTGGTGACGTTGCATTTGGCCAGATATTGTTTCATGTGCAAATTGGCTTTATGGCAAATGAAGGTGTAGATGAATCAATAATCTATTCGTTCCTGCAGTCAGTTGTTTTATACACAGTCATTACCACCCTCTTTTTTGCTGTTTTATCGTATTTTTTGCTCAAATATCGGCCAGCGCAAAAAAAAATTGGTTCTGTATTTGTCATTCTGATTTTAATAGGTTGCCTTTTTCAGGCAAAAGAAAATTTTAATTTAGATGATTACATCAAAGCAAAGTTAGGTGCCGATATCTTTTCGGTTTTGTACCGCAACCCTAATGATATTGAATTTGTTGCGCCGGCCAAGCCCCGAAACCTCATTTTGTTATACGTTGAATCGTTAGAAAATAACTTTAAAAATATTGAGGGTAAAAACTTAATAGAATCTATTGAAAAGCTACCCGGCCTTCATGTGCCAGATTTTAAACAGGCGCCCGGAACGAATTGGAGCATTGCAGGTATGGTTGCTTCACAATGCGCCATACCCTTAAAAGGTTTTTCCCCCAGTGATTGGAATGTTTTTGAGCAAGATTTGTTTTTGCCGAACGCGGTTTGCTTAAGTGACATACTGCATAAGTTTGGCTACCAACAGATATTTTTAACAGGGCCTGATATTGAATTTGCCGGCGTAAATAAATTTTATAAAACACATCATTTTGACCAAATGATCGGTCGTGATGAGGCTAAAAAATGGGTAACCAGAAAAAATCTCTATACGGGTTGGGGCCTAGGGTTACATGATGACACGATGCTAGACTTGGCTTACGACATAGCAGTTAAATCAGCTGGGTCGTCTAAACCGTTCAATTTAACGATTCTCACCACAGATAACCATTCGCCCCATGGCATGTCATCGCCTAGATGTAGTATCAAAGAAAGGCAAGCCAGTTTTGTGGGTGCAGTGCAGTGCTCATCAAGACATGTGAGCAGGTTTGTTGAAAGGGTATTAAAGAATAAAAAATTAGAAAATACTGACATTGTCATTATGGGTGATCATCTTTTTATGGCAATTCCAGAGCAGGAATCTAAATTTTCTGATAACCGCACCCTATATTTCAAGTATATAAATAGTCGTAAAACTGCGACGGCTCGCAGCGATATGACACACTTTGATGTGGCTCCAACTATTCTTGATTCGCTTGGTTTGCTTCAAGACGGTACGCAAAAATTTGGTTTGGGTTATTCAGTGTTTGCGCCAATCGATGAATACCTTGATACGCAAACAAAAAATCTATCACTCGAAATTATTAGCCCTTCAAAAACCTACGATGCATTATGGAAAAAAATATCAGAATAAAACCACGGCAAGATAAATTAATAGCGTCGTGTTCATTAGCATGACAGCTGCGCTGGCCACATCTTTCGCGGCTTTGATGCTGGAGTCGATTTCGGTGGTGATGCGGTTGCAGACTATTTCAACAGCGGTGTTGAGGCTCTCAACTATTAAAACCAGCATCATCAAAATAAACGCTATGATTCTTTCTGATGAACTGATATCAACCCACCAAAGTAATAAAAAGAGTGGCATAAAAAGATAACACTCAACCCTAAATGAGTGCTCTTGCCAAAGCACTTTTAAGCCTTCAATTGAATTGATAAGGTTTGACCTAAGCTTGTTAATGTGATTCATGAGGCCGTTCGTTTAAGTGAAAGTTGAGCGAGCTGGTGTCATAAGTCTGTCAGTGAACTATGTTGATTGACAACATGAGTGTAGGGTATGGCTTAAAGGCATGACCATTTACAAGTTTAATTTAACCCTTCAAGCTAAAAAAAACATAGTATTACCCATGGTAGCTTGTGTAGCGTTTATCATCTTATGTGTACGGTTTTATTAATTATTCATAAATTTAATGGGGCATCGTTATGACATTACAAAAAATTGATCATCAAGTCGGTGAAGGCGTTGAAGCGGTTACAGGTCAAATGGTTTCCGTTCACTATACAGGCTGGTTGCTTGACCCCGCCGCACCAGAGCAAAAAGGTTCTAAATTTGATAGTTCACTTGATCGCGGCGAGTTGTTTAGCTTCCCTCTTGGGGCGGGTAGAGTCATTCAAGGGTGGGATCATGGTGTAGCAGGCATGAAAGTAGGTGGCAAACGCACACTGATCATTCCCTCAAGCATGGGTTATGGCGAGTATGGTGCGGGTGGCGTTATTCCCCCCAATGCAGATCTTATATTTGAAGTTGAGCTTCATCAGGTTGGTTGAATTTAGCCCGATGACACAAACCCGTTAACTTAAGCCCAGTTTTTTGACGAATTATCTCAAAATAGCTCGGTTTAGGTTAAATCAAAAAGGTTGTAAATGCAGTTCAGTTCATTAAAAATATTATCTAAAATTATTTTTGATTTGGCGGCTCAGTGAGTCGCTTTTCTTTCACTGCGTTTACACGCAAAAAAATAATGCCCAGTTTTGACCTCAAAGGCGGGTTTGAGAGTCAGCTTGTTCGATCAATCTCTTTATTCAATTTGATCATGCTGGGTGTAGGCTGCACACTTGGTACAGGTATCTTTTTTGCACTGACTGAAACGGTGCCCATTGCCGGTCCTGCAGTGGTTATTTCTTTTGTTTTTGCCGGTATCACAGCCGGTCTAACAGCACTTTGTTATGCAGAGGTGTCGGCTCGCATTCCAGTTGCAGGCTCTGCATATACCTTTGCTTATATGACTATGGGTGAAGCAGCTGCTGTATTTGTCGGGTCGTGCTTAATTTTAGAGTGGGGTATTGCCGCTGCGGCTGTTTCAGTGGGGTGGAGCAGTTATTTAAATGAACTCATCAGCATCATGTTTGGGTTTGAAATACCTGCCGCGCTAAGAACTGCACCGTTTTTAGCCAATGGTAAAGACTTTACTTTAGGCGGTGAAGGTTACATCAACTTACCCGCTGTTATTTTGGTGTGGGTATGCGCGCTGTTGTTATTGCGCGGTTCGAAAGAGTCAACAACAATTAATACCCTCCTAACGCTTACCAAAGTCACTATTTTATTGCTTTTCATTTTTATTACCATTCAATCTTTTAATTTTGAAAATTTTCACCCCTTTATGCCAAACGGTATGCAAGGCGTGGGTGCCAGTGCAGCAATCGTGTTCTTTAGTTATATTGGGTTAGATGCCATTGTGGGGGCTAGCGAAGAAGTTCAAAACCCCTCACGTAATATTCCACTCGCAGTCGTGATCGCCCTTCTTATCGTGACTAGCGTGTATATATTAGTTGCTGTCAGCAGTTTAGGTGCTCAAGCTGCACCTGATTTTGTTGGCCAAGAAGCGGGTTTGGCCGTTATTTTAGAGCGTGTTACAGGGGGAGGTTGGGCTGCGGCTCTCATGTCTGTGGGGGCTGTTATTTCAGTGTTTAGCGTTACCCTTGTTGCAATATTTGGGCAAACCCGGGTGTGCTTTGCTATGTCTCGAGATGGTTTGCTGCCCAAGTTTTTTAGCCAAGTTCACACGCCTACAGGTGTTCCCAGGGTCGGCACACTCATTTCGGCTTTACTTGTGACCCCTTTAGCTGGTTTTATGCCTAGTCACTTGCTCTGGGGCATGGTCAGCATGGGTACTTTAGTGGCATTTTCTGCTGTAGCGGTCAGTTTAATGATTCTTAGGCACAAGCACCCCCAACCTACAAAGGGCTTTCGGGTACCTTTTTACCCATTAACACCCATTTTAAGTATTTTGGCGTGTGGCTATTTAATTTTTAGTTTGACTGAGACAGTTTTTATTACGTTTGGTATCTGGGTCTTTATCGCAGCGTTGTTATATTTAACGCAGGGCATTAGGCACTCAAAGCTTGCTTAGGTTTATTAAATTGCATGACACATTGCAGTGCTCGCCACAACTAGATGGCGCTTGCATAAAGGCCGACTAGAGGAATAATATAGCCACCGCAGGTGTCTTAAATACACCAAAATGGTGCAAATAATAATGACCTAGTCGATATCTGCGGCTGACGACTTGGCCTAGTGCTTAGAGATTTTAAATGAACCTAAAACGTAAGATTTCTATTGTTGTGCCTGTTTATAACGGAGCAGCAACGATAGGTCGGTTGGTCAATGAAATTGAGCGTGAGTTAGCGCAAACCAATGATTTAGAAATGATCTTAGTCAATGATGGCAGCACACGCGACAATTCTGATGAAGTCTGCACGCAACTTGCTGCTGAAAAAAACTGGGTTGTCTACATTGACTTGTTTAGAAACTTTGGCGAACATAATGCTGTGATGGCGGGCCTTAACCACAGCACAGGCGACTATGTTGTCATTATGGATGACGACCTTCAAAACCCCCCTTCAGAAGTGATCAAACTTATCGACGAGCTCGATAATGGTTATGACGTTGTTTTTTCTAGATATGCATCGAAAAAGCACGCTTTTTATCGCAACGTAGGTAGTGCATTTAATAATTTTGTTTCAAGCCTTGTGCTTAAAAAACCCCGCAATTTGTATTTGTCTTCGTTCAAGGTGATGAGCCGACCATTGGTAGAGCAAATCATTCAATATGATGGCCCTTTCCCATATGTTGATGGGCTGATTTTGCGCACTACACAGCGTTATTCGACGGTTGAAGCCATACACTTAGCTAGAGAGGTAGGGCGTTCGGGCTACACCCTCGGTAAGCTCGTGAGTTTATGGCTCAACATGTTGACAAATTTCTCAATTTTGCCATTACGTGTTGCAACGGTGGTTGGTTTTATTTTGGCTGCCGTCAGTGCTGTGGCCGCTGTTGCTGTCGTTATTGAAAGGTTTACCAACCCTGATTTACCGACAGGTTGGGCTTCAGTCATTGCGGTGGTATTGTTTTTAGCGAGTGTGCAACTGGTTGCCATGGGTTTAATGGGTGAATATTTAGGTCGTGTATTACTAAAACTTAATAAGTTGCCCCAGTTTTCAGTGCGTAAAATTATTCGTAAAGCAACTGAGGTTGAAACGTGAGTACCTATGCAACGTTTTATCAGGGTAAGCGTGTATTAGTTACAGGTGGCTTAGGGTTTATAGGCAGCTCGCTTTCGATGGCATTAGTTCAAGCCGGGGCACAGGTTACTGTGCTTGACTCGTTAGTTGAGCACCATGGTGGCAATTGGCAAAACATTAAAACCATACGTGATCAAGTCGAAGTTAATACGCACGACATGCGGCAATTTGCTGATGTGTGTGAGGCCGTTAAAAACAAAGATTATATTTTTCATCTGGCGGGTCAAGTTAGTCATGGTGACAGCATGCGTGAACCGCTGTCTGACTTACAAATAAATTGCGTGTCAAGCATGAATCTGGTTGAGGCATGCCGGCAATTTAACCCCAGCGCCATCACTGTTTACACCTCGACACGACAAGTTTATGGGGTGCCTATAAGTTTGCCTGTGCGTGAAGACCACCCTGTTTTACCTGTTGATGTGAATGGTATTAATAAATTGGCTGCTGAGTATTACCATTTGTTATATCACCGTGTTTACGATGTGCGCTCAACCGTTTTGCGCTTAACAAATACATACGGCCCGCGCTTACAAATTAAAAATGATCGCCAGGGTTTTATTAGTGTTTTTGTTCGTAAATGCTTAAATAACGAACCCATCAAGATATTTGGTGATGGCACACAGTTGCGTGATTTTAATTATATTGACGATGTGGTTGATGCATTGCTTTTGTCTCTAGCCACACCATCTTGTTTAGGTAAGGTTTTTAATTTGGGTTCAAAGCAGCATCAAAGCGTGCTTGATTTAGTCAAAATTTTGCAAAAAATTAGCGCTGTGCAATACGAGATTGTGCCTTTTCCACAAGATAAAAAGCTAATCGATATAGGCGACTACTATGGTGATTTTAGTGCCTTCGTTGAGCGTACTGGCTGGCAACCCAAAGTTGATTTGGCAGATGGTTTAAAACAAACCCTTGAATATTTTAAGCAATATCGAAGCGATTATTTATCATGATTAGGCTTTGAATGAAGCAGATACTGCGTCAATTAATTGACTCACGTTTTTTAGTCTTTCTGATTGTGGGTGGCTTCAATACGCTCTTTGGGTACGTTTTATTTGCTTTGTTTTTTAAAGTTGGGCAACTGCACTACACCCTCGCACTGATGTTGGCTTATGCCGTTGGTGTCTTCTTAAGTTATGCCACGCATAAGCGTTTTACCTTCCAACAAGTCAAAAATCAGGGTAAAAGCTTACCCAAATATATCAGTTCATATGCTGTTATTTTTATACTCAATTCTCTTTTTTTAAGTTTACTTGTTGAGGTTTTAACACTTGACCCGTTACACGGCCAAATGATTGCGATTGTTGTGATCACCCTCTTGTCATTTGTTATTCAGAAGTATTGGGTTTTTGCGGTGCCACATGATCGGTAAACGTCATGAATACGACATCATGGCCGCGGTTGAGTCGCAGCATTGGTGGTATAAAACCTTGCATAGCCAAGTGATTCAGGCGATACAAAAGTACAGTAACGTGCAACAGCACTTAAATCACTTACAGCATATTCATGGCACACAGCAGATTAGCGACTCAGCGCCTTTCAATGATTCACAGTTGATCATTGCAGAGCGAAATAATAAATTATCTATTCTTGATGCGGGTTGTGGTACAGGTGGTCTGCTTATGGCGTTAAAGCAGGCGGGGTTTACCCACGCTCAAGGCTTTGATTTATCAAGCGATGCAGTAGCACATGCCAAAAATCGGGGTTTAAATGCAAAATTAGGTGATTTAAATCACCTGTCACAGTTTGCACCACCTCAGTCTTTTGATGTGATGATAAATAACGATACGCTCTATCATTTAACGGTTGACCAACGCATCGAGTTTTTTAAATCTTGCTTAAGTTTGTTAAAACCAAATGGCATCATGATTATGAATGTACCGGCCTTAGATGCTTTTAAGGGTAACCACGATTTAGCAGTCGGTATTACTGAGCGATTTTCTAAAACAACACTTTTGCCATTTATTAAAAGAAATGGTTTTGAGGTGATTCAAGCACGCTACTGGCCCTTTATACTGTCACCCATAATTTGGGCAACACGTGTGGTACAAAAAAAAATGCGTCGTGCCGTTGACCATTCAGCGGTATATAAGTCTGATTTGGCGTTACCCAACCCGTTAGTCAATCAGGTGTTGGGCAAACTTTGTGCGGCTGAGCGTGCAGTATCTCTTACGACGCCTTGGGGCAGCTCTTTATTTTTAGTTTTACAAAAAAACAATCATTTGTGAATGGGTTGCATATTAATTAAGTTTCTTAAGTCTGCACCACTGACACAACAAAATTGCCCTTGCTGCTTTGCTAGGGCTTTGGTTTCTTCAGGTAAGTCAATGCAACGAGTCACTAAACCACCGGCCTCTCTTTTGCTCATGGTTTGTGCAAAGCTTGCTTCTATACCCCACCAACCAGAACTGTAAGTTAAAAAAATCGGCTTAGGGTGTTGATAGAACGCGGCATAGGTCAAAAACCCCAGCGCTAGACTCGGTGTGTTGGGTTCAATGTTGCATTGTGATTTTGCAAAGCGTTGTAATGCGTCAATATCGAAAGGTTCGCCTTGAGCTTGAGTTTGCTGCCATATTTTTGCTGGTGTAAAAAAGAGTTCATAACGCACATAACCGCTCAATATGGCTGCCATCAGCAATATAGGTAATACCCAACCAATTAAACGTTTGCTCCAAACTTGCTCTGAACCCTTAAAGGTATAAATAGCGATAAGAAGTAAAAGTGGCCAGATCAGCGTTGATTCGTAAAAATTTTTAGCTGTTTGAAAACTCATGATGACCATGAGTGACAGCAATAAAAATACTGCAATGGGCCAGTAATGTATGCCGCGTGGCTTTGCATAAGCATGGTGTGCAATATTTAAAAATATGATTATTACCACCAATGCAATGGGCAACCATATTATAAATTGTGAAACCCAAGCTATTGATATTTGATTAAATGCAGTTTCAACAGGTGGCAACCAGTCGCTAATATATGATTTCTTAAACGCCATTTGTGAAACGTATTGCGTTGAGTGTTGAAGGTTGGTTAATACACCATCAATAAATACAAATGGCTCTTGCCACAATTGTTTTGGTCGCAGTGTTAACCTTTTCAACATTTCGCTTAGCCCTGAAAATTCCTCGCAGGCTGTACGTAAATACCAAATATGTTTTGTTTCAAACGCTGTCCAGCCCATAACCCCAAGCAGCGGCAGGCCGGCTGGCCACCACCTGACACAGCGCCACCACGCTAACAAAATGAGCGGAAAGAAAAACAAGCCCTTGGGGTGCGTCGCAGCCATAAGGCAACTGAACAATGCAAAAAGTGCAGTGATGAGGGCTTTACTAAAGTATGTTTTAAGCGGTCGAGAATCGAACCAAAGCGTGATCAGCAGCAAGATAGTGAGCCAAATCAGCAAGGGTTGCTCGGGCCTGTTGAACACCATAACGAACGGGGTCACGCCGAATGAAAAAAATGCGGCAATCAGCAGGCTGCATGTTAACCATGATAGTTTGGAGGTGGTACGTAGTATGACGACCCAGCTACTCATGAGAGCAACAAACCCGAGCCACCCCATGGTGCGCAGGAATGCTGGGTTGCTGGCATCACCATAAATCACGCTATCGAGCCAAAGCATGGGGTACCAGGTGAGTGGTATATCAAGCCAATAGCCCTGATTACACTGTGCAAATAAATAGACTATTTTGCCTTGATCAATAAATAGTCGGCTGCTTAATAGCTTCCAGGCGGTTTCATCTTCGTAAATGGGTACATAAAACGCCATCCAAAGTGACACAGCAAAGCTGGCTGTAAACAGCAAAGCGATGATGACAAACAAACTTTGTTTGGTTAGCAAACCAGTGGGTTTCATTTGAGGACTAATCGTTTTTATATATAAATATTTTATTGTTGACGATTAATAAGATCGTTAAACCGTTTGGGTATGCGTGTAAAAATGAAATTATCATTCATTTTAGCGGTTGTTGCGCTTTAATGAGGGTCTTTCACATTAAAAAATTGATCTGAAACTTAATTTACTAAAATACAACAGATGTTTTGTTTAACATGCCGTATATGCTCTAGAGTAATGCGTCTGTTCCCAATTATTAAACTGTTCTTAAAAGTACTTGGGTTTGTAGAATGTGAAGTAAGTTTTTAAAACCGTGTCATGCCTTTGCACGGTGATTATTGAAGGAGCTATACCGATGCAAAACCCGATGCAAAACATCAATTCCCAGTTTATAGAATTTTGGAATATTTTTTTAGAGGTCTGGAAAACGGGTGTGTTGGGTTATTCCATCGGTCATGTTTTGCTAGCGGCGGCAATTTTTTTGGTTTTCTATACGCTCAGGGGTTTGTTTACCAAACTCGTACTGGGCGCATTGCGACGTTGGGTGGCAAAAAGTAAAACGACGCTTGATGACCAGCTTGTTGATGTGTTGGCTGGCCCCATTCGCTTGCTATTTGTCGTGCTGGGTATATTTTTCGCTTTAAATGCAATTGATCTCAAAGGTATGCCCGACCAATTGGCCAATAACTTAGTCAAGTCTTTAGTTGCTTACGTCATTTTTTGGGGCCTTTATAACAGCATTGTGCCCATGAAACAGATCTTAAAGCGGCTTGAAAAAGTTTTGTCTGTTGAAATGGTTGCATGGGTCATCACCGGCTCACGTTGGGTTGTTGTGGCGGTGGGTGCGGCAACCATATTGCAAATGTGGGGTATTCAGGTTGCCCCAATTATTGCTGGTCTAGGTTTATTTGGTGTAGCGGTCGCATTGGGCGCGCAGGATTTATTTAAAAACTTAATTGGCGGTCTGTGCATACTAATTGAAAAAAGGTTTCATATTGGTGATTGGATCTTAGCTGAAGGTGTTGTGGAAGGTACCGTTGAACACATTGGTTTTCGTTCAACCATGGTGCGTCGCTTTGATGCCTCACCTGTTTATGTACCCAATCAAAAGCTGTCTGACAATGCCGTGACGAACTTCAGTAACATGACTTATCGTCGTATCAGCTGGGTAATCAATCTTGAATACCGCACGACGCTTGAGCAGCTTCGAGCCATAAGAGACCAAATTCAACAGTATTTAAATACTACGCCTGATTTCGTACAACCCCCTAAAGCCTCGTTGTTTGTTAGGGTTGACAAGTTTGGCCCCAGTTCAATTGATTTAATGATCTATACCTTTACTTATACTAAGGTATGGGGTGAGTGGTTGATATGCAAAGAAAACCTTGCATACGAAATTAAAAAAATTGTTGAAAATACAGGTGCTGGGTTTGCATTCCCAAGTCAATCTGTTTATGTTGAATCGTTACCTGAAGCCGGTTTTCAGGGGCACTTACCCACATTAACTGACCCAAAATAATGCTTACACAATCACCCTTTATTCCAGCCGATGATGCGTTGCGTTTAACGCTGCACAACGAGGTGCACTCTAGACCCACTGCTGAAGTGAGCCTGCCCGCGATTGTGCATTACGTTGCCGTGTTTAACGATGGTGTGACGAGTGAGCAAGCATGCCAACATTTGCAACAGTTACCCAACATGGCGGGGCTTTCAGCAGACAAATTACATGATCAGTTCATACAAATTCCAATTGCAAATGGGGTTTTAAAGTGGGAAAAGCACACTGAATTTACCCGCTATGTTGTGTATCAAACCGTTACAGCTGAAAAGGCTTTTGAAGCGATTTCGCAACCTGCGGCTGGGCTTGAAATTTTGCCCCCAGGTTGGTTGGCAAGCATACCTGGGCGCACCTTTGTCGCTGCCCGCGTCATGATTTTGCCAGACCCACTTACTGATATGCAATCCACCTTAAATGCGGCACGTCAATGGTTGGGGCAAAACCCTATTGTGGCTTCATTGATTGGTGTAGATGGTCACTCGCTTGCGGTTTCAGATTTTCTGATCGATGAATCAGGTTTTGAGCGGTTTTTAATTTTTGCGCCTTCTGGTAGTAGTGCCACGCGCATCGGTCGAGTGGTGCAGCGCGTGCTGGAAGTCGAAACCTATCGCATGATGGCCTTAAGAGGTTTGCCTGTGGCTAAAGCGTTAAGCCCGCAACTCACAGCAGCTGAAAAGCAATTGGCATCTATGACTGTTTTGTTGGAAGACAAAGATACGCCAGATCAAAAATTATTAGACGAACTGATTTCGCTTGCAGCGCGTGTTGAACAAGCCACTGCCTTAAATTTTTACCGATTTTCTGCAACACGAGCTTATGATGCAATCGTGAGCCAACGTATTACTGAACTACGTGAAAAGCCTGTAGTCGGTACGCAAACCATTGGTGAGTTCATGCGCCGCCGCTTGTCACCCGCCATAGCAACGGTCGCGTCTACATCAGAGCGTTTGATGTCGCTTGCCGAACGGGTTTCGCGAACCAGTTCAATGTTGCGAACGCGAGTTGATATTGCGGCTGAGGACCAAAATCAAGCGTTCTTAGAAAAGTTGACGCGTGGTCAAGCTTTGCAGTTGCGTATGCAAAAAACGGTTGAGGGCTTATCTATTGCAGCCATTTCCTATTATGTCGTGAGTCTTGTTTTGTATTTGGCAAAGGCGGCTCAAGGGGCAGGCTTTCCTGTAAAGCCTGAAATCGCTGCAGGTATTTCTATACCCTTCGTTATTTTTGCAGTCTGGCGACTGGTCAGGCGTATACATAAGCGGTTAAATAAAGAATTGACTTAGCCCGTATTGCGCAAACCCGAGGCAATGCCATTAATGGCGATATGAATGCCACGCTTGGTTCTGTCGTCGGTTTCGGTTTTGGTTTGAGTTTGATCACGACGAAACCGCTGTATGAGCTCTACTTGTAAGTGATGTAGTGGGTCAATATAAGCAAAGCGGTGTCGTATTGATCTTTCAAGTGCAGGGTTGGTAGCTAACAACTGTTTATGGCCGGTAATCAGGGTTAAGGCGCGACGGGTTTGGTCCCATTGTGTTTGAATTTTTAGCAAAATTTGTTGGCTAAGGCGTTTGTTGGTCACTAAGTCGGCATATCGTGAGGCCAATGCCAAATCACTTTTGGCCATGACCATGTCAATATTTGATACCAATGTTTCAAAAAAAGGCCACTGCTGATGAATATGCTTTAAGAGCTCTTCAGCTTGTTTGGCACTTAAAGTAGGGTGGTTGTGAACAAACCGATCAATGGCCGCACCAAAACCCAGCCAGCCGGGTAAATTGAGGCGACATTGCCCCCAGCTAAAGCCCCAAGGTATTGCGCGTAAATCTTCAATGCGCTCACTGGGTTGACCAGCCTTAGGTCTGGCAGCCGGCCGTGAACCGATATTCAGTTTGGCAATTTCACGAATCGGCGTTGACTCAAAGAAAAACTGTGCAAAGCCTTTGGTTTCATATACAAGCCCCCGGTATGCTTCAAGGCTGTAGGCCGAAATCAGCTCGGCGGCTTCTATAAATGTTTGTGGTACAGAATCTTTAGGGGCCAGTAGCGTTGCCTCGAGGGTTGCGGCAACCAGAGTTTCAAGGTTGCGCCGACCAATGTCAGGGTTTGCATATTTTGCACCAATGGTTTCACCTTGCTCGGTAAGTCGAATTTGACCTTGAACGGTACCGGGTGGTTGCGCCAAAATAGCTGAATAGCTGGGGCCACCACCGCGCCCTACCGTGCCGCCTCTGCCATGAAATAAACGAAGTGTGATGGGGCGAGGCTTTGAAAGCTTTTTAAATAAATCAACTAAGGCAACTTCAGCGCGGTAAAGTGACCAGTTGCTGGTAAAAATGCCACCGTCTTTATTACTGTCTGAATAGCCCAGCATAATTTCTTGCTCGCCACCACTGTTTTGCACCATGGCTGCAATACCAGGTATGGCGTATAAAGCCGCCATAATCTCTGGTGCCCGCGCTAAATCGTCAATCGTTTCAAACAATGGCACAACTAGCAACTGGCAATGAGCGGGCTGTTTTGATTGCGATTGTTTGGGTTGGGAAAGTGTGCCTTCAAATAAGCCCGCTTCTTTTTGTAAAACATACACTTCAAGCAAGTCACTAACCGTTTCGGTATGGCTAACAATATATTGGCGAATAGCGGGGTGACCAAATTTATCAATCATCTGGCGGGCCGCTTCAAATACGCCTAATTCAGATTGTGTGTGTTCACTATAGCTCGCTCGCGGCACGCTCAGGGCACGTACATCGTTTAAACAATTTGTGAGTAAAACGACACGTTCTGATTCACTTAGTTGACGATAGTCAGCACACATGCCCGCTGTGGCGAGAAGTTCAGTAATGACTTTCTCATGTTGATCAGAGCTTTGTCGTAGGTCGACCGTTGCCAAATGAAACCCAAAGACATCAACCGCTCTCATGAGCGGTACCAGACGATGTTGTGCCAACAGTTCACTACGATTATTGATCAACGACTGATGCATGATTTTTAAATCATCAAGCAAGGCTTCAGACGTCAGGTAGGGGTCTTGTGGCTCGATAGCGTGGCGTGCGGCCTCACCACCCGTGAGCAACTTAAGTGTGGCGGCTAAACGGGCATACATACCTGTTAGAGCGCGCCGGTAGGGTTCGTCTTGACGATGAGCATTGCGATCGGGTGATCGGTTAACTAAATCTTGCATCGCCCCATCAACGGGCATCAGCATGGCTGACATGGATAACTCACCACCCAAACGGTGTAATGCCGTTAAATAAAAGCGTAATGCGACTTCAGATTGTTTTTTGAGTGCAAAACGCAACGTTTCAGCGTTGACGTTGGGGTTGCCGTCACGGTCACCGCCTATCCAGTTACCCATTTTCAAGAAAGAGGCCACGTCTTGACGACCCAACATGTCTTCAAGCTGTGTGTATAAAACTGGGATTTCAGTGAGAAAGGTTGATTCGTAATAACTCAGTGCGTTTTCAATTTCATCGGCAACAGTCAGTTTAGTGAAGCGCAGTAAGCGCGTTTGCCAGAGTTGTAGAACCCGCGTTTTAATGGCTTGTTCATTGATCTGAAGTTCAATTTTTTGCTTTTGATCGGTTGGACGGTTGGCGATGTCATCGCGATGGGCTAATAACTGCGCAATAGCGCGCTCGGCATCAAGAATGCTTTTACGCTGAACTTCGGTTGGATGCGCTGTTAAAACGGGCGAGATGTGGCTTTTTTGCAGGCGACGCATAATGACGGGCGTTTTAATACCAGCCGCGTGCACGCGTTCAAGCGCAAGCGCCAAACTACCATTTTGAACGTTACCGGCGCGCTCATGAAATTGACGACGTCTAATGTGATGGCGGTCTTCAGCTAAATTGGCTAAATGACTAAAGTAGGTAAAAGCACGAATCACACTAACCGTTTGGTCGGCAGACAGTTTTTTAAGTAGTTGTTTAAGTGTTCGGTCAGCAAGGGTGTTTTTATCGCGCCTGAATGCCACTGAAAGTTTACGAATGCGTTCAATTAGCTCAAATGTAGCCTTACCATCTTGCTCGCGTACCACGTCGCCTAAAAGCCTACCTAGCAAACGTATGTCGTTAATGAGAGGTTGTTCATTACGATCTGCGTGGCTGCTAGGCATGATTGATGTGTTCCTAAGGTTTGCTAATTAAGCGTGCATGGCGACTCAAGATGAAATCAAAAATGAGTTTCATCCAGATAGTTGAACCGGCTATGGCTGACCAAGTGCTGTAAGGCGAAGCTAAAACCACCACTGAAAAAACCACATAAACCATGATTAACCCACCAATTAAATTGGTCGCACCCGCGAAGAGGGCAAAACGTTCAGGGCGAGGGGGTGGAACGCCTCGTGATAAAGCGACCTCGGAGTAATCTTTTTTAATGAATATGCGCCAAGCGCGACGAAACCAAAAAAAAGAAATTGGGAAAACTGCAATAAACAATAACCACGTGATGGCCATGCTAACGTCAAAAAGCATACTGCACTCCGCAAATAAAAAACCCTGACAGCGATGTGCCATCAGGGTTCAGTTTAAAACATTAAACAGTTCAGTTCAGCTCAAAGTTGGGGAAAGACAGACCTTAAACTTTGAGCTGATATGAATGGCTTAGTGTGCGCCCGTCACAACACCCGAACCGCGGGGTACACGAACGTTTTCGACCATTTGCTGAATATGCTCTGGTGGCTCTTTGGTGACCTTATCAACTGCGAAGGCAACAATAAAGTTGACCGCAGCACCGACAGCACCAAATGCTTCAGGTGTGACGCCGAAGAAACCGTTTGTACCGCCTACGAAGCTTACAAACTCTGTGCCTTTTACGAAGAAGAGGCCTTTGTGTGCAAACACATAGAATAGTGTGACGATCAAGCCGGCTAACATACCCGCCATAGCGCCTTCTTTGTTCATCTTCTTAGAGAAGATGCCCATCATGATGGCAGGGAACAGGGTCGAGGCAGCAATACCGAATGCCAAAGCCACTGTACCCGCGGCGAACCCAGGCGGATTAAGCCCCAGATAACCTGCCACCACAATCGAAGCAGCCATCGCAATCTTGCCGGTCATCAACTCACCTTTTTCACTGATATTTGGCGCAAAAACGTTTTTCACCAAGTCATGTGAAATCGCAGATGAAATGGCCATCAGCAAGCCTGCAGCAGTTGACAACGCAGCGGCTAGACCACCGGCAGCAACCAAGGCGATCACCCAGTTAGGTAATAGTGCAATTTCTGGGTTAGCCAACACGATAATGTCGGGGTTCACAGAGAGCTCATTACCTTTCCAGCCAGCTTCAGTCACTTTCTTGTTGAATTCAGCATTTTTGGAAGCGTCGTTGTAGTACTGAATACGACCATCACCATTTTTGTCTTGGAACTTTAACAAACCGGTGACTTCCCAGCGCTTGAACCAATCAGGGCGGTTTTCATAAGCGATCGAAGAGTCTTTACCAAACACGTCACCTGTGGTCATGACCGTCGGTGTAATGGTTGCGTGAAGGTTCATACGAGCCATCGCTGCAACAGCAGGTGCTGTTGTGTAAAGTAAAGCGATAAACACTAATGACCAACCCGCTGATGAACGTGCGTCAGCAACTGTTTTAACTGTAAAGAATCGCATAATGACGTGCGGCAAACCGGCTGTACCAATCATCAATGACAAGGTGTACAAGAACATATTGAGCTTGCTACCTGGTAGAGATGTGGTGTACTCACCGAAGCCTAGATCTGTTACAACGCTGTTTAAAGTCACTAACAATGACTTATCGCTACCCGTCATGTTTGAACCCAAACCTAACTGCGGAATGGCTACGCCAGTGAGTGACAACGAAATGAAAATGGCAGGAATGATGTATGCCAAAATCAAAACGATGTATTGCGCGACTTGGGTGTAGGTAATGCCTTTCATGCCACCAAACACGGCATAGGCAAACACAATCGCCATACCCACATAAATGCCGGTAGAGCTTGAAACACCTAAGAAGCGTGAAAATGCAATGCCCACACCGGTCATTTGACCAATAATGTAGGTGATTGAAGCGACTAATAAGCAAACAACCGCTAAGGTCGAGGCTGATTTTGAGTAGAAACGGTCGCCAATGAACTGCGGTACGGTGAATTTACCGAATTTACGCAAGTAGGGTGCTAACAAACAAGCAAGCAATACGTAGCCACCTGTCCAGCCCATCAAGAATAAGCTGCCGCCATAACCCATGTAAGCAATCAAGCCTGCCATAGAAATAAACGAAGCGGCAGACATCCAGTCAGCTGCTGTTGCCATACCGTTCATAACTGGGCCAACGTTACCGCCTGCTACGTAAAACTCACTGGTTGAGCCCGCTCGCGCCCAAACAGCAATACCAATATATAGGGCAAATGTAATCCCTACAACGATATAAATTGTGGTTTGAAGTTCCATTATTTGCCCCTTTATTTTTCGTCGACGTCAAACTGACGGTCGATATCGTTCATCTTCTTGCGGTACCAAAAAATCAAGAAAATAAACACATAAATTGAGCCTTGTTGGGCAAACCAAAACCCGACGGGGTAACCGCCGATTTGAAATTGATTTAACCACTCAGCAAAGAAAATGCCTGCGCCATAAGACACGACTGCCCAAACGATGAGTACTTTAATCAGTAAGCCTTTAGTTGCACGCCAATATGCATGGGCGTCATGATCATGATGTTCCATAGAGCCTCCTTAACATTTATGTAAATCTTGCTATTTTTATTTCACTGCCTTGCGAACTGTAAGCATTTTCACTATTAGTAGATATTAGGGAAACAACTAGTATTGGAGATATATTTTTTAAAACTGACATGAGGCTGACTCAAAGCTTGCGCCGGGCTTAACCATGCGTTAAAAACAGAGCGTTTAGACCTACTTTGCGGTAGGCTTGTAATAAATGAAGGTTAAGAATGATGACTGATAACAACACTAAATTAAGTTCTTCCCAAAGTTTGGTAAAAAATTTAGCGCAACAGTTGATGGCTGAGTTGCCGTTTTCAGCCATGCAAGTGCATGACGTTAATTTTTTTATTAAGTCGTCACAAGAGGCTTATTTTGCCCCGGGTGAAGTCATACTCGCCCCTGACAATGGGGTGCCAAAATACCTCTATTTGTTACGTCAAGGTACGGTGTTGGGTAAGCGGGTGGTGTCAAAAAATCAAATAGTTGATTTTGAAGTTGAGGCGGGTCAGCTTTTTTCAGTGGGTGCCATACTCACTAAAAGAGCGGTATCAAGTAGCTATTCTGCCAGGGGTGATTGTTTTTGTTTGCTCTTGCCTGAAGACGCGTTTGATGAACTTAATATTAAGTCACCGCCTTTTCTTGATTTTATAAAAAATCATTTCAAAACGATATTACAAAAGTCACAAGATGATATGCGCATGAGTTTTGCGTCCCAAGCCTATGCCTCGCAGTTGCATCACAATACATTAGGGTCTTTGCCCTTACGTCCTCCCATAATGGTATTGCCTAATCATCCCATCAAAGAAGCCCTAGAAATGATGGATAAAAATGAAATTGGATCAATTTTAGTGACGGATGAAAGTCAACAGCCGCTTGGTATTTTGACTCGACATGATATTTTGAAACGAATTGTTTTAAGTCAGATTGATTTATCAAAACCCATTGCTGATGTCATGTCTAAACCGATTCAATCGCTTGAGTTTGATCATTCAATTGAAGAAGCAAGCCATTTAATGCTTGATAAAAAGATAAGACACTTGCCGGTATTAAAAAATGGCAAAGTCATAGGTTTGGTTTCAGAGCGTGATCTATTTTCTTTACAGCGGTTTTCAACTAGCAATATCTCGTCGGCTATTCGTGCAGCAACTGAGATCAAGACACTTGCACAGTGTGCCAAAAACATTCGTAGTTATGCTGAAAATTTGCTGGGTCAAGGGGTGTCAGGTCAACGCTTAACCAGCATGATCAGTTACCTCAATGATCTGCTCACTGAACATGTGATCAGATTGATCATGCATCAACACCCAGTTGATGCGAAAAAATTTGTTTGGTTCGCAATGGGTTCTGAAGGTCGTGGCGAACAAACTATTTCGACTGATCAAGATAACGGCATGGTGTTAGCTGATGATCTAACAGACGAGGAAATGAAGGCTTACCTAACCTTTGCTAAGGCCGTTAACGAAGCGTTAGACGCGTGTGGGTTTCCGCTCTGTAAGGGTAATGTGATGGCCAGCAACCCTTATTACGCGATGCGTCAAAAAGAATGGTTAAAGCGCTGCGCTGAATGGATCAATGGTGGCACACCACAAGACTTACTTGATGCCAGTATTTTCTTTGATTTTCGAGGTTTGTTTGGTGAGCAAACATTGCTCGAACCCGTCAAAGAGTTTGTCAAACAAGCGGCGCAAGATTCCCCACGATTCATCAGTTTCTTGGCCACTAATGCCATGAGCTGGCATGTACCTCTCACCCTGTTTGGTAGCATTGACACCAAAGAAGTGGATGGTGTTGAGGTGATTGATATTAAAGTAAACGGCACTGCGTTAATCGTTGATTTTGCCCGTATCTATGCCTTGGCTCTCGGCATTGAGGTGCGTGGAACGGAAGAGCGGCTATTAGCGATTGCCAAAGCCAAACAATATGATGAACAAAAGGGTAAAGATTGGGTGGCCGCTTTTAATTATTTGCAAATGTTGAGGCTTAAAGCTCAATTGTTGCAACCTGCGGGGCAATCATATTTAAAGGCTAATCAGTTGCCTTTTGACTCACTTTCGCCGGTAGATCGAATCGTTTTAAAAGCGACTTTTAATGTCTGTCAAAGTATGCAACAACGATTAAAGCTTGATTATGTTCGCTAATTTATTTGGCTTGAGTAAGCCTGAAAAAACGCCTGACACCTGCGAGCCTTTGAGGTGGGTCATGCTCGATACTGAGACCACAGG
>DITR01000001.1:0-1359 GCA_002422175.1 Alcaligenaceae bacterium UBA6179
CCTTGATTGATGAATCTTTAACGGGTGCTGCTGTTGAGGTGACACTGGGTTTAACGTGATGGGGCCTGTTGGTTGCAACACCCTGCACAATGTCTTTGTCTTTGTCTGTGGCGGTGGGTGCAACGTTCGTTTTAGCCAGCCAGGGTGCATCAACCCCCAACACGTCAAGCCAGACTCGTTGCAACGGGCTGACATGTACATCAAATGTTGCGCGTTGTTTTTTCATGATGCTGAACCCGTAGAAATGAAATGATCAGCCGGTACAGCCAGTACCCAAGCGTCTTCGCGCCCATTCTTGCCAGCAGGGTAATAGCCCTTGCGCACACCGATTTTCTCAAACCTATTGCGATCATAAAAAGCCAACGCTTGTTCATTTGACGGCCTGACCTCAAGCAAAATACGGCTTAAACCTGATTGCACCGCTAACTGACGTGCCGCGTTCAGCATTAAAGATCCTAACCCGTCACGTCGATTGTTGGCATTAACCGCAATCACCAAAATGTGCATGTCATCAGGGGCCATCATCGCCACGCAAAAACCGGCCAGTTCACCTTGTTTGCGTACCACCCAAGCGGGATAACCCGCTGCCAAAGCATCAGCAAAATTTTGTCTGGACCAAGGAAATGATTGTGACATTTGCTCTAACTCGGCCACCTCATTTAAATCAGCCCGAAGCATGGGCAATAAAATAGGTACCCCACGGGCTGGGGCAACATCGTCATTCGAAAAATGTGTAGGGGCACTCACGTGGGCATGCAAATCAGCCGCCTTGGGGTTGCCCCCCATGCCTTGCGCACGCTCAATCGAGGTAAAAGCCACCTTATCGCGCAAGTAAAAGGGAGCCGCTTGCTCAGCCTTTAAACCTTTACCTGCCTTTAAGCCAGCAGCACCTAAACGAGCCACCCAAGCCACCTGGGGTATGGCCGTATCATCACACAAGTTAACCGAGTGAGATGGCTCTAAAACAGCTTTGCAACGGGCCTTAAACACGTCGAACCACTGGTCTGATTCGCCTAACAGGCGCCACCCATTTCCGCTTAAACCGATTTGCGCAGGCCCCAAGTGTACAGAGGCATCAAGCGCCCTCAACCAAAAGGGTAAGCGTTGCAAAATGAATGGCACCAAGTCTTGTGCTGCAATTAAAACGGGCGCTTGCAACGGCATTAAACCCAAGGTTTCAGGATAAATTTGACCTGCTTGAGCCGTTGGCGATTGCGCCCAAACTGCAAAATAGACCTCTTGCATGCGTGCATCAAGCGCCACCAAACGTAGACCGCAATCAGCGTGCATGGCTGCAGCCATAGCCGTTAAAGCGCCGACGGGCACCACCGGTATACCCAACGCAAAACCAATGCCCTG
>DITR01000001.1:1380-2544 GCA_002422175.1 Alcaligenaceae bacterium UBA6179
ACGACGACTGATTCAGCACCATGTTGGTGCAAAATTAAAGCCACGCCACAGCGCGACGTCGATGTTTCAAGAGCCAAAATCGGTTTCATCTTTCAATTGTAATGAACCTTCTACCAGACATGGGGTCAATTTAAAGTCTTGACCCATTTAAAACAAACATGCTTGAAAATAAATCAAATTCGCAACCCGTTCAAAACATCTCTCGCAAAATTTTAATTGTTGATGACGACTCTAGATTACGAGACCTACTGAGGCGCTATTTATCTGAGCAAGGGTTTTTAGTTTATGCCGCTGAAAATGCGCTAGACATGCAAAAATACCTGCAACGCGACATCTTTGATTTGTTCATACTTGATGTCATGATGCCCGATGAAGACGGGTTTTCAATTTGTAAACGCCTACGTAGCGTAAAAGACACAACACCTATTATTATGCTTACAGCCAAAGCTCAAGAGCATGATCGCATCACGGGCCTCGAACTGGGCGCAGATGATTATTTATCAAAGCCATTCAACCCCCGCGAATTACTAGCCCGCATCAATGCGGTACTTCGCCGCAGGCAACAAGACGAACACCCAAGCGCGCCGAGCCTTCAGCCTGAAACGTTGCAATTTGGGGGCTTCACATTGAGTCTACTCGGTCGCACCTTGCACCATGAGGGTAAAAAAATAGCGATCACCACAGGTGAGTTTTCACTGTTAAAGGTTTTTGCCCGCAACCCCGGTGTACCGATGTCGCGCGATAAACTCATGGAACTGGCCCGCGGCAGACCCTANNATACAGACTGTTTGGGGCTTAGGTTACGTTTTTGTACCGAATGGCCATCTCTAAGCTTCGTATTGGGCTGTTTGCACGTACTTTTTTCTTGATCGCTGCACTGATGTTGGCAAGTTTAGCTGCGTGGGCACATGTTTTTTTCTCGATCGATCTCGAACAACGTGCCATGCAAGCCAGCCATCGTATCAGTAGCGCTGTGAGCCTCGCGCAATTGGCACTTGACTTCTCACCCCCCAGTCAACACCCACGTCTACTCACCGAAATTGCTGAACAAGATGCCATACGTATCAAACCCTGGCAACCCATCGACCAAGCCACCCCTGTTGCACCCACAGACTATTGGAATAAAGTCTCTTCTTTAGTTGATGCTCAATTAAATAAAACAAC
>DITR01000061.1 GCA_002422175.1 Alcaligenaceae bacterium UBA6179
AAACTGCCAGCGGCTTGTTTGTAACAGGCGCGTCCATGGCAAACATGATTAGCGTTTTAGTTGCGCGCAATCGCATGTTGGGGCAAAGTGTGCGTCATCAAGGTCTGGCAGACAGCCCTAAAAAGCTTGTGGCCTACACTTCTGCAGGTGCGCACGGTTGCATTGCACAAGCCATTGATTTGTGTGGCATGGGTACTGATTATTTACGTGTTATTGCGCTTGATGATCATTATCAAATGAATATTGCGCAGCTTAAACAAACAATCGCTGATGATCGGGCTCAGGGTTTAACCCCATTCTTTATTGCGGGTTCAGCAGGTACGGTTGATGTAGGGGCAATTGATGATTTAGAGGCTATTGCCGCGGTTGCTGCCGATGAAAACCTTTGGTTTCATATTGATGGGGCATTTGGTGCCATGGCTATGTTGTCTAAAAAGATCGCGCCACGTTTAAAAGGAATTGAACGTGCTGATTCCATTGCATTTGATTTTCATAAGTGGTTGCAGGTGCCTTACGATGCAGGTTTTATTATTGTGCGAGATGGCACGGTTCACCATGACACCTTTGCGTCACCAGCAACCTACTTAAGACGTGAAACACGAGGCTTGGCGGGAGGTTCACCATGGCCTTGTGATTTTGGGCCTGATCTTTCGCGTGGTTTTAGAGCGCTTAAAACCTGGTTTACCATTCAAGTTTACGGCACTGACAAGCTGGGTAGCATTATTGATAAAACCTGCGATTTAGCCCAATACTTAAAAACCAAAGTTGAGGCTGAGCTTGAGCTTGAAATGATGGCGCCGGTTGCATTAAATGTGGTGTGCTTTCGCTACCGGGGTAAAAATAAAGTGACAGTTGATCAACTGAACGAGATGAATGCTGACATCATCGCTGATCTGCATGAGTCAGGTTTGGTGGCACCCTCTGCAACGTCAATTAATGGTCACGTTGCAATTCGCGCTGCCATGGTGAACCACCGTATTGAGCAACGTAATGTCGATATCTTGGTTGAGCAAGTCTTAAGACTGGGTCAACTGAAGTTATTGGCTTGAAGCGCAAGCAACCTAAAACCCAATGTTAAGATCGTCTGATGTTTAAGACGAATCGCTTATGGCGTTATCTTTTTGCTGGGGTTTTAGTGTGGGTTGTGGGGTCGCAACTCGTTATTGTTTCGCATATTGTTTGGTACAAATGGTTCAACCCAACCTCCTCAGCGTTTATTGATGCTGAAAGAGTGCGTTTAGTTCATGCCCAACCCGCTAAAAGCATCATGCAAACTTGGGTCGATTATGATCAAATTTCACGCTATGTGAAGCAAGCTGTTTTAGCCTCTGAAGATTCAGGCTTCGCACAACACGATGGCATTGAGTGGGAAGCGCTTGAAGAGGCCGCACGGGCAAATTTAGCGCATGGCGCCATTAAGCGTGGCGGTTCAACCATCACGATGCAAGTCGCTAAAAACCTTTTCTTATCTTCAGATCGGAGTTATTGGCGTAAAGCCCAAGAAATAGTCATTGCTACGCTCATAGAGGTCATACTTGATAAGAATCGCATACTTGAGATCTATTTAAATATTGCTGAGTGGGGCGTTGGTGTGTTTGGCATTGAAGCCGCAGCGCAGCATTACTTTAATGTGCCCGCTAGTAGGCTGAACCCTTGGCAGGCAGCTTGGCTAGCTGCTATTTTGCCTTCGCCCAAACGTTATGACCTCAATCGCACGGCTGGTTGGCCAAATCGTAAGGCTCAAATTATTTTGCGCCGTATGCCACAGGTGGTGTTGCCGTAAGGCTAACAAAAAAATGCTATACTGCTCTCCTTTAAAGCGCCCGTAGCTCAGTTGGATANNNNAACGAACTGTAGCCCTTTTTCATTTCACTGCGACATTTTTCTACTTATGCTTAGTAAACGTCTACCTGTCTATCAGCTTAAAGTGGCTTGAGTATAATTTTTTCCGTTATCAACTTATAGAGAGCGTTTTAATGAAATTAATAAAATATACAGCGGGCGCATTGTGCGCTTTAGTCATGACAGGTACAGCATTGGCTGGCAATGCAAATGATTTAATAGGTACCTGGAAAGGAGTGTCTAACACCGCTGTAATAGGCACTGATCAACATCATGACAGTACTGAAAAGAACAACATTCAGTTTTTTAACAATGAATTCACGATTGTGATTGATCAAGTCAAAGGGCGTAATTTTTCGGGTTATTTAGCAACAAAAAATCATAAAGAAAACCTTGTTGGCGCCCTGAAAGCAGACATGAAAAGAGGGGTTTTTGTCGACACAGACGGAACCGCCACATTTGAAATGGTCAGTCAAGATGTGATGGAGCTTTGCTATGCACATCCTACTAGCGCTGATCGTAAGAGCAGTGTTGCCGCGTGCACTGACTATAAACGTCAATAAATCGTATCTTTTGTAACCATGTCATGTGACATGGTTATTTCATTTAATTTCATCATTTAATTATTTAATCAATTAATTACTTAATTGATAATAAATATATTTTATAAAATTGAATTTACTTGCCTTCAGTACCTAAGTCATGTTTATATACAAAGGTATATATCTAAAGACTTTCTTAATGTAAGTTAATTGTCAGCTTTGTTTTATTTGTTTTAAAAAAGCTGTCAAATATCTTAAAAAAAATGAAAAAAATGAACACAACATTATTCAATGAGCCGATCAATTTGAAATTAAAGCTCATAATTATTGTTTGTGTTGTCTTGTTATGGTGCTTAGTTTATTACTTGAATGAATGGTTGTTCACCAGCTTTGTATTTATTCAAGATGCCAT
>DITR01000135.1:0-16259 GCA_002422175.1 Alcaligenaceae bacterium UBA6179
TTACTTCGTTACTTCGTTACTTCCTTACTTCGTTACATCCTTACTTTGTTACTTTGGCCTAAGCACGTTTCGATACTGAAATAGAGACGTGCAATGTAGCCACTCATTACTTCAAAAAAATTCAATTCATAAACCATTCACGCATACGCGCGAGTACTTTTGAAAAACTGCCGGTTTGTTGCGACACTTTTCGCCCCCTTAAGCGCTGAATACGTGCCTCACCCAATAAACCCATTACCGTTGAAAACCTTGGGTTACGCATGACATCAGCCAAACTGCCGTCGTACTCGGGTATCGCAACACGCACAGGCTTAAGGAAAACATCTTCAGCTAATTCCACGATGCCAGGCATTAGTGCTGTCCCACCTGTCAAAACAACGCCTGAGGCCAACAGGTCTTCAAAACCTTGCTCGCGAATATCTTGCTGTACCAACCCAAACAATTCTTCAACGCGAGGCTCAATCACTGCACCCAAAGCTTGACGGTTGACCAGCCTAGGCCCACGATCGCCAAGGCCAGGTACTTCAACGCTTTCATCTGGGCTGGCCAACACCTGTTTAGCCACGCCATAGCGCAATTTAATTTCTTCAGCATCTGGGGTGGGGGTACGCAACATCGCGGCGATATCGTTAGTGATTTGATCACCTGCAATGGGAAATACAGCGGTATAACGAATTGCACCACCGGTATATATCGCCACGTCGGTGGTACCGCCACCAATATCAATCAGCACCACACCCAACTCTTTTTCATCAGCAGTCAAGCAGGCTAAGCTTGATGCCAAGGGTTGCAAAATAAGGTCTTGCACTTCAAGCCCACAACGGCGTACGCATTTAATGATGTTTTGCGCGGCACTCACTGAACCCGTTACGATATGCACTTTGACTTCCAGTCTTAGCGCACTCATTCCAATTGGTTCACGAATATCTTCTTGGCTATCAACAATGAATTCTTGTGTCAGCACATGTAGCACTTGCTGATCAGTCGGTATGTTGACTGCTTTGGCTGTTTCAATTACCCGTGCGACATCGGCAGCATTCACTTCCTTATCTTTTACGGCCACCATGCCGCTTGAGTTAAAGCTACGAATATGATTGCCTGCAATACCGGTGTACACATCTCGAATTTTGCAGTCAGCCATCAACTCAGCTTCTTCAAGGGCACGCTGTATTGAAGCCACGGTCGCTTCAATATTGACGACGACACCTTTGCGCATCCCTTTCGATTCATGCTGTCCTAAACCGAGCACTTCAAATCGCCCTTCTGGCAATACCTCTGCAACGACAGCCACAATTTTTGTGGTGCCGATATCAAGAGCGACGATCAGATCTTTGATGTCACGAGTCATGGCGTTAACGTTTCTTTTTAGAGTGAATAGGCTCTGACAGTGCCGCCAGAGTTAAGGCAAAACCATTTGGGTAGCGCAAATCGGCATGGGTTGCTATACGGCCCTGCAATTTTTGCTGGGCTTGTGGCCAAGCGTCTACAAATCGTTCAATTCTTTGGGCAAAAGACAGCGCGCCAGGTATGCCACCCTGCGGGTCAGGTGCATCAGCACCGGGGTCTCGACCTAAGTCAAGGGTCATGCCGTTTGATAACGAAACCTGCCATGCATAACGATCACTTAGGGTCAAACGTTTAGCGCTNNAAATCTAGGGGCGCAAACCAACGGGTTAACTCTGCATAACGCTGAACCAAAAGACGCTCTGAGCCATCAGGACCCACAAATTGAGGCAAACTATCTTCGTTGTCTAAAGCGGCTCTGTTCGCTGTAAATAGTTGCCCCCATGTGTTGACCATTTGCGTATCATTCCAAAGTGCCAAGGGCTGCTGCTCTTCGATCGACACTCTTAAAGTATTGGGCCAAATACGTCTAACTGCAGCATAACGAACCCAAGGTAACGTCTCAAATACTTCGCGCGCTTGAGGCAAATTAATTGTGAAAAAATTACCGCTTAAGCGACCTGTCAATGCATTTTGTACTTCTTTGGCTGTCGTATGGTGAACACTTGTGCCTTGAAGCGGCACAATTTCAATTTTCTGTAAGGCAAACATTGGTAGGCGAACGGACCAAAAAATTCCGCCTACTAATAACGCTAAAAGAGCCAAGATCACCAGCGAGTTGGCTAAAGCGTTAATGATGCGTGCCTCGTTCCACATGGTCTATTTACCCTCGCCCAGATGAATGCGATTTGATTGACCCACTTTGCAACGTGCTTGACTCAAAATATGCACGCATAGTTGCTCAAAACTCANNAGTGGCTGGTCATGCCTGGCGAGGTATTGATTTCTATCAACCATGGCTTGTCATTTGCATCAAGCATGATGTCAGCGCGCGCCCAACCTTCACAACGTAAGGCAGTAAAAGCTTGCACAGACAATTTTTTCATCTGTTGTGACAACTGATCNNTCAGAGAAATATTTATGTTCGTAATCGTAATTTCCGCCAGGCGCAACGATTTCAATCACAGGCAAGGCTTCGACCTCAGCCTGTGGTTTTTTATTAAGCGGTGACGCACCCAACAGTGCAACGGTAAACTCTCGACCTTTTATAAATTGCTCAGCTAAAACCAAATCATCGAACTGTTTGGTTTTTTTATAGGCTATTTGAATTTCACTTGATTGCTGCACCTTGACTAGGCCAAGGGTTGACCCTTCGTGCGGGGGCTTCATAATGAATGGCAACCCTATTGCCTGCTCAACACCCTCTAAATCAGATGACGTTTTAATTTCACGGTAGGCGGGGGTAGGCAAGCCCAACTCAAGCCATACGCGCTTGGTCATTATTTTGTCCATTGCCAGACTAGACGCCATGGGACCACTGCCGGTATANNCTTCACCATAACGGCCATGCAAGGCAATAAATACCGCTTCAAAATTTTGAGCAACCAATTCAGCCAAGCTATGTTTGCCTGTATCGAATAGATGCGCGTTGACACCTTGGTTTTGTAAGGCATCACAAACGGCGCGACCCGACATCAGCGAAACGTCGCGTTCTGCCGAGCGACCACCATACAAAACACCTACTTTACGAAATGTCACCATCATCGTGAGGCCTCCATCAAAGCGGGCACACGGCTAATTGAACCGGCACCCATAATCACTACGATATCGTTTGCCTGCGCAATAGCGCGAATAGCATCAGGCAACGCCGTCACATCTTCAACAAAAACTGGGTTGACTTGACCCACTTCTTTTACACGCTCTGCTAAAACCTGAGCGTTAGCTGAAACAATGGGTGCCTCGCCCGCTGGGTAAACAGATGTCAAAATTAATTGATCGGCACGACTCAGCACTTGCACAAACGATTCAAAACAATCTCGTGTGCGGGTGTAGCGATGAGGCTGAAAAACTAGAACAATGCGCCGCTCAGGCCATGAGCCTCTTGCCGCCTCAAGCGTGGCAGCCATTTCAACGGGGTGATGACCGTAATCGTCAATCACTGTAAAGGTACCGCCCTGTTTTGCAGGAAAATCGCCCACACGGGTAAAACGACGATTCACCCCATCAAAATTCGCCAAAGCTTGTGCAATTTCAATTTCTTCAACACCGACCTCTGAAGCAATTGCGATTGCAGCAAGTGCGTTTTTTACATTATGTAGGCCGGGTAAATTTAATGTCACGGCAAAAGGATGAGTCGAAACACCCCTCAACGAACGATGCACATTAAATGTCATTTTTGTACCAACAGCAGTCACGTCAGTGGCGCGAACTTGAGCGTTTTCATTAAACCCATATGTGATAACAGGGCGAGAAATAAATGGGATGATTTCTTTAACATGCTGATCGTCGCTACACACGACAGCACAGCCATAAAAGGGTAAGTTTTGTGCAAAGGTAATGAATGCTTGCTTAAGTCGTGTCACGTCGTGACCATAGGTGTCCATATGGTCAACGTCAATATTTGTAATAATGGCCATGACTGGCAACAAATTTAAAAATGAGGCATCTGATTCGTCAGCCTCGACAACAATGTAGTCACCCTGTCCTAACTTTGCATTTGCACCGGCTGAATTCAGTCGCCCACCAATGACATAGGTGGGGTCAAGGCCTGCCGCAGCAAATATGCTCGCAACCAAACTGGTTGTCGTTGTTTTGCCATGCGTACCGGCTACTGCAATACCGCGTTTAAGCCGCATGAGTTCGGCCAACATCATTGCGCGTGGCACGACGGGTACATTTGCTTGGCGGGCAGCTAATACTTCAGGATTATGGCTGGTGACTGCAGTTGATGTCACAATGGCATCAGCACCATCAATGTTGTGTGCATCATGGCCAATATGTATATCTATACCTAAAGAAGCCAAACGTTTTGTTACATGACTTTCAGCCAAGTCTGAACCAGACACTTTGTAGTCTAAGTTGTGTAAAACCTCAGCAATACCGCTCATTCCTGAACCGCCAATACCCACAAAGTGAATATGTTGAATGCGATATTTCATGTATGCACCCCGCTAACCAATACGCATTGCGCAGCAATCTGTTGAGCCGCATCTGTTTTGGCACACGCGTGCGCACGAATAGCCACTTGCTCTAAGCGCTTACGATCACACTCACTTAGCCAATGCGCCAGCCACTTGGCCGTTAGTTGCGATTGTTGACACATCCAGGCGGCATCTTGTTTGACTAAAAAATTAGCGTTGTCGGTTTGATGATCGTCAACTGCATGAGGAAATGGCACAAATAGTGCGGCTAAACCCACAGCGGCCACTTCGGCAACAGTCATAGCCCCTGCACGACAAATCATGAGATCGGCTTGTGACATGGCGCTCGCCATGTCATCTATAAAAGCGGTACACGTTGCATCGACTTGAGCCTGCTGATAGGCCAACTGTAAAGCCTGAATATGTTGTGTACCCGCTTGATGTATGACAATGGGTCGCTGTGACACGGGCATCAAAGATAGCGCTTCAGGCACCACTTTATTTAAAGCGGTGGCACCCAAACTGCCACCGACGACCAGCAACTTTAAGGGGCCTTGATGAACTGAGTAACGCTGCGCAGGGCTATCCAGCATTAGCAATGAAGCTCTAACGGGGTTACCCACAACCTTTGCACCTGCAAGCGCTTTTGGAAAGCCGGCCAACGCAACTCGGGCAATTTTAGCAAGCCATCGGTTTGTCATACCGGCCACTGCGTTCTGCTCGTGCAATACCAACGGCACGCCACGCAACCAAGACACAATGCCTCCAGGCATCGCAACATAGCCACCCATACCCAACACGACAAGGGGACGACGAACGGACATTTCACGCCAAACGGTTAAACATGCTTTGATCAACGTAAAAGGTGCACGGGCTACATCACGCCAACCCTTACCCCGCACGCCTGCAAAATAAACAGGCACCATATCGTAACCAGCCTGCGCCACGAGTTTGCCTTCCATCTTTTGTGGGTTACCTAACCAACGAATTGACCACCCTTGTTGGGTCAAGACCTCAGCCACTGCCAAGCCAGGCATGATATGCCCACCTGTACCGCCAGCCATCACCCAAGCAATCGGTTTGGTCGTCATGCTCGACCCCCGCACATCATCGATCGGTTTTCATAGTCAGCGCGCGCAACAAGCGCTAGTGCCACAAAATTCATGACAATTCCTGAACCGCCGTAACTGACTAAAGGTAACGTTAAACCTTTAGTTGGCAATAGGCCAAGGCAAACACCCATATTGATAAACGCTTGGACAGCAAACCATACGCCAACGCCTTGAGCTACGAGCCCATTAAAAACACGATCAAGTGCAATAGATTGGCGACCAATCTCAAATGCACGCCACACCAAGATGGCAAACAACACCACAACCAAACTAATGCCAATAAAGCCTAATTCTTCACCAATAACTGACAGAATAAAGTCAGTGTGCGCTTCAGGTAAATAATGTAATTTTTCAACACTTGACCCGAGCCCGACGCCAAACCATTCTCCTCGACCAATCGCAATTAATGAATGCGATAACTGGTAAGCACTACCGTACATATTGGCATCATCCCACGGGTCAAGATAAGCAAATAATCGGGCACGTCGCCAAGGTGAGGCCCAAATCAAAAGTAAAAACATCGACATCAGAACGACGACTAAAAAAGAAAACACTTTTGCGTTAATGCCACCCAAAAATAAAACGCCCATTGCAATAGACATGATGACAATCAGTGCACCGAGGTCAGGTTCAAGCAAGAGTAAGATGCCAACGAAGCCCATTGCAAACGCCATCGGTAAAAATCCATGTACAAAACTGTGCATTTGATGCTGTTTACGCAAAACATAAGCAGCTGCAAACAAGACAGATACCAATTTCATTAATTCAGATGGTTGAAAGTTAACGGGGCCTAAAGACAACCAGCGTCTTGCGCCGTTAACTTCTCGGCCAATACCGGGCACTAAAACCAATATAAGTAATACAGCAGTGATACCAAATAATGGCCAAGTCATTTTTTGCCACCACGACAAAGGTACTGTCCAGACCAGTAACGCAACCACAATTCCCACGGATACAAAAATAGAATGACGCATCACAAAGAAATAACGACCATAGTTCGCGTACTTAGGGCCATCAGCCAAAGCAATTGACGCTGAATAAACCATCAGCAGACCCATTGCGACCAACGCACTGGCTGCCATGACCAAGGCCAAGTCATATAACCGTATCTGGGTGCGATTGGGGTTTACAGTCGTGCTGCTTTGAGTGAGTGACGCAACGAAGCTCATACAATCTCTCCGTGTGTCAATGCAAGCTCAGTGACAGCTTCAATAAATACCTCACCACGATGTGGGTAATTTTTAAACATATCTAAACTTGCGCAAGCGGGTGACAACACCACGGCATCACCTGATTGCGCGAGTGCAAAAGATTTTCTAACAGCCTGCTCCATATCATCTGCTTGCTCGCATTGAATTTGGCTGCCTGCCAACAGCGCTTCAAATAGCGGTGCATCTTGACCGATCAAAACAACCGCTTTAACAAATTTTGATATGGCGGGCAAAAGTGGCGTCAGGTCTTGCCCTTTAGCAAGCCCTCCGGCAATCAAAACCATACGTCGATCAAGGCCTTCAATACCCGCTACCGTTGCACCAACATTAGTACCTTTACTATCGTTATAAAAATCGATTTCTCTTACGGTGCGAATAAAACACATGCGGTGCGGTTCACCAAAGTATTCTGTTGCGCTTCTGAGCATGGGTGCAAACCCGGCACCCACACTTCGCCCAAGCTGAAGGGCTGCCAAAACGTTCATCGCATTATGCAAACCGACTAGTTTGAGCGCATCAACTGGCATGAGCTGCACTAAACGACCGGGTTGACGCATCGGTTCAGGTGCGTTCTTTTTACGGCGAGCAGTGGGGTTAGGTTCGTCTTCAAAATCTAATGGTTCGGCACTCACTAACCAACGTATGCCTGCTTCGTAGATCATGCCAACATCATGAGTCAATACGGGGGCATCACGCCCAAAAGAGCGAACGGTTGTTGCCGTTAAGGACTTAACCATCGCCATGACAATTGCGTCGTCACGGTTAACGATGCAGAGGTCACTGTGTGCAAAGATACGTGCCTTATCGGCAGCATAATCTTGCATATCAATATGCCAATCAAGATGATCTTGTGTCAAATTCAACACAACACTTGCATCAAAATGCAAAGACGTTAAGGTGTGCAACTGAAAACTCGACAACTCAAGCACCCAGACATCTGGTAATGACTCATCATCAAGTGCCCGCATGAGGGCTGTCAATGCGCTAGGGCTTATATTGCCCGCTGCACGCGCTGTCATACCTGCCGCCTCAAGCATATAACGCGTCAAGGCTGTAACCGTTGTTTTACCATTAGTGCCCGTCACCCCAAGTATGTGGGGTTGGTAGTTTTGAGTTATTTTTAATTCATTTATTGCACGAGCAAATAATTCGATTTCACCAATAATCTCAATGCCCATTTCGCGTGCAGCCTGAACAAAGGCTGCAATAGGTTGATGATGTGGCGACAACCCAGGGCTGATCACAACAGCATCCACATCTTTCAACAATGCATTCGACAAGTCTATCTGACCTAAGGCCCACTGCACATCGTGCGAACCCAATGCTTCACGCAAAGCTTCCACACCCCTGGGGTTTTCACGTGTATCAACCAAACGCAAAGGCTTTAAGCAACGGGCCAACCAACGTGCGGCAGCATCACCCGTCTCACCCAAACCAAGTATGAGTGTGCGCTGTGCCTGAACGAGGGTTTCGGGACTGATATGGGTCATCGTATTTTGAGTGCCGATAAGCCAATTAATACCAACATCATGCTGATGATCCAGAACCGAACGACCACTTGAGTTTCTTTCCAACCTTTAACTTCGAAGTGATGATGCAAGGGCGCCATATGAAAAATACGACGGCCCTGCCCAAATTTTCGCTTAGTATATTTGTACCAACCAACCTGCAACATCACTGATAATGTTTCAACAACAAACACGCCACCCATGATGAACAATACGATTTCTTGACGCACAATAATGGCAATTGTGCCAAGCATGCCACCCAACGCTAGCGCACCCACATCACCCATAAATACTTGTGCAGGGTAGGCATTGAACCAAAGGAATGCCAGGCCTGCACCTGCCAAAGCAGCACAGAGCACCATGAGCTCTCCTGCACCCGGTATGTAGGGAAACAGCAAATACTTGGAATAATCAACACGACCCACAACATAAGCAAATATGCCGAGTGCTGCCCCCACCATGACAGTGGGCATAATCGCTAAGCCATCTAGCCCGTCGGTTAAATTGACCGCATTACTGGTTCCCACAATGACAAACCAACTCAGCGCCACAAAACCAAACACCCCAAGTGGGTAACTTACACTTTTAAAGAAAGGCACGATTAAATCGGCACGATTTGGCAACTGCATCACAAAACCGCTGGCCACCCAATCGCGAAACAAAGGCCACAAGTCGGCATTCGCAGGGGCTGAAATAGCAAATGCTAAATACACCGATGCAATAAGGCCGATAATAGCTTGCCAGAAAAACTTTTGTCTTGCAGGCATGCCTTCAGGGTCACGGTAAACCACTTTACGGTAGTCATCGAGCCATCCAATCAAACCGAAACCAAATGTCACAATCAACACGACCCATACAAAACGGTTGCGCCAGTCAGCCCATAGCAACGTACTCACACCAATTGAAATCAAAATAAGAACACCACCCATCGTTGGCGTACCCGTTTTTATTAAATGTGTTTGTGGACCATTTTGACGTATCGCCTGACCAATTTTGAGGGATGCCAATTTCCGAATGACACGGGGGCCCGCAACCAGACCAATCAGCAATGCCGTGGCGCAAGCCATAACAGCACGTAAAGTGATGTATTCAAATACCGCGAAGCTGCGAATATGATTTTCAGCTATCCAGCCAAACAACTCATACAGCATGTTGCACCCCGTTTTTATTGATATCGTCTTGTGCGATGACCTGTTGCTGAATCTGCATAAATTGATTCACAACACGCTCCATTTTCATAAAACGTGATCCTTTAACCAGTATTGAATGGGGAGTTCGCTTTAAAATTTCAGCGCACACCTCTTCTGGTGTTTCGCAATGCTGGCCTTGCGCACCGAATGCTGCAACAGTATGCTGTGTGTCGTTCCCCATAACTAACAGCTGATCAACGCCTGCTTGTTTTGCATAATGGCCGACTTCAGCATGTAACGCAGCTGAATCTTGACCGACTTCACCCATATCACCCAAAACAAATAGTCTGGGTGCGGGCATACTGACCAGTACGTCTATTGCTGCACGAACCGAGTCTGGGTTTGCGTTGTAGGTATCATCAATCAACGTTTGAGTATTCGTCAACACGTGCGCTTGCATACGGCCCTTCACGGCGCCGAATTTTTGTAATGCTTGAGCCATTGCTTGCAAACCCACACCAACAGACCACGCGCAAGCACACGCGGCCGCTGCATTCAAAACATTATGCATACCGGGAAGCGGTAAATTGATGGCAACTTCACCATCTGGGGTCTGCAAGGTGAAGGTATGCCCGCCAGACTGAATTGACTTGATGTCAGCAATTTTAAAAGTTGCTGAAACATCTTGACCGAAGGTGATGGTCTGATGCGCCCGACTCATTGATTGCCAAAGCGCTGAATATTCTTCTGCTGCAGGAAATATAGCAATACCCGTGCCAGACAAATGCATCAATACACTACCGTTTTCTTGTGCAACGGCTTTAACCGATTGCATAAACTCTTGATGCTCACGTTGTGCATTCAACACCAGCCCAACTGTAGGTTGGGCGCACTGGGCAATATGGGCAATTTCGCCAGGGTGATTCATACCTAACTCTATTACCGCGACTCGGTGCGTTGAACGTAAACGTAAGATAGTCAGCGGCACACCTAAATCGTTGTTTAAATTTCCTTTCGTCGCTAAGCGCGCATCATCACCCCATGCAGCTGCCAAAATAGCGGCGATCATTTCTTTAGTAGTGGTTTTGCCATTACTACCTGTGACGCCAATCACCGGTATATTGAAACTTTGACGCCAAGCTGATGCCATTTTGGTGAGCGCTTGACGCGTGTCACCCAACGCAATTTGTGGCAATGCTACGTCACGATCAACTTCATTGACAATCGCAGCGGCAGCACCTGCTTGCATCACTTTAGCCAAATAAGCGTGGCCGTCAAAGGTATCGCCCTGAATGGCTATAAACACAGCACCCGGCGTGAATGACCTTGAGTCGGTTTCAAAAACGGGCGTTTGCCTCAACAGCAAACCCGCGGCAGCCCATTGGCGATCATCAAACGGGTAAGTTACGCCTTGAATTTCTTGTCCGATCTCGTGCCCCTTACCCGCAATGACAATCACATCTGCAGGGTCGGCATCAATGATGCATCGCAAAATAGCCATCGCGCGATCAGTCACGATGCGCACAGATGAGTCAGGTTGATTCACGCGTGCCTGAACGCCCGACATGATCTGTTTAATAATTGAATCAGCTGATTCACTACGTGGGTTGTCGCTGGTGATCATGACATGATCAGCATTCAAGCTAGCGATTTCACCCATGATTGAGCGTTTAATGGTGTCTCGATCACCCCCGCACCCAAATACACACCACAACTTGCTTTGACGCTGCTGCGCAATCGCACGCGACGTGATGAGAACATGGGCTAAAGCNNAACGGGTTTGAGCACATAAAGGGCCGAGACAATTTGCTTTAAACCAAAACCCAACAGGCTAAGCATGCTGGCAACACACAACAGATTTGAAACATTATGCGCGCCATAAAAGGGAAGCTGTAGTGACGTCACTTGACCGTTGATTGACATCTCAATATGCATACCTGATGGGTTATGAGTAATATTTTTTGCCAGTACTTCACATGTTGGGTGGGTACCAAACAGCACAACGGGTGCTTGGCAGGCATTCCTCATGACGAGGGAATAAGGATCATCTTGATTGATCACTGCACCACGTAACGCTTGGTGTTTAAACAATTTCGCTTTAGCGTTTGCATAATGCTGCATATCGCCGTGATAGTCTAAATGATCATGTGTTAGATTGATGAAACCCGCCCATTGAATTTTGATGCCATTCAAGCGGCCTTGATCTAGACCGATAGACGAAGCTTCCATCACAACATACTCGGCGCCCTGAGCCACAAAATTGGCCAACTGATTGTGCAATGACACCACATCAGGGGTTGTGAGTGTGCCACTTTGCTGCACGCCATCAAGGCATGTCACGCCCAACGTGCCGATTGCGCCAACTTGATGACCCATGTGCTTAAGCGCTTGAGCTAACCACTGGGTGCAACTGGTTTTACCATTTGTTCCCGTCAACGCAATCACTGTCAACCGCTCTGAAGGCTTGCCATACCATGCATGAGCCAACTCACCGAGTTGCGATACCAGGTCTTCGATAAACCAGATGTTCTCTAATTTTTTGAAACAGATATTCAGTCTTAAATCGTCTTGATCTCTTAGCGTAGCGACATGATGCGAGTCTTTAGTCAGGGTATTTTTCAAATCAAGATCTGTCGCATCAACATGTTGCAATACACAACTTGCACCCGCTTTAAGCGCAGCGTCTATAAAGTCTCGCCCATCTACGTGTAAACCGGGCACAGCAATAAATACATCGCCTGGTTGAATTGAGCGTGAATCAAGCTGCCACTTTGCATGGGCTGGAACGCTAGCGCGCAGTTGGTCGATTATGCTTTGCAGGGGCGCGTGCGCGTTCATCTTTGCACCTCGTTTGCTTTGGCTACGACCGCCGAATCAAAAGGGGCATCAGGTTGCACACCCAACACACGCAACGCTCCACCAACCACTGCTGCAAAGGCGGGTGCGGCGACGCGTCCGCCATAATAATGGCCAGCAGTGGGCTCATTGATGCTCACTGCCACGACAATTCTGGGGTCTGATACGGGTGCAAAACCGACAAATGAACCACGGTAGTATTGGGTGCTGTATGCCCCATTGATAATTTTTCGTGCTGTACCGCTTTTACCTGCAACGCGATAACCACTGACTTGAGCCAGTTTTGCACCCTCAGGACCTGCAGCACTTTCAAGCATAGACCTGAGTTCTTGTGCAATGCCTGGTGGGTAGACTCGAATCGTTGCCGGTGAATTGTCGCGCTTGATCAGGGTTAAATTAACCATATCACCATCCCGTGCAAATGCGGTGTAAGCGCGCGCAACTTGTAGCAACGAGGTAGAAATGCCATACCCGTATGACATAGTGGCTTTTTCAATTAGGCGCCATTTTTCCCATGGTCTTAATCGGCCTGCCGTGGCGCCAGGGTAGTCTATTTGAGGGGGCTGGCCAAAACCCAATTCAGTGAATCGGCCCCACATTTCTTTGGCTTGTAATGTTTCTGAAATAAGGGTCATACCAATATTGCTTGACCGCATGATCACGCCACGTGCATCGACCGAGCCATTTTTAGTTACATCACTAATGGTGGCACCTTGATAATAAAATTTACCGTTACCGGTATTAAATTTGGTGTTGAGTGAAATGCGTTTTAATTCGAGGGCTAAGCCAACCGTAAAAGGCTTCAAAATTGAACCAGGCTCAAACGTGTCAGCTAATGCGCTGTTTCGCAAACCTGGACCGCGCATAGATTGGCGTTGATTGGGGTCAAAAGACGGAAAGTTAGCTAAGGCTAAAATTTCTCCCGTTTGCACATCGATCACGACTGCAGCACCACTTTTCGCTTTATTTAATTCAACGGCCTCTTCTAGGGCTTTAAAAGTTTGATATTGAATACGTGTATCGATTGATAAGGTCAGGTCAGCGCCATCAACGGGCGGGCTCACTGCACGCACGTCTTCAATTACACGGCCCAGTCGATCCTTAATAACGCGACGGCTACCCGGCTGACCTGCTAAACGATCGTCGTAGGCCAGCTCAATACCTTCTTGGCCTTTATCATCTAAATCATTAAAACCGACGATATGCGCGGTCACCTCACCTTCAGGGTAAAACCGCAAGGTTTCAGGTAATTGATGCACACCTGGCATGCCCAATGCACTAATTTGTTTCGCAATATCAAGTGGCACCTGACGACGCAAATAAACAAAAGACTTATCTTCATTTGCCAGTAAAGCTCGAAGCCCTTTTTCAGTGTTGCCAAGCAATTTAGCTAATGCTTTTATTTGCTGATCTGTTGCTTCGTTTGCATCTTCAGGAATAGCCCATATCGCGCGTGCCGGTATGCTGGCGGCCAACACCACACCTTGACGATCAAGCACTTTGCCACGGCTTGCTGGCAATGTAATGGTGCGTTCGTAACGCTTGCCCCCTTGCTCTTGCAAGAACTCGCCATGAATACCCTGTAGATAAACTGCACGCCCCAATAGCGTTAAAAATGCCGCGGCCAATACGATCAGCACCAAACGACCCCGCCACATTGGAAAGGCCACCCGCTTAATCGGGTTATTGAAAAAAGTTACGCGCTTCAAGGCGTAACCCCGCGAATGTAAATTGTGCGTTCAGGGACAATGGGCACCATCTTTAAAACATCGCGTGCCAATTGATCAACGCGTGCATTTCGAGACAACTCAGCACGTTCGATTTGTAATCGACGCCAATCTATATCGAGCTCACGCGCTTGTGACTTGAGCTGTTCGTTTTGCATAAACAGTTGCCGGCCTTGATAGCGCGCGGTTACCAGCGACAAGGCTGACAGCATCAACATTACAGCGAGCACAATATTGATTCGCCCCATCAACGACCCCGTCTTGAGGATGATCGATCGGGCGTGCGCGACAACTGAGGCAAAAACTCTCGCGCACCTTTAGCAGGTAAAGGTGTTGCGGTACGTGTCGCAATTCGCAGGACAGCAGAGCGTGCACGCGTATTGGTATCAATTTCTTGATCTGATGTCAGTACACGTTTGAGTTGGGTTAAGACAGGCTGCGGTAATTCAGATTCCCTTATAGGCATACGAGCCAATGCGGCCTCAGGGCGCGCTGCGGCCGCCATAAATTGTTTGACGACTCGATCTTCAAGAGAATGAAAACTTATCACAGCCATACGTGCGCCTGTTTTCAATAACGTTAAAGTTGCCTCGAGGGCGAGATCAAGCTCTTCGAGCTCACGATTGACGTGAATCCGTATAGCTTGAAAGGTGCGTGTCGCCGGATGCTGACCCTTTTCCCGCGTGCGGACTGCGGAAGCGATGATGCCAGCAAGTTCGAGCGTGGTGTTGATTGGGTCAGTTGCGCAGCGAGCAACAATCGCTTTTGCAATCTGAAGAGCAAACCGTTCTTCGCCATATTTTTTTATAACCCCTTTAATTTCTTCAACATCTGCTGTAGCCAACCATTCGGCTGCCGTTTGACCTTGCGTCGTGTTCATTCTCATATCAAGCGGACCATCGCGCATGAATGAAAACCCACGTGCGCTGTCATCAATTTGCGGCGATGACACACCCAGATCGAGCATCACACCATCGACTGATGTCACACCTAACTGAGCCAACGATTCAAGCATTGAACCGAAACCTGCATGAACGACTGTGACGCGGGAATCGGTTTGCGCTAAAGCCAACGCCACTTCAATAGCTTGTGGATCTTGATCAATGACAATGAGGCGCGCCTTGGGTGAAAGGCGCGACAGCAAAGCACGCGCATGCCCACCTCGACCAAACGTACCATCAACAAAAACGCCATCGGCCATTTCGTTGGGGCACACCCCCTCGATCGTCTCATTCAACAGCACTGACTGATGGGTGAACATCCGCGTTTAAAAAGAAAACTGACTTAAAGCTTCTGGCAACCCAGCAGATAAATCTTCGGCTTCGCGCTTGGCAAGCGCCGCAGCGTTCCACAGTTCAAAATGTGCACCCATTCCTAGCAACATCGTGTCGCGATCAAGGTTGGCGGCTATTCGCAACTCGGGTGCAATCAATACGCGCCCAGAGGTATCGATTTCAACGTCTTGGGCATTACCGAGCAGCAAACGTTGTAAAGCACGCGCTTGCATTGGAAATGCCGCAATTTGATCGCGTTTAATTTCCCATTCAGGGCGGGGATAGATCAACAAGCAGCCATCTGGGTGGCGGGTAATAGTTAGGCGGCCATGCGCCAGTTCATTCAAGGCGTCACGATGCCGAGTCGGTATATTGACCCGGCCTTTCGTATCGAGAGTGAGCGCACTGCTACCTTGAAACACATTTACCCCACAAATTTGCACAAAACTACACTTTTCACCACTTTAAGTGAATGGTTTCAACTGGTCAAGTCAAATTTGTAAGTTTTTCAATGATGACAAGGACTTAGCAGACTTCTTTCATCGTCCCTAAAGATAAAAAACCAAATGAATCAGTAAATTGCAGGCGCAACTACACGTGACACATTAGAAAATGGGCATGAAAAATATTATTCTAAATAATGTGCGATGCAAGCCTATAGGCCGGATTCTGTAAACCTACTTGCGTAGGTCGGCAATCATTCCTCTGGGACACATATTGCTATGTGTTTCTAGCCACCTACCCGCATACTTGGACGGAGCCGCCCATCACGATTTGCATCGCACGCATGCCTATTTGGTGTTGCTCCGGGTAGAGGTTGCCGCGTTTCACCCTGCATTGTTGGGTCTGCAAGCAGACCGCTCAGTACGGTGATGACCGTACCAGAGCCGCCTTTACGGCGACCCCCACTGCAGACTCGTCTCTGTGGTCCTATTCCTCAGCGTTCTAGCACTTGCGTACCAGACCACCGGACGGCCGTTAGCCGTTACCCTGCCCTATGGAGTCCGGACCTTCCTC
>DITR01000135.1:16283-20510 GCA_002422175.1 Alcaligenaceae bacterium UBA6179
ATTTAAATCTGATTTAAATCCAGTTATTTTTGTTAAATATGCTGAACCAATTGGTACATTGCAAGCTGAATCACTCATGACCTGCGACAATAGCGGCTGTGTCATTAATTAATTGGCTTTTAAGCCACACCCCTCTCATATGTCATCACCTGCTTTAATTTCATTACAACGTGCCCACCTGGCGTTTGGTCATCATGCTTTACTTGATGATGTCAATTTTTCGATCGTTAAACGCGAACGCGTCGGCCTCATCGGTCGTAATGGTGCCGGCAAGTCGTCGCTTTTAAAACTCCTAGATGGTCGCGTCTCGCCAGACGATGGCAAAGTCGTTTCTCTAGACAGCTTGCGTATCGCCACGGTTGAGCAAGAGCCCGAGCTTGATACAAATCTAACTGTCATCGAAGTGCTGTTATTGCCACCCAAAGGCGATGAGCATTTTGATGATGAAGACTGGCAAAAACCTGCGCGTGCCCTGTCTTGGCTTGATAAATTAGGTATCGATCCCGACACCTCTGTTTCTGCTTTATCGGGCGGTATGCGCAAACGCGTTGCCTTAGCCGCTGCCTTGGTGCACAACCCTGATCTGCTTTTGCTCGACGAACCCACCAACCATTTAGACTTGGAAGGTATTGCTTGGCTTGAAACACAACTTAAAGCCACGCAAGCGGGGGTTTTATTGATTACGCACGATCGCGCCTTTTTAGACAGTGTTGCAACACGCATTATTGAACTTGATCGTGGCAAGCTATTAAGCTTTCCGGGTAACTTCTCGGCTTGGCAAGTGCATAAAGAAGAATGGCTCAACGCGCAGAACTTAGAAAATGCTCGCTTTGACAAATTGCTAGCCCAGGAAGAGGTCTGGATACGTAAAGGTGTCGAAGCACGTCGCACGCGCAATGAAGGTCGCGTCAGACGTCTAGAGCAACTAAGGCGCGAGCGCACTGATCGGCGTGATGTCGCAGGCAAAGTCAATCTGGCTATTGACAGTAGCCAACGCTCGGGCAAACTAGTCGCTGAACTTGAAAACGTCAGTAAATCGTTTGGTGAAAAAGTCATTGTCGATAACTTTTCAACAACTATTTTGCGCGGTGACCGTATTGGTTTTATTGGGCCTAATGGCGCGGGTAAATCAACGCTCTTACAAATTATATTAGGCGTCCTCAAACCTGATCAAGGCACCGTCAAACTTGGCACCAGTTTACAAGTTGCTTATTTTGATCAAATGCGTAGTCAGCTCGATGAAAACGCCACTTTGGCTGATGTCATCAACCCCGGTAGTGAATGGATCGAAATCGGTCAATCACGTAAACATGTCATGAGCTATTTAAGCGATTTTCTGTTTGAACCGGCTCGTGCCCAATCACCCGTTAGCAGTTTGTCAGGCGGTGAACGTGCGCGCCTATTGTTAGCTCGTTTATTTGCGCGCCCCGCTAATATTTTGGTGCTAGATGAACCGACCAATGACCTTGATATTGAAACACTTGAGTTGCTTGAGTCGCTGCTACTTGAATTCCCTGGCACGGTACTCTTGGTCAGTCATGACCGTTTATTTCTAGATAACGTCGTGACACAAACGATCGTTGCAGAAGGTAACGGGCATTGGGCAGGGTACGTTGGTGGTTATCAAGACTGGTTGGTACAAAAGGCCATTCAAGACAGTAACGCTTCAGACAAAAAACCAAACGAAACAAACCGATTATCTGCAACAGCAAGCACCACGTCAAATTCAACGCAGGTACCCGCAGCAACGCCCTCTAATCCACCTACCTCTACCGGTAGCAAGACTCAGTCAGCCAATCGCTTGTCGTCATGGGAAGCGCGCGAGCTTGAAGCGCTTCCTGCAAAAATTCAAGCGCTTGAGTCAGAACAAGCGGAATGGGTCGAAAAGCTTGCCTCGCCTGAGCTTTATCAAACCCAAGATGGTGCCCTGAATACGGTACAAACCAAGATTGAACTTGTTGAAAACGAGCTAAAAAAACATTATGCCCGCTGGGAAGCATTAGAAGCTAAACGTTAACGAGAAGGGTTTTTTAGTCTGCCACAACCCATGACAATGTCTCGCCAGCAGCAAGCGGCACCAAGGTGTCGCCTTGAACGAAGGGTAACTGCAGCGGCACAAGGTAATTTTGTCGCTTCAGTGTGATGTGGCTTGTATTACGTGGCAGACCATAAAAATCGGGCCCACGGGTACTTGCAAAGGCTTCTAGCCGCGCGAGTTGACCTGCCTGGTCGAAGACAGAAGCATAAAGCGACATGGCATGTAGTGCGTTGTAACAACCTGCACACCCACATGCGTCTTCCTTTTTACCCTTGGCATGTGGCGCACTGTCAGTACCCAGAAAAAACCGTGGGCTCGCGCTTGTGGCGACCTCAACTAAAGCCTGACGATGCAACTCGCGTTTTAAAATAGGCAAGCAATAATAGTGAGGTCTGATGCCACCTTTAAATATAGCGTTGCGATTGTAAAGAAGGTGTTGCGGGGTTATGGTTGCCGCTACGGGGCCCTCTGCATCACGAACATAGTGTGCACCATCGCGCGTCGTAATATGTTCAAACACAACTTTTAATTCAGGAAAATCAGCTCGCAAAGGTTTCATGACACGGTCAATAAACACAGCCTCACGATCAAAAATATCAATATCTGGGTCAGTCACTTCACCATGTACTAAAAATGGCACCCCTTTTTTTTGCATCATCTCTAAAGCGGCACGACAATACTTCAATAAATCGGTCACGCCCGCATCTGAATTCGTTGTAGCACCCGCTGGATAAAGCTTTACAGCATGCACACCTGGCGTTTCACTTAAACGAACAATTTCTTCTGGGGTGGTGTTGTTTGTTAAAAACAAAGTCATCAAAGGCTCGAATGTACCCTGTGCAACCCCCGCTTTAGCGGCAGCCTTTAATATTGCTTCACGGTAAACCAATGCCTGAGCCACTTTTGTAATGGGTGGCGTAAGGTTTGGCATAACAATTGCGCGTGCAAAATGTCGAGCCGTATCGGCGACAACGGCTTCAAGTGCGGCGCCATCGCGCAAGTGCACATGCCAATCATCAGGGCGAATAATAGTGAGTGTGTCTTGTATGGTTGACATGTTATTTGACCTACATTGCTCATTTAATACACAGTGGACTGAAAACTAATGAGACACACTGAGTGTATAGGGGTAAACGTGTGCTTTACAATAGTTTTCTCGCGTGCAAACTTTGATACATTTAGGTTAGTATGATCGCACGTTTAGCAGTTATCATGGCTAACATGCTTGTTACATCCTCATTTTTCACAAGGAGAGCCCTATATGGCCACTGCCGCAAAAACTGCTCGTAAACCAAACGCTGCATTTATGAAACCCCTCAAACCCAGCGCCCACTTGGCTGCTGTGATTGGTGCCGATCCTTTACCCCGTACCGAAGTTACAAAGAAAATTTGGGAATATATTAAAAAGCATGATTTACAAGACGCTGCAAATCGACGCAACATCAATGCTGACGATAAGCTTCGCCCCATATTTGGTAAAGAGCAAGTTTCTATGTTTGAAATGACTAAATTATTAAGTGCACATTTAAGTTAATTTTTTCTTGTCATATTTGTAGTTATCGTTATTTCATTCTGTTAAAAAAGGCCTATATCTTTTGATATAGGCCTTTTTTAACATGTTTTATGTGGCGACTTGATGAAGGTAATTGTTAACGGGGTGGACGTCTTTCATACAGTGCAATGCCACCTATTAAAAGCCGGTAAGCAACCCAAGCTATTGTCGCGACAACGCCTAACCAACCAATTAAAATATAGGTTGCAATGATACTAAGAGCCAGCCAAAGCAAGCTCCAGAAAAATGTATGCATCAGCCAATCAAAATGAATTGCATAATATGTGCCCGCCACATCAGAACGTTTGATGTACATCAGTATGACGGCGGCGATCGTTGCAAAACCAAAAAAACCTGCTGTTAAATAACCGACTGCAAACAACGCATAAGCTGCAGCTGTAATCATAAACAGACTAATCGGTTTGTTAGGTTCAGGTGTGAAACCACCCTGATCTGGTTTTTGGTTCATATTAAATACTCCGGCAATGACAGTACATGAATGGTACTGATACTCGAGTTTAGTTTCAATACGTGATGACTGCTTAAGCTGATCTAAGTTATTAAATTACTTTAGATTAAAAAAACAATTTAACTTTGAAAATGTATGAATGTATTACATATCGTAACTAAGGTCAGA
>DITR01000079.1 GCA_002422175.1 Alcaligenaceae bacterium UBA6179
TAATCAAACTCAATACCCTGACCAATTCGGTTGGGACCACCACCAAGCACAATAATTTTTTTACGATCTGTCGGTTTTGCTTCACACACCTGTTCATAAGTTGAGTACATATAGGCGGTGTTCGTTGCAAACTCTGCCGCGCACGTGTCAACGCGCTTAAAGACGGGACGCACGTTAAATTGATGACGTGTTTTTCGCACTTCAGATTCGGTGCTATCAAGCAAAAAGGCTAAACGACGATCAGAGAAGCCGCGGCGCTTGAGTTGAAAAATAATGTCGCGATCAAGATCGGCGAGTGTTTTTTGCTCAAGGGTTAATTCGATATCGACGATTTCTTTGATTTGCTCTAAAAACCATGGATCAATATGAGTCAGTTGATGCACCTCGTCTAAACTGAAACCTTGTGCGAAAGCGTCACCCACATACCAAATGCGCTCTGGGCCGGGCTCGCCGAGCTCAATTTGTATTTTTTCACGATCGATGGTTTTTTGATTTAGGCCATCAACACCGACTTCAAGGCCTCGCATGGCTTTTTGAAATGACTCTTGAAATGTGCGACCAATCGCCATAACCTCGCCGACCGATTTCATTTGGGTCGTGAGGCGGGAATCAGCGGTTGGAAACTTTTCAAATGCAAAGCGTGGAATTTTTGTGACGACGTAATCAATGGTTGGTTCAAAAGAAGCTGGCGTGGCGCCCCCAGTGATTTCATTTTTAAGCTCATCAAGCGTATAACCCACAGCCAGACGTGCCGCTACTTTTGCAATTGGAAAGCCGGTTGCCTTCGACGCCAAAGCCGATGAACGCGATACGCGCGGATTCATTTCAATAACGATCAAGCGACCATTTTTAGGGTTAACCGCAAACTGAACATTTGAACCGCCGGTATCGACACCAATTTCACGCAATACTGCAATCGATGCATTACGCATGATTTGATATTCTTTGTCGGTCAGGGTTTGAGCTGGAGCGACGGTAATTGAGTCACCCGTGTGCACACCCATAGGGTCAAGGTTTTCAATTGAACAAACGATAATGCAGTTGTCAGCGCTATCGCGTACAACTTCCATTTCGTATTCTTTCCAACCTAATAAAGACTCTTCAATGAGCAATTCACTGGTTGGTGAGGCCTCAAGACCACGACGACAAATGGTTTCGAATTCTTCAGGGTTGTAGGCAATACCACCGCCACTACCACCCATAGTGAAGCTAGGGCGAATGACAATTGGGAAACCCGTTGTATCGGTTAATTCAGCAATTTGACGCTGCACTTCGTAGGCTTCTGCAAGACTATGTGCGACGCCTGATTTGGCAGATTCAAGCCCAATAGAAGTCATGGCGACTTTAAATTTTTGGCGGTCTTCTGCTTTTTCAATGGCATGGGCATTGGCGCCAATCATTTCGACGCCGTACTTTTTCAGAACGCCTTGAGCTTCTAAGTCAAGCGCGCAATTGAGCGCTGTTTGACCACCCATNNTCATGATGGTCGCAGGATTACTGTTGACCAAGATGGTTCTAAAACCCTCTGCTTTTAGGGCTTTACATGCTTGTGCACCTGAATAATCGAATTCGCAGGCTTGACCAATAACGATCGGGCCAGCGCCAATGATAAGAATGCTTTTAAGGTCTGTACGTTTAGGCATAGGGCTCTTGAATTATTTCTGCTTGGCCATAAGGCCTACAAATTTGTCGAATAACGCCACGATATCGTGGGGGCCAGGGCTAGCCTCTGGGTGCCCTTGAAAGCAAAAGGCAGGGCGATCAGTTAACTCAAACCCTTGCAAGGTGCCGTCAAATAATGAAACATGTGTGACTTGAGCATGCTTGGGCAAGCTACCCGCATCAACCGCAAACCCATGATTTTGTGCTGTGATCAACACGCGGCCGGTAGCAAGCTCTTGTACGGGGTGGTTTGAACCGTGATGGCCGTTTTTCATTTTGATGGTGCGGGCACCCACGGCTAAACCCATAATTTGATGCCCTAAACAAATACCAAAAGTAGGTATTTTTTTCTCAAGAAATGCACGGGTGGCACGAATCGCATAATGGCATGGCTCTGGGTCACCTGGACCATTTGATAAGAAAATGCCATCTGGATTTAAAGCAAATGCTTGTTCAGCTGTGGTTTGCGCAGGTACCACGGTGATGCGGCAGCCGCGTTCAGCCAATAACCTTAATATGTTTGTTTTGACCCCAAAATCGTAAGCCACCACATGCGGGCCTTTGGCAGAACCTGGCGCAAAACCCTGACCCAGAGCCCAAACCGACTCTTGCCAGTCATAGTTGGCCGTACACGATACTTTTTGCGCCAAATCTTTGCCCTGCATACCCGGGAATTGTTTGGCTAACTCAAGCGCTTTATCTGCATCTTGACCCACATAAATACATGCGCCTTGTGCCCCCCCTTCACGCAAAATACGGGTTAACTCTCGGGTATCGACCCCAGCGATCGCCACGATGCCATGCTCTTTTAAATATTCAGGCAATGATTGCGTTGCGCGAAAGTTTGATACGCGCATGGAGCAGTCGCGCACGACAAGGCCTGCCGCGTGCACCTTGCTTGACTCAACATCTTCTGGATTGACACCCGTATTGCCTATGTGGGGGTATGTTAGCGTCACTATCTGACCGCTATAACTCGGGTCTGTGAGAATTTCTTGGTAACCAGTCATGGCCGTGTTAAAAACTAACTCGGCAACGCTATGTCCTGGTGCGCCAATAGAGTGGCCATAAAACAAAGAGCCATCAGCTAGGGCTAAAATTGCTTGAGGAAGTAGGGCTTGAGCGTTTTCTTTCAAACCCTCTGGAAAAATTGACGACAGCACGAGATTAACCCCGGTTTTTAAACCATATATTCAAACCCTACAAGTATAACCCGCTATGACCAATTTGCTTGAAACCCTTCGCCAATATACTGTTGTCGTGGCCGACACAGGTGATTTTGAGGCGATGCAACGTTTTCGCCCTACTGATGCCACCACAAACCCGTCTTTGATTTTAAAGGCAGTGCAGCTGCAGGCCTACAAACCCTTACTCGAAGAGTGTGTCAAACAACACGCCAAAGCACCCATTGATTTGCGAGCCGACCACTTGTTGGTGGCATTTGGTGCTCAAATTTTGCGTATCGTGCCTGGCCGTGTGTCAACTGAAGTTGATGCACGCCTATCTTTTGACACCGCAGCTACCATAGAGCGGGCCAAACGTTTAATTACACTTTACGAAGCACAAGGCATTGATCGCAATCGTGTCTTAATAAAAATTGCAGCCACTTGGGAAGGTATACAAGCCGCCCGAGAACTTGAATCAATTGGCATTCATTGTAATTTGACGTTGTTGTTTGCCCTTGAACAAGCTGTTGCATGCGCCAATGCTCAGGTACAACTGATTTCACCTTTTGTCGGTCGAATTTACGATTGGTACAAGAAATCTGCGGGCGCAACTTGGCAAGAAGACCAACATGCCGGGGTTCAAGACCCTGGGGTTGAATCGGTTTCTCAAATTTATGCTTATTTCAAACCCCGTGCTATTCAGACAGAAATTATGGGGGCTAGTTTTAGAAATATTGGTCAAATCATGGCGTTATCGGGCTGCGATTTACTCACCATTAGCCCCGAGCTCATGGCCGAATTAAAAGACAAAACGGCAGATGATTTGCCTGGTTTCGAACACACAGGACAAGCTCGGCTTAATTCAAAATATGCACAGCAACATACTGGGGCTGATGTCGATGTATCAACAGAAGCGGCATTTAGATTTTTATTCAATCAAAATGCAATGGCTAGCGAAAAACTATCTGAAGGCATTCGGGCGTTCGTGGTTGACTCGATTAAACTTGATCAACTACTTTAGTTAAAAAATAATATCTTGCAACGTTTTGACACGATCTTTCACTAAGCCTAAGCGGTTGGGCGCCGTTCCATTAGCGCCCAAGCAACGGTGCCCGCATCAACGTATTCAATTTCACTACCTGCTGGCACGCCACGCGCCAGACGTGTAACGGTTAAACCTTTGGTGCGCAAAGCATCGCCTAAATAATGGGCAGTCGTTTCACCTTCAGCAGTAAAGTTGGTGGCTAGAATCACCTCTTGAACCACGCCGTCAGTCGCTCGGGCCACGACGCGTTGAAAATCAAGCTGCTGTGCCCCTACCCCCTCGAGTGGCGCTAAGCGGCCCATCAAAACGTAGTAAAGCCCTTTGTAATTGTGAGTTGATTCAATTGAATTTTGATCAGCTGACGTTTCAACAATACAAAGCTGCGTTTGATCACGTTGCTGGTTTTGACAGGTGGCGCACACCACCACTTCAGTGAAGCCATTGCAACGTTCACAATGCAATAAGTTATGTGCGGCATGTGTCAGTGCACTGGCCAATTGACTTGCTGCTTGCGGATCATGCTGCAACAAGTGATAGGCCATGCGACGTGCCGTGCGCTCACCGACCCCAGGTAACTGCCTAAGTGCTTGAACGAGATCAAGCAATGGTTGGGGTTCGGGCAACAATGACGTCATGGCTTAACAATTTGGCAGGGTTAGAGAGAAAAATTTTGTTTTAAAAAGGCAACTTCATACCTGGTGGCAAAGGTAAACCGGCTGTGACGGTTGCCATACGCTCTTGCGATGTGACTTCGGCTTTGCGTAAGGCATCGTTAAAGGCAGCTGCCACGAGGTCTTCAAGCATATCTTTATCATCAGAGAGAAGGCTGGGATCGATTTCTACGCGCTTCACATCATGGCGGCAATTCATGGTGACCTTCACCAGGTTTCCGCCGGCTAGACCTTCCACAAAAATATCTGCTAAAGCATCTTGTGCTTTCTTAAGATTTTCTTGCATTTGCTGGGCTTGACGCATCAAACCTGCCATTTGTCCTTTCATCATTTGCTTTGTTTCCTTAAGATTAAACAGTTAAAGATAAAACTGTATTTAATTAATATGATCAGTGTAAGGTAGGTGGGACGGGTTGAACCGAGCCGGGTATGACGTGTGCGTCAAAGTCTCGAATTAAGGTTTGCACAAATGGGTCTTTTGCAACCGACTGCTCTGCATTTAACTGACGTACTTGCTGGGCTTGTTCGTCAATATTGTGCGCTGAAACACCTGTTACCAACTCACCGACCGCAATGCTTACATGAACGTGTTCACCCAAAACCTGTTTGAGCACAGCCAACAGACGTTCAGCATGGGGGCCTTGAGCCAGCGCTTGCGTAGGCACGCGAAGTGACAACGCTTGTGGTTGAACTGAGATGCATTCTGACTGACGAGCCAGCTGTAAAGCCATACCACTTATCGGTAATGAAGCGATAAAACTTGGCCATTGATCAGGTTGAGACAGCATAATGGGCGCTGGCGCTGGCGNNGGCGTTGGCGCTGGCGTTGGCGTTGGGGCTAAGGTTGAGGTTGGGACTGAGGTTGATGCCTCGCTAACTGACTGAACCTGAGGCGACTGCGCTGACGCGCCACCACCTGATACGGGCCCAGCAATGGGTGCAGATGAAGATTGCCCTTCACACAGCGACAACATACGTAAGCATGTCATCACAAACCCGGCATACTCGTCTGGGGCGAGGGTTAATTCCTGCCGGCTATGAACCGCAACGGTGTAGAGCACTTGCACCACATCGGGTGGCACAGTTTGTGCTAAACGCTGAATATCAGCGTAGACCGGGTCTTCGGCATCTGTATTGGAAGAGATGCGTTGAGCAATGGCAATGCGCGACAGTAAAATAGCCAAGTCGGCCAAAGCCGTTCGCATTGATAGGCCACGCTGCGCAAACTCATCAGCAATCGCTAAAATATCGTGGGGTTTTTGTTGCGCCAGGGCATCGATCAAACGAATTAAGTGGGTTTGATCAACGTTACCTAGCATCAAACGCACGGCGTCTTCAGTCATATTGCCAGCACTAAAAGCTATGGCTTGATCGGTTAGAGATAACGCATCTCGCATCGAGCCTGCAGACGCTTGGCCAATTAATTTAAGTGCAGTCGGTTCAAACGCAACCCCTTCTGCAGTTAACACTTCATTTAAGTGCTCTGCCACAGCAATAGGTGGCATTTGCTTTAAATTAAACTGTAAACAACGCGACAGAACCGTAGCGGGAATTTTTTGTGGGTCTGTCGTTGCCAAAATAAATTTGACATGCGGTGGTGGCTCTTCTAGCGTTTTAAGCATTGCATTAAAAGCGTGCCCACTAAGCATGTGCACCTCGTCGATCATATAGACTTTAAAACGACCTGAGGAAGGCGCATAGACAGCCTGCTCAAGCAATTGAGTCATTTCATCGACACCTCGATTTGAGGCCGCATCTAGCTCAAGGTAATCAACAAACCGGCCTTCGTCTATTTCAACACAAGCGCGACAGGTGCCACATGGTTTGTCTGTGATGCCTTGCTCACAATTGAGCGCCTTAGCTAATAACCGTGAGAGTGTCGTTTTACCAACACCCCGTGTGCCCGTAAATAACCAAGCATGGTGCAGGCGTTTAGTGGCTAAAGCGTGGCTGAGCGCACGCACCACGTGATCTTGACCAATAAGGGTTTCAAATGAACGTGGGCGCCATTTACGTGCGAGAACAAGATATGTCATATGCCCTGTTAAAACCTTAAAGCTTGGGTGGTCTAGACAACAAAAAATGGCGAGCCTGACTTCGGCACTGACTCTGAACGACTATGGCTGCTTCGTTCCCGACCTGACCAGNNCCGCCGAACCATGCGAAGGGGCCCGCCTTTGATATTCTAACAGGCGTCTGAGCCTAAACCTAGCTTACGGCTAAAACTGCTTTAGGCGACCAAGGTAACCAAATATTTTCTTTCGGAAAATATAAAGCAGCGCGCGCGGGCCGACCGTCGAACGCCGTTAAAAAGCGACAATATCGTTCAAGTTGGGCTTGGTATCGAGCCATCATGCGCGTTGAAAATGTATCAAGCGTCTCATCACTTCCCTTACGACTGGTTTTGTAATCAACGACCAACCAACCGTCTTCATTCAAAATAGCCCAGTCAAGCACCGAGACACTGGCCTCGTCGTCAACTAAGGCCCACTCAGCCCGCACATGGTTTTGACTCAATAACCATCGACCTTTTTCATGCTGCAACATCGCTAATAAAATATCGATCACTTCTTGCGTGGCCATTTGGCGCATCGCAACAGGCATACCACTTAAGCCTAACTGGCGTGTAATCGTGGGGCGCGCTGCTTCAAGTGTTGTCAATGTCCAATTCGGCAAAACACCTCTTTCGACGGCGTGCGCGAGCCAAGCATGCACGACTGTGCCAACCCATCTTTCACCTGACATTTCAGATGACCAGGCTGCAGCCCCAGGTGGGTTTTGGCCAATGACTGGTTTACTAAGCTTGAAGGCCAGCGGTTGCAGACGACGCGTAAGTGTTGGGCCGACCCACGCGCGTGAAGACTGAGGTTTCAGGGGCTCAGATTGATCGTCATGATGTTGCTTCAACACGTCACGCGCAGCGTGTAAAACATCTTGTGGGCAAAAGGGCCATAATCTCGAAAATAGCGTTGTGGCACTGGGGGGCTTTATTTCACCGGTTTTTTGATCAAGCGTCACTTGTGCCACCCAATGTAAAACCGATTGTGCACGGGTAGCCGCCACATAAAGCAAGCGATCAACTTCATAATCGCTTCGACGGGCTTCAAGACGACCTAAATATTGTGAAATAGAGTCTTGTTCTTTTTCTAAGTGAGCTTTAACCGGACCAAACACGATAGCCTCATCTAGCTGATCAACCCTAACTAAGGGGGGTTTATCGCCTCTGGATTCACGGTGTATACCCATCAAGATGACTGTTTCAAATTGAAGCCCCTTTGCTTTGTGCATAGTCATCACTTCAATCGCTCGACCACTGGCTTCAGGTTGTGCAAACAACCGCGACAAGCCCGCCTCAGCAGCATCCATATCGAGCGTGCCATGCGCAGCCATTTTCTCTACAAATTCGAACACGGCTTGGGCATCTCCGAGCTCAGCGACCTCATCAACGACTTGATCACCCCCAAGTTCGCGCCAAGTCTGCTCGAGCCTTAAGGCAAATGGAAAATTAATACGTTCAAATGCCATGCACATAATTTGAGAAACTGACAGCCAACGCTGCCATTGGTCGCTATCAATCGATGGTGGTTGCGTTGAACCTGTTGAAACATCTTTTAACGCGCTTTGCATCACGCTACGAATAGTTCGCTTGAGGTTTTCTCCTGCTAATAACTGATGCAAAGTATTTAAAGTTAACCCGCACCAACGTGCACGCAACACGGCAACCCATGCGGCTCGATCACCCTCGTGAGACAAGGCACGTGCGAGTTGAATCAAATCAACCACAACCGATCGTTCGCGTAAGGGCACAAGCTCAACTGCTCGACAAGGCAGGCCTTTACTTCGCAAAATGCGCATCACATCGCCAATGTGCTTGCGTGCTCGCACTAATATGGCAACGGGGTGATTTGCGTTGGGGTATGCATGCCAACCCGCTTGGGCAAGTTCGACGACACGATTTATTTCATCTTTATCGCTGATTAAAGTATGCCACTGCACAGCTGATTCGACCGTTAGTGGTAAAAACGGCTCTGATTTAGCATATGAAATCGCCCCCACTGAGGGGTCGTCGTGTTTGGGTAAGCAATTAGAAAAGGTTTGATTAACCCAATCCACAATAGCCGACTGCGATCTAAAGTTAGTATTCAGTTGTAGTGATTTTATTTCTATGTTGTCACTCAATCCTTTATCACGCACATTTAAAAATAATCGAACGTCAGCTTTACGAAAACGATAAATCGACTGCATCGGGTCGCCCACTAAAAATAGCGTGCGTCCATCACCTGGCTGCCAGCCTGCAATGAGTTTTTGTAATAATTCGATTTGACTTTGACTGGTATCTTGGAACTCATCAACCAAAATATGTTGAATTT
>DITR01000099.1:0-21044 GCA_002422175.1 Alcaligenaceae bacterium UBA6179
GCGGGTGTGATTCATACTGATTTTGAACGTGGTTTCATACGCGCACAAACGATTGCATTTGAAGATTTTATTGCTTTTAAAGGTGAGCAGGGCGCTAAAGAAGCAGGAAAGATGCGCGCTGAAGGCAAAGAATACATCGTGCACGATGGCGATGTATTGAATTTCTTGTTCAACGTTTAGTTACAACGTTTAGTTATTTTGGCATTTTTTATAGTTATTTAAGACTGAGACTGTATTTAGAATTAACGCTCAGTTAACTTTATGTCAGTCAATCTTGGGTCTGCTCATACAACCGACTTATGAGTAAGCATTGTCGGTTGTGTGAGGGGTGATGGGTAGGTTAGACGTTAACAAGTACCCCTTACTTCTCTACAATACCCTCTGGCTCAGGGTAGTTAAACAAGTGACCGCCTTTTGTTGCTTTGGTGTACAGATAACCCCGATTATGATGATTTGCTGGGAAAACGTGGGCGACACGTTCAACTACATCAATACCAAATCTTGTCAATGAATCAACTTTACGTGGGTTGTTAGTTAATAAACGTACAGATTTAACACCTAAACGTTCAAGCATTTGTGCCGCAGGTAAATACTCGCGTTCGTCTTCGTCGTAACCAATGGCCAAGTTCGCATCAACAGTATCGAGGCCGGAATCTTGAAGTTGATAGGCGCGCAACTTATTAATCAGGCCAATACCACGACCTTCTTGTTGCATGTACAACAGAATGCCACCACCGGTTGATGCCATTAAAGCGATGGCCCCACGAAGCTGATTGCCACAATCGCAACGCATTGAACCGAGCAAATCACCCGTAAAACATTCAGAGTGAATGCGAATCATGACTGGTTTATTAAAATCAGGTGTACCCACCACAATAGCAAGGTGCTCAGTACCACCATCATGCGGGCGAAATGCAATAATCTTGGCTAGCTCTGCGTCTTCGAGCGGAACATGGGCTTGACTGACAATTTGCAACGCATTGGCTGACTCGACGCTGTAAGCTTCGACATCTTCAGCTGTGACAACAAGTGTATTTTCAGGAATAGGGCCCGTGACAGGGCTAATCAAAGCGGCAGGCAAGAGGCGCGACAATTTAGTGAGTTTGACGCAAGCCATTTCGAGTCGACCTGCAGGCTTAACCTTCCAGCTCGATAAAATCTGTGCTGTGGCGTCAAGATCTACATCAGCTAAAGTTGGATCAGCAGCGAGGCCAATTAAATGAGCATCAAGCGGGCTTTTAGATTCTGCAACCCAACCTGCTTCTAGGGTGGTCACCATACCTAAACGAAGGGCACGCTGACCGGTTAGCAGAACTTTGACAGCATCGCTCGATAGTGCTGTGAATTCTTCAATGTGGTGCATATCGACCGCTTCAGCGGCCATCATCCAAATTGCTTGGGTTCCAAGGGTCACCACAACGGGTTCGCCTCGTCGCAAATCACTGGTGACACGGTCTACAGATGTCAAAACAGAATGCACACCGCCGTTGTGTGCAGGCATAATCATTGCAGCGGAAGATTTCATTAAAGCACCGAAGGATGGAGCGTGAATAATTTAAAATTGCGAAATTAATTATTAAATTCTTAGTAAATCTACTAAGAACATAATTTTACTGCTAATTTGTAAAAATTATTGGATTTTATTAGGGACTACCCTTAATCATGGCTGGTTTGCAACAATTACCTATCTGGGCTGACACGAAACTGACATCGGGGCCTGACGGGCGCATGGTCGTCGGGCAGTTAGGCCAGTCTCTTGATGGCTTTATTGCTACATTAACGGGCCATTCAAAATATATCAATGGTTCTGGTGGTTTAGCGCATTTGCATCAGCTCAGGGCTTGCGTTGATGCCGTTTTGGTGGGGGTAGGCACGGTGGTGGCTGATGACCCAATGTTAACGGTCAGATTGTGCCCAGGAAGGTCACCCGCCCGAATTGTGCTTGATCCACGCGGACGTGTGCCATCACAAGCGAAAATTTTTCAAATCGATGGAGTCAGACGCATTGTTCTGACACGTCATAAAGAAAAACTTGACTTGCCCGTTGGGGTAGAAGTGCTTGCGTTACCTGAACCTAAAGATTCTAATAATGAACAAGTTAACCCAGTTGATGTGCTTAATTTACTGGCTCAACAGGGTATGCACCGCATTCTGGTTGAGGGTGGGGCACACACTTTAAGCCAATTTATCGATGCAGAATGTATCGATCACTTACACCTTATTGTTGCACCTTTAATTTTAGGCGCAGGCAAAGCAGGTTTAAATTTGAAAGCTTTAAAACGTATGCAAGATATTAAGCGTTTTAATGTTAAGGCTTATGCGCTTGCGCCCGACCTGTTGTTTGATTGTGATTTACGACCAGCGCATCAGCAAAAATAATGGCGCTTTGCTCCCAAGTGGGCAGATGGCTTGCACATACTTGAGCCCCTAGCTTGAGTTGTTCGTAAAGTGCATCTTGAGTCAGCAGCTGCTGTAAAGCCTGTGTAAAAGCGGTGACATTTCCAGGTTCAACCAAGATGCCTGCCGTGCGTGGCACCGTGTCGGGTATTGCCCCACCTGTGGTGCCAATGATGGGCAAGCCCGCGGCTAATGCCTCAGCAAAAGCCATGCCATAGCCTTCATAATGCGACGCTAAAACAAACATATCAGCTGTGGCAAAGTGGTCTTGCAATGTTTCTTGATCAACCGCACCGGTGCAGTCAATGCGATTTTGTAATTGATGCTGTTGAATTAATTTTTTAATATATTCTGTTGTGACTAAATCACGGGTGTCATCACCCACAATTTTAAGATGCCATTCGAGCGCGGTAAGCGGAGCTAATGCTTGAATAAGCACATCAAAGCCTTTGCGTGGCACTAAAGAACCCACTGAAAGCAAGCGTTTAGGTCTTTTAGTTGGGGCTGAAATGATCGAGGAGGTTGGCGAGGGGCGATCTGTGCCGGGGTATGCCACCACAATATTTTCTAGCAAAAGATCAAAATCTTTAGCAACAGTGCGCGCTGTTTCTGCGCTTGTTACGATGACACCCGACGCGCATTGAAGCGAATCGTTTTCACTTTGATGAAGTCGTTGCGCACTTTCAACAGTTATGCCTGCTTCACGTGCCAGGGGATGGTGCACCAGTGCGGTGAAGGGCCGACCTAATTGATGTAAATGCTGAGCAGCTTGGGGTAAAACCCCAAGCGCTAAACCGTCTATCACTAATAAATGCTCGCTGGGCACGTGTTTTAACCGGTCAAGTGCTTGGTTGCATGTAGCCGCCGTAGGCCATGGAAAACCATCACCTAACGCCAGTGGGCATACCCGCCAACCTTGCTCAGTGAGCGCTTGTATCATGCGGCGTGCGTAGACATAACCCCCGGTGGCAGTGTCGATGTCACCCGGGTAAGCAAAGCAGATTGGCCAATCGTGCTGAGTCAAAAAATTACCAGATTTTGGCTTCGTACCATGCGCGTGCGACATGCGATTCAGAAATATTGATACGAATTGAATGCAGTTCTTTGCCGGGACGACCCAAGCGATCATTGCGCGCAGCGTCAGCCAATTTATCAAAAATATGTTTGGTTAAAAATTCAGTTGTCGTATTTAAGCCCGCAAACTCAGGCACGGCATCTAAGTTTTTATAATTCAAAGGCACCAAGATTTCTTTCAAGACATCATGTGCACGCCCAATGTCAATCACGATACTGTTAGCGTCAAGCTGTTCAGAGAAAAAAGCCGCATCAATAACAAAAGTAGCGCCATGCAACGCTTGTGCAGGCCCAAAAACATCACCACGAAATGAGTGGGCCACCATAATGTGATCACGAACTTCAACTGCAAACATGTTTGTTCCTTTAAGGGTATTGAATAACTTGACACAGCACACGTGATTGCGGGCTGAATAGGTCGGGTAGTGTACGAGTTAATTGATCAAACGGTATAGCGGGTGCTAGTAAGGCGTCTAAGCACGGGTCAGCAAGTAGATTGATCGCTGCTTGCAAACGTCTAGCATAATGCCATCGGGCTTTGTGTGACGATTCAATATGCCCTACCTGGCATGACAGTAAGCGCAACTGGCGGCTGTGAAAAGCCCCCCCTAGGGGCACGGTAACGGGTTGTGATCCAAACCAGCTGAGCTCAACCACGGTGGCTTCTTCGCCAGCCAGACCTAAGGCTGTGGTTAAACCCGCTGGGTGACCGCTGGCATGAAAAACGACATCACATTCAGTAGGGGCTTGATCGGGCGTTGCAAAATGAATACCCAAATCTTGGCAGATTGCTGCACGATCAGGGTTTGTGTCAACTAAAGTGACCTCAGCCCCAGGCAAATGGCGACATAAATATGCAATTAATAACCCAATGACTCCGCCACCGACAATGGCTAAACGGTCAGCTGGTGCAGGGTGACCCACCCAGACACCATTTAAGGCAGTTTCCATATTGGCAGCTAAAACACCCCTTGCAGGCGGAATATGGCTGGGTATGACTGATAAAGCGGTAAGGGGGGCATTAAAAACAGTTTGGTGAGGCGAAAGCGAAAAAACATTTTGGCCTATTAGCTCGCTTGGCCCACTTGTGACGCGCCCAACGTTGCAATAACCATACTTAACAGGAAAGGGGAACTTCCCCCCCATAAATGGCGATTGCATGCGCTCATACTCGGATTCAGGCACGGCACCTTTAAAAATAAGCGACTCGGTACCCCGGCTAATTGCCCCAAAAAGCGAGCGAACTTGTGCTTGATCAGGGCCTAAAGGCAATAAAATTTCAGACCTTACTTCAACCTGATGGGGCGAGACATACCAAAGTGCGTGTGACTGATCGATTTGAGTGTGCATAAACAACTGAATTTAAAAATATTTTTTGGAAAATGCAGGGTTTGCCCTATACTTCAATACTTAGCGAAATTATAGGTTATGCCCAGATCTTTAGGGCGCCCTTAGCCTCGCCCAAGATAGCAAATAAATCATTCCATGATTTAACCCCTCGTTTAACTTACATGATTCAGGCATAGAAATGATGACGCAACGGCGTATATTGTTTGCAACGTTAGTAGCTGCCAGCGCCGCAGCTCTATTTTACTTAATGTATTTGACGCTATCTGTTGGGGGTGTAACGGGCATTGATATCGTTATTCTCGTTTCTTTCGTATTGATCTTGCCGTGGCTTTCAATTGGTTTCTGGAATGCCATCATCGGCTTTTTAATCAGTGTCTTTGCTCGCAACCCCCTTGCTGTGGTGAACCCCGCCGCTGCAGGTGTTCCTGAAGATCTGCCCATCAACACAACCACTGCGTTGTTGTTATGCATTCGTAATGAAATGCCAGCCCGCTTGGTACGGAACCTAGAAGCCATGATGCGCGGTTTAGCGCAAAGTGGTGAAGGCCAAAAATTTCATGTGTATGTTTTGAGCGACACCACTGATCAACAAATTGGTGAGCAAGAGCACGTGGCTTTTGAACAATTGGCCGTTACTTGGCAAGAGCAGATCGCTCTGACTTATCGCCGTCGCGAAAAAAACACGGGTTACAAAGCCGGCAACATTAAAGACTTTTGTGATCGTTGGGGTGCGCAACACGATTTCGCCTTAGTCCTTGACGCCGATAGTTTCATGAGTGCGCCAGCCATGTTGCGCTTGGTGCGTATTATGCAAGCTAGCCCACAAATGGGTATTTTGCAAAGTCTGGTTGTGGGCTTGCCCTCTACTAGCGCGTTCACACGTGTCTTTCAATTTGGTATGCGTTTAGGTATGCGCTCTTACACTATGGGTAGTGCTTGGTGGCAGGGTGATTGTGGTCCTTATTGGGGGCATAACGCAGTCATTCGATTAGCACCCTTCATGCAGTCTTGCGAAATGCCTGTATTGAAAGGCCGTGGTGGGCAAGAAAAACATATTCTCAGTCACGATCAGCTTGAAGCCGTTTTGATGCGTCGCGCCGGTTACGAAGTGCGCGTCTACCCCTTTGAAGACGGTAGTTGGGAAGAAAACCCCCCAACTTTAAATGATTTTTTAGGTCGCGATTTACGTTGGTGTGCGGGCAATATGCAATACACACGCTTACTCAATTTGCCTGACATCAAGCCGACAAGTCGTATGCAACTTATTTTGGCGGTCATGATGTTTGCGGGCTCGCCCGCCTGGATCGTCATGCTCACCGCATTTTCAGTGTTGATCGGCACAACCTACAACATTAATCGTGTCATTGATTTAGGGCCTGGAACTGTACTTTTTGTGAGCCTTTTATTGGTTATATTTTTGCCTAAATTATCAAGTGCGGCAGAAGTATTGCTACGTGCATCGACACGTCGCAGTTTTGGTGGGGTGCTTAGGTTCAGTAGCGCTTTACTCGTCGATTCAATTTTTTCATTGTTGTTGACATCGATTATGTGGGTTTCGCAAACGGTATTTTTAGCCGGCTTACTGTTTGGTAAAAATATCACCTGGTCAGGTCAAGCGCGCGATGATCACGTGGTGCCTGTTTTGCAAGCTGTGCGTCGTTATAGCCTGCATTTTGTGGTGGGGGCATTATTGATTTGGCCACTCGCTCACCTGCACCCTGAAACGATTCCATACGCGCTGGTGTTTATGGGTGGCTTGTTGGTTGCTATGCCACTCGCTGTCATCACGTCTTGGCCCTCTGTCGGTTTATTTTTAAAACGTATACGTTGGTTTGGCATACCTGAAGAGTTCAATACCCCTGCAGTGCTAAAAGAGCTCTCTCTGCCTGCCCTAAGCAACCAAGATTTGCGATCACCTGACGCGCCACCCTTGTCGAGCGGTGGTTAATGCATTACGTTCGTCTCTATACCCGGGTTCTTAAGCAACTCGGGCAAGACGGGCGTACTGCGGTCTGGCTTTCTTTTGCTAACGTTTTGCTGGTTTTGGCTTTATTTGCAGAACCCATTTTGTTTGGCAAAATAATTGATGCATTGACGCGTGCTGCATCCATGTCACATGATGCACTGTGGTCCTCACTATGGCCTTTTCTGGCCGCCTGGATCATATTCGGGTTGTTCACTATTGTTTGTGGCACCACCATCGCGCTATTTGCCGATCGTCTGGCACATAAACGCCGGCATGTTGTGCTGCGCAATTATTTTGAACATATTTTGCAATTGCCTTCTCACCAGCGCCATGGCATGCATTCTGGTCGCCTCATGAAAATTATGTTGCAAGGCGCCGATGCCATGTGGGCTTTATGGCTTGGTTTTTTTCGCGATCATTTGTCAGCCTTTGTCTCTATCATTGTGTTAATTCCTATTGCGCTTTACATGAATTGGCGATTGGCGTCATTGCTCATCATTTTGTGTGTCGTTTTTGTTATTGTCACAAATATCGTCTTAAAAAAAACGCACAGTTTGCAAGGCCAAGTTGAGGGGCATCATTCAGACTTGGCTGAGCACGTGTCAGACACTTTGGGTAACGTTGCCTTAGTTCAAAGTTTTGCTCGTATTCAGCATGAAGTGCAAACATTAAGAGGCCTAAGTGATCGAGTTGTGCGGGCACAGTTTCCCGTATTGTCCTGGTGGGCGGTGGTGACAGTGCTGGTGCGATCAGCCACAACATTGACTGTTTTATCGATATTGTTATTAGGGCTTTGGTTGTTTACACGTAACCTCATCACAGTCGGTGAAATCGTTACCTTTATCGTCTTTGCTGGCATGATTATTGGTCGACTCGAACAAGTGGTTAGTTTTACCAATCGCTTGGCTATGGAAGCCCCACGCTTGGTTGAATTTTTTGATGTGCTTGACACCCACCCACAAGTGCGAGATTTGCCACAAGCAACGAACCCGGGGCGTTTGCAAGGTAGGGTTGAGTTTAAAGATGTGACGTTTTCTTATGACGGTAAAAGCGCCGCTGTAAACAACCTAAACTTTGTGGTTGAACCCGGGCAAACGGTTGCATTGGTAGGTACTTCCGGCGCAGGAAAATCAACCGCATTGGCTTTGTTGCACCGTGTATTTGACCCTGAACAAGGGCAGATTTTAATAGATGGTCAAGATATTAAATCGATGACATTAGACGGCCTTCGTCAAAACATTGGTGTCGTATTTCAAGAAGCTTTACTGTTTAATCGTTCAATTGCAGATAACCTACGTGTGGGTAAGCCTGACGCTTCCTTAGAAGAACTAACGCAAGCCGCAAAGCAGGCGCAAGCGCTTGATTTTATTGATCGTCAACACCATGGCTTTGATGCTCGTATTGGTGAGCGGGGTCGGGCGTTATCGGGTGGTGAGCGTCAACGCCTGTCAGTTGCCCGAGTGCTTCTTAAAGACCCCCCCATACTGATTCTTGATGAGGCCACAAGTGCGTTAGACGCTGACACAGAAGTGCGTGTTCAGGCAGCGCTTGAAGCCGCTGCTCAAAACCGCACCACGCTTATCATTGCACACCGACTATCAACGATTCGTCATGCTGATATGGTTTTAGTATTTGATGGCGGGCGCATTGTTGAATCAGGTACATTTAAAGAATTGGCGCAAGCTGGTGGTATTTTTGCAAAACTGGTGTCCCATCAGTTTGGTCCAACGGCAACATAAAAGACACGGAGTTTAATCGTTATGAGTAGTTTTTCAGCAGAGTGGCTGAGTGTACGTGAACCTGTTGATCATGCATCTTGCAACAATATGGTCAAACGAACTTTGCTTGATTATTTAAAAGCCATACACGGTAAAACATTACCCAATCTAAGTGTGATTGATTTAGGATGTGGCACGGGTTCAAATTTACGTGGGTTAGCTCCATTTTTAGGGCGTCAACAAAGCTGGACACTCGTCGATTATGACCCACTTCTTTTAAGTGCAGCCCGTGAAGCACTGCTTGATTGGGCCGATGAAGTGATTGTTGATGATGATCAAAACTTTGAAATCAAGCAAAGTGATCACACGCTCAACATTAAGTTTTTACAAGCTGATTTAATGAAGTCGTATGCTGACGTATTAGATAAGAAGCCAGATTTAATTACGGCCGCCGCTTTTTTTGATTTGGTTTCAGTAGAGTGGTTGAGGCAATTTGCGCAGGCACTTAAATCACCGTTGTACACAGTATTGACGTACAACGGTATAGAAAAATGGTTGCCATCACATGCAGCTGACGAAGCCGTTCTGAAGGCGTTTATTGAGCACCAACAAACTGATAAAGGGTTTGGTTCGGCCGCTGGGCCCCATGCTGCACAAGCGTTAATCAGTGTTTTGCAATCACGTTCATTTACCGTGTCGCAGGGTCTCAGTAATTGGGCATTAAGTAACCCTGATCATCAGACTTTAATTCGACTATTGGCTCAGGGTATTGCTCAGGCCGTTGTTGAGACAGGTCAGGTCGTACAAGGCGATGTCAATGAGTGGCTTGCTGCGCGTGTTCGGGCCGAGGGTTGCGAGATAGGTCATATTGATATTTTTGCGGCACCCGCTTTAGTACCTGCTGTGGCACCTAATTAAGCAATCGCTACAATATCTAATACATCATTAACTCAAGCTTAAATCATGAACAAAGCAACCGCTTTTCAGCCCATTTTAGGATGTTCGCTCGTAGCCTCTGAGCAGGCAGCCTCATATCATCATCGTTGGTTAGTGATGAATGATGATGACCAGTTGATGAATGCAAAACAATTGCCTGCACTTGCAAAGGTTGAAGTCAGCCTGAAGTTTGGTTATCTTGTCTTGCGTTGCCCCGGCATGATTCGCCTCGACATTCCTCTTGATGTTGTGGAAGACGATGACAGTGTGCGCCGCACGCTCAACACTCAAGGTCAGGTTTTTGATGTGGTCGATGAGGGTGATTTGCCTGCAGTATGGCTGACTAATGCTTGCGGTCAATCGTGTCGTTTAGTTAAAGTTCATCCAGATAGCCAAGTGAAACCATTTGATGATGGTTCGTCTTAAGGTCTCTTTTAGGCTTTAATTCGAGACGTTAACACTTCGTACTTAATCATTAAAGCCTCTTCAGATTCTTGGAATTCTGGGTGAATCTCAATACAATCAACGGGGCAAACCACTTTGCATTGTGGCTCATTGTGATGCCCAACACATTCAGTGCATGCGTCGGGGTTGATGACGTATATGAGTTCACCCATGAAAATAGCGTCGTTTGGGCATTCAGGCTCGCAAACGTCACAGTTAATACATTCATCGGTAATACGTAAAGCCATCAATTTCCTTAGTGAAACAGCCGCAAATTAGCCGTTAACTGAGCCATGCACCCAAGTTTGCTCGCGACGATCTTTAGATTTTTCTTGCAACCATCGGTCTACTGACGGAAATACGAATTTACTCACATCGCCACCTAAAAAGGCTATTTCCCGCACAATGGTGCCGGATATAAACTGATATTGGTCTGACGGTGTCAAGAATAACGTTTCAACCTCTGGCAATAAATGACGGTTCATACCTGCCATTTGAAATTCATATTCAAAATCTGAAACGGCTCTTAGGCCGCGAATGATGACGCGACCTTCTTGTTCCCGCACAAAATCTTTTAAAAGACCAGAGAAGCTAGCAACTTTAACGTTTGTATAGTGGCCAAGCACCTCGCGGGCGATTTCAACACGTTCGTCGATTGAGAAGAACGGCTTTTTAGCTTGGCTTTGCGCAATACCCACAACAACATAATCAAACAGGGTTGATGCACGACGAACTAAATCTTCGTGGCCGCGTGTAAGGGGGTCAAATGTGCCAGGGTAAATTGCTGTAATCATATTGTGGGCTGTTTTATTTGCAGAAGTTGATAATGTACGGCACCTGCGTGCCCGGTTCTAAGTGTTTCAAACAACTCGGGTGGTTCAAATAAAGTTTCTGCTTCAACATATAGCAGGCCACCCTGAGTTAATAATGGCGACACTTGAGTAAACAAGGACGGAAACCAATTTTGACCAAAAGGCGGGTCAAGTAAGATGAGGTCAAATTGTGCCTGACCTAGCCTTGAAATGACTGATTTGGCATCACCAGGCTGAATTTTGACGTGATCAGCCTTTAGCTTATCACGCAAGTGACGCAGTGCAACAATAGTTTGGGGGTGACATTCAACCATTTGTACATTCGCCACACCCCGCGAAGCGGCTTCAAACCCCAAAGCACCCGAACCAGCAAACAAATCGAGCACATTTTTATTAGAAAAGTTATTGTGCCAAAAAAAAGCCAACCAATTAAATAACGTTTCACGAACGCGATCGGGCGTGGGCCTAAGACCTGGGGCATCCGTGACTAAAATTGGGGTGCGTCGATACTGACCCCCCACGATGCGAATATACTTCTTCATTATGTTTAGATTCTTTAAAAGAAAGCCTCAAACGGCTACCCTACCAGCCTCTACTGTACCTGACGAAACGGGTGCCTCACCTGTTGTTGATGGTGCAGCTAGCCTACCAGCACGGGCTTCAGATGCCACCTTTGATGATTCTTCGTCTGCTCCGGCGTTTGAGCCTGCTGATGCAGTCAGGCAAACTGCTATTGATGAAATGGCTGTTAAACCACTGTCAGATCAGATGGGTGATCAGCCGATTGATGCTGATTCCCATTCCGAAAAGAAAGAAAATACTTCTTGGGTGGCGCGACTTGCAAAAAGCATGTCACGAACGGGTAAGCAAATAGGTGTTCTTTTTGGTCACAGTACGATAGATGAAGCGCTTTACGATGATCTTGAGGCTGCATTAATTATGGCAGACGCAGGCCCTCAGGCAAGCCAGCAGTTAATTAAAATGTTGAAGCAACGTGTACGCAGTGAATTGATCGATACACCCGCTGGGGCAAAGCAGGCACTTTGTGAGGTGCTCACAGACCATTTGAAAATACTTGAAAAACCTTTTGATGTGGGTGTTGTTAAGCCCCTGGTGGTGATGATTGCTGGTGTGAACGGTGCGGGTAAAACGACTTCAATTGGAAAGCTCGCTTACACCTTGCAGGCAAAAGGGGCTAAGGTTTTGTTGGCCGCGGGCGATACGTTTAGGGCCGCTGCACGTGAACAATTAATTGAGTGGGGCCAACGCAACAATGTTTCAGTTATTGCGCAAGAGGGGGGTGACCCTGCTGCGGTTGCGTTTGATGCCGTCAATGCGGGTAAGGCCCGACAGGTTGATGTGGTCATGGTTGATACAGCAGGACGATTGCCAACACAATTGCACTTGATGGACGAACTTAAAAAAATTAAACGAGTTGTTTCAAAAGCTGACCACACCGCCCCGCATGAAATTTTGCTGGTGATTGATGGCAACACCGGTCAAAACGCATTGATGCAAGTTAAAGCATTCGATGCCGCCTTGAATTTAACGGGTCTGATTGTCACCAAATTAGATGGCACTGCAAAAGGAGGCGTGCTTTGCGCGCTGGCTGCCGGGGCACAAGGTTGCCGACCTATTCCAGTTTATTGGGTGGGCATTGGTGAACAAATCAATGATTTGCAACCGTTTGTGGCGAGTGAATTTGCCCGCGCACTCGTGAACTAACCTTTTTACTTTGAATAAGACGATAGATCACTTTAACGGGTCAAATCTCACCTCAACCAAGCCAAATGAATCTATCAGTTAGACCAAAAATGATCGGCACGTTTGAGTGCTTGAAAGGCTTTAGTTGCTTCTAGACTCAAAATCTCAAGTCTAGAAGCGATCCAGCCGACGGCAAACCAAGCGGGGGGTTGATCATCACGTAATTTTTCAAAACGCTCGCGGGCGACATACAAATCATTCATCTCGCCTAAAACGTCTTGAATCACAGCTAACGCCCGACGGTAGTGTTTGAGCTTCGTAGTGGGTAATAACGACTCAGCAAATTGCAAGCCATACCTTAAACGTTTTGTGCGTTTGCGCAGTTTGTGTTTTGATTCAATGTCCAGTGATTGAAATTGAACGCCTTCTGTCACCACTTGTTGGTGCCATTTGTGAAGGCGTTTGCGCAACACTAATCGAAGCTTGGCGGGGTTGGGTGACGGCTGATAATTTATGGTCACAGCAAAAGCCAACATGTCAATAAGCCAACCTTGAAACGCGCGTGACCCTGCTAATTTGTTGCCATTAAGGCTGTCTATAGTGTTGTGTAAATCAATTGGCGGTTGTCCTGCCGCATTTAAAACAGGCATGACTGACTCTCGAAGCACATCGTCGTCACGCGTATTACCCAATAGCGTGAAATGTTGTCTAATTTCGTTTCGAAGGGATGGTTCAGGTAGCTGAGCTAAACCTTCAAATAGCGACCAAGACGAGCGTAAGCGTCTTAAGCCGACACGCAATTGGTGTAAGTGTTCAGGTGTCCCCACCCGACAAATACCAAATGTATCAATTTCAGAAAGTACAGCAGCATTGCGTGCCACCTGCGACAGGCAAGATTGGCTAATTATTGCAAAAGCCTGGTCGCAAGATAAATCAGACTTTAAGTTAAGGGGTTCAATGGTTGTGGGCGCCCAAAAACGGTTAACGGCGGCTGCCTGAGCTGCATGGGTGGCAGCCAGATCTTGTTGCTGTATCGTTGAAAGCGTTTGGTGCAGTTGTGCCAGTTGATCACCGCGTTCAGCTTTGCTGCGTAAATCAAGCAAAAGACCGTGCTTTGAAAGCCAACGTTTACCCAATATGAATAATGACTGCACCGGGCCGCTAACGAGTTCAAACTCAATTTCGTGAATGGGTAACTTTAAATCGCCAGCTTGAATGTGGCCTTGATCAAGTGCAATTTCAATGGTGCTAGCGCCCACTCGGGTGCGACGAAATATACGTTTCACGTCAGTTTCATAACTAACGGCTAAGCGGTCTTGACAGGCATTTAGGGCTTTACCGGCAGAGGTGCCCTCATACACACTCAAGTCAAGCACGGGGCCTGGCCGAGGGTGATTTAACTCAACCCGGTCAATCGCGTGGGCACCTGGCATTTTTAGGGTTTGAACCCAGCGTCGCCCTTCAAGGCGCAATCGCAATGAAATGCGCGCCTTAACTAAATCGCGATCAGGCGTGTCAAAGTACTGTGCTCGAAGCCGTAATCGGGTTACAGCGCCGCGCAATACGTCTCTTTCTACGGCTCGCCAAGCCAATTTAGGTACATTCAGTTTAAGTTCTTGCTCAGACATAATGGTTATCTTTAACAGTGAGGTTTAGATAGTAACTGTCAAGGCGTAGAAATTTGATGACAAGTCACAATACCGTAATTTATCGTTTCAACACAAGGTAATTAGGGTAAAAACTGAGAAACCTGCGCAGGCTTCTATAATGATGTTTTTCACCGCTTTCATGCCAACTGGCGATTAATCATGCCTTTAACTTCTAAACCACAATTATCTGATTCGTCCGCGCCAACGTCCGCCATTTCTTCTGTGCACGAGATTATTAACGAGCTCAGAGCTGGGCGTATGGTCGTGCTCGTCGACGAAGAAGACCGCGAAAACGAAGGCGACTTGGTTATGGCAGCCGAGTTTGTCACCCCAGAGGCCATTAATTTCATGGTGACACATGGTCGGGGCTTGGTTTGTTTAACCTTAACTGAGGAGCGTTGTAAGCAGCTTGATTTGCCCCTCATGGCAAGTCGCAATGGCACGGCTTACGGTACTAACTTTACTGTTTCGATCGAGGCTGCTCAGGGGGTGCATACGGGCATTTCAGTCGCTGACCGGGCGCACACCATTCGCGTCGCAGTGGCTCGAGATGCCAAACCGTCAGATATTGTGCAACCAGGCCATATTTTCCCTCTCAGGGCTGTGGCGGGGGGCGTATTGGTTAGGGCTGGCCATACTGAGGCGGGTTGTGATTTAACCGCAATGGCTGGTTTGATTCCCGCATCAGTCATCTGTGAAATACTGAAACCTGATGGCACGATGGCGAGATTACCCGATTTAATTGAATACAGTCGCGAACACAATCTTAAAATTGGCACAATTGCTGATTTAATTCAATATCGTAGCGAGCACGAATCAGTGGTGAATCGCATTACGCAGCGTATGATGCAAACCCCATGGGGGGCGATGCAGGCGGTAGTTTATAAAGATACAGTAGGGGGTCACCCCCATATTGCCTTGGTGCATGGTCAAATTTCAGCTGACACTGAAACCTTGGTTAGGGTGCACGAACCCACCTCGGTACTCGATCTGCTTGATGCTGAAAGCGCGGGCCATTCCTGGGGTGTTGATCATGCTGTTAAGGCAATACAAGCTGCACCATCAGGGGTGCTAGTGCTATTAAACTGTGACACCAGCGCTAAACATTGGTTTGATCAAGTCGAGGGTTGGTCTAAAATTTCACCTAATGCGCCCACCGCACCAGATCAAAAACGTAGTAGCCGTTTAGACCTTCGTACTTACGGTATTGGCGCCCAAATTTTGCGAGACTTGGGCGTGGGTCAAATGAAATTGTTAGCGCGTCCACGCAAAATGCCCAGTATCATGCCAGGCTTTGGTCTTAATGTGACCGGTTATGACCAAAGTAATTTAATTCCAACCGTTTTAGACAGGAAACCATTATGAGCCCCTTTACCCTAACCCCAGACATGAACGGAGAAGGTCTTCACATCGGCATCGTACGCGCCCGTTTTAACGAAGAAATCGGCTTGATCGAACTCGATACGTGCTTGCAAGAGCTTGAGGCCCTTGGTGTTGATGAGCAAGATATTATGGTGATTACCGTACCCGGCGCATTAGAGCTGGGCGTAACCCTAGCGCGAATGGCTGACACCAACGAATTTGATGCCTTAATTGCATTGGGTGCAGTGATCCGTGGTGAAACCTATCACTTCGAATTAGTCAGTAACGAAAGCGGTACTGCGCTGAGCCGTGTTGCAATAGAAACAGGCATACCCGTTATTAATGGTGTGTTGACCACCGAAAATGAAGATCAGGCCAAAGAGCGTGCAGAAGGTAAAGGCCGTGATTGCGCGCAAGCTGCGGTTGAAATGGCCAATCTGATGAATGCGCTCGAACCTGAATCTGATGACGACGAAGAAGACGAAATAGAAATAGAAGAAATTGAAGGTCGTCATGACAAACGTAAATCGAAGTAAACCCGCATCAAGCTCGGCTCGAAGCCCTCGCCGTCGTGCACGTGAGTTTGCGTTGCAGGGCGTTTATGCATGGCTCGTTCATGGCGACCCAACCGATACAGCGGGTGGTGAGATTCAAGCCCATTTGCGTGACAACGATTCATTTGTTCAGGCCGATGCGGCATGGTTTAAAACCTTGCTTGAGGGCGTCATGCTTGATGCTGATAATCTACGGCTGCAATTTTCACCTTTCGTTGATCGCCCTCTTGTAGAGCTGTCACCCGTAGAACATGCTATTTTATTAATGGGAAGTTACGAGCTCGTGCACCATGTTGAAGTGCCTTACCGAGTGGCCATTAATGAATCAGTTGAGTTGGCTAAAACGTATGGTGGCACCGACGGCTTTAAATTTGTTAATGGTGTACTTGATAAGTTGGCTGCTCAAGTGCGTGCAACCGAAGTGCAGCAATCACCACGTCGTTAGCCTGTAGGTCAATATGTCGAGTGAATTCGCACTCATCGATCGATATTTTAAACAACCTGCTGCGCAGCACATTGCCGCATTAGGCCAATTAATTTTGGGTATTGGCGATGACTGTGCTTTGCTTGATGTGCCAGCCGGTATGCGGTTGGCTGTCAGCAAAGACATGTTGATTGAGCATCGACATTTTTTTTCAAATGTTGATCCGCAGTCGTTGGGGCATAAAACCCTCGCCGTCAACTTATCTGATCTAGCCGCCATGGGCGCTCAACCATTAGGTTGCTTACTTGGTTTAGGTTTGCCGCGTGTCGATGATGCTTGGCTAAACGCATTTGCAAAAGGTTTTCTTGACTTGGCTGCGGCCTCAGGGTGCCCATTGATTGGTGGCGATACCGTTAAAACGCCACATGACATTTCATTAAGTGTGACGGTTTTAGGATACGTGCCACAAACTCAACCGGCCTTGCTACGTCATGCTGCGCAAGTATCAGATGATATTTGGGTGTCAGGTTTTTTAGGCGCAGCTGACTTGGCCTACCGCATTCGAGCAGGTTTATTTGATACTGATCAAGCACCAACGGGTCAATTGCGATCAGAAACGACGTCAATAGGTATAGCGCACTTAAATCAGACACATTTAGACCAAGTAAATAAGGCGCTTGATTGGCCCACCCCACGATTACAACTTGGTCAAGCGTTGCTGGGTATTGCGCATGCAGCCGTTGATATCTCTGATGGTTTATTGCAAGATCTCAACCATATTTTAAAAGCCAGTCATGTGGGTGCTATTTTGTATGAGCCCTTATTGCCTGTGGCCCCAGCTTTGTTTCAGGTCAGCCCTGCGGTGCGACAACGAGCCATACTATCTGGGGGCGACACCTATGAGTTGTGTTTCACTGCACCGGTGAGTGCACGCACAAAAATAACAGAATTAGCCAAGCAAACAGGTGTTCAGTTAAGCCGCGTAGGTCAAATTGTTGAGGCGCAAGGCATTGCAATTTTTGATGAACACAATCGCTTGATCACGCCTGCCATGTCAGGCTTTGACCATTTCTCTGAATAACGATTATGAGTCTAAACACAGATCAAACGCCCCAATCGGTTTCAGTCAAAAATAGGCACAAAACGGTATGGCCGTCTGCGGCGTGGGTGTTTGCTCGACCCGACCGACTGCTTGCTTTTGGGTTCGGTACGGGCTTGTTCAGACCGGGTTCTGGTACATGGGGTACTGTGTTGGCTGCCATATTATGGTGGCCATTACAGCAGACTGTACCGCATGGTTTATTAGGGTTTTTTTTGTTGGTGGGATTTGTATTGGGGGTATGGGTCTGTGGGCGCACTGCGCAGGCACTGGGTGTGGCAGACCACGTTGGTATTGTGTGGGACGAAATCATCGCATTTTGGTTGCTGATGTGGGCCATACCTTTTGGTTGGGTCTCACTCTTAGTCGCATTTACATTGTTTCGATTCTTTGATGTTTACAAACCTTTTCCGATCAGTTGGTTTGATCGCAATTTTAAAGGCGGTTTTGGGGTCATGATTGATGATTTAATGGCTGCATTCTATGCGTGGCTTGTCATGATGACCTGGTTTGTTTTTGTTGGCCCTATGGCAGGCGCTTCGCTATGACTGACCCTTTTCCAGACCACCCCGCTGTCATTTTAGCGAACCAGTTAGGCCAACTTTTGCACGCTCAAAATGGCTGGGTAGCCACTGCAGAATCATGTACAGGCGGTCTTTTAGCGGGGGCGCTTACCGCTATTCCGGGAAGTAGCGGTTGGTTTGATCAAGGTTGGGTGACTTACAGTAATGCAGCGAAGCATCACCAGTTAGGGGTGTTGAGAAATACCCTTGAAAGCCATGGTGCCGTCAGCGAGGCCACTGCTCAAGAAATGGCTCTAGGTGTATTGCACCAAGCACCCCAAGCAACATTTGCGCTGTCAACCACCGGCATTGCAGGGCCAGGTGGCGCAAGTCAGGGCAAACCGGTTGGCTTAGTCTGGTTTGGGTGGGCGCAACGGTCTGCGCAAGGTATTCAGGTGACGTCAGCCCATCGTGTGTTTGAAGGCGACCGGCATCAGGTGAGATTGGCTTCTGTTGAATTTGCTTTGCAGCATGCAATTAACTTAGTTAAGCCAGCTCTTAAAGCGATTTAAAGGATGGGCGATGCAGGTTAATGGCATCGCGGGTTTGTTTAGCCACCTTTGCTGCCGCTTCACGCCAATCTTCACCTGAGCTGGCGTACAAGACGGCACGTGATGAATTGATCATCATGCCCAAGCCATTAGCATTGCAACCCGCTTGACAGGTTGCAGCAATATCGCCACCTTGCGCCCCAATGCCAGGCACCAGTAATGGCATACGATCACCTACCACCGCACGTACGCGGGCAATTTCTGCTGGAAAAGTTGCACCGACCACTAGGCCGCATTGCTGATGGGTATTCCAACGATCAGCTACCATAGCCGCTACTTTAAGATAAAGCGGAACGCCGTCGACTTCTAGTTCTTGTAAATCAGCTCCACCGGTATTTGATGTGCGGCACAGCACAATCACACCTTTATCTTGGCGTTCGAGGTAGGGTTGGGCAGAGTCAAAGCCCATAAATGGGTTAATGGTTACGGCATCAGCGCCGTAGCGATCAAACGCTTCACGCGCGTATTGCTCAGCAGTGGCCCCAATATCACCTCGCTTTGCATCAAGTACGATGGGCAAGTGAGGGTGAGATGACTGAATATGTTGGCACAGCATTTCGAGCTGATTTTCAGCACCCACGGCGGCAAAATAGGCAATTTGAGGTTTAAAACCGCACACGAAAGGGGCGCAGATATCTACTATTTCGGCACAAAATTTAAAAATTGCGTTAGGTTTACCCACTAAATCAGCAGGCATACGCGCCATATCGGGGTCAAGCCCTACCATGAGTAACGATTGGGCTTCTTGCCAAGCATGTTCAAGTTTGTTTAAAAATGGCATCGTATGGTTCAAGTTGCTCAGAAAATAGGGGGTAAAAATTGATTTGTTTGAATTTTAACAGTCCAATTTTGCTGAAAACATCAAATACTTTTTGATTTGCTCTTGAAAGCGCAATATCTGCCCCTATAATTAGCACTCAAGGCAGGTGAGTGCTAACAGCCTAACCTGCTTAATTTATTATCAACCATTTATAAAACAGGAGTGTTTCATGGCCCTGCGTCCCCTGCACGATCGCGTGATCGTCAANNCCTGAAAGCGCCGCTGAAAAACCCGATCAGGGTGAGGTGCTTGCCGTTGGTCCAGGTAAAAAGACCGAAGACGGTAAAGTTTTGCCTGTTGACGTCAAAGTTGGCGATAAGATTCTTTTCGGTAAATATTCTGGCCAAACTGTCAAAGTTGACGGTGAAGAAGTGCTGGTTATCCGTGAAGAAGAAATTCTTGCCGTTATTCAGTAATCCACAGAACATATTAGAGGTTAATCATGGCTTCAAAGCAAGTATTGTTTGGCGATGACGCACGCGTACGTATTGTTCGCGGCGTTAACATTCTCGCCAATGCTGTAAAAACAACCCTNNGGTCGTAACGTTGTTCTCGAGCGTTCATTTGGCGCCCCAACTGTTACTAAAGATGGTGTATCAGTTGCTAAAGAAATTGAGTTAAAAGACCGTTTCGAAAATATCGGTGCCCAGTTGGTTAAAGAAGTTGCTTCAAAAACTTCTGACAGCGCCGGTGACGGTACAACAACCGCTACTGTTTTGGCCCAATCAATTGTTGTTGAAGGCCTCAAGTACGTTGCTGCTGGCATCAACCCAATGGATCTAAAGCGTGGTATTGATAAAGCTGTTGCAGCCGCTGTTGCTGAGTTACATAAGTTATCAAAGCCTTGCACGACAACCAAAGAAATCGCACAAGTGGGTTCTATTTCAGCTAACAGCGACCATTCTATTGGCAAAATCATCGCTGACGCGATGGAAAAAGTCGGTAAAGAAGGCGTCATTACCGTTGAAGATGGCAAGTCACTCGACAACGAATTAGATGTTGTTGAAGGCATGCAATTCGACCGTGGCTATTTGTCACCTTATTTCATTAACAACCAAGAAAAACAAGTGTCAGCACTTGATGAGCCTTATGTATTGATTTTCGACAAGAAAGTCAGCAACATTCGCGATCTCTTACCTATTCTTGAGCAAGTTGCTAAGTCAAGCCGTCCCTTGTTGATCGTGGCTGAAGATGTCGAAGGCGAAGCCTTAGCAACTTTAGTTGTAAACAACATTCGTGGCATTCTCAAAACGACCGCTGTGAAGGCGCCTGGTTTTGGTGATCGTCGTAAAGCTATGCTTGAAGACATCGCAATTTTGACTGGTGGTACCGTCATTTCTGAAGAAACCGGTTTGTCACTTGAAAAAGCGACATTGGCCGAGTTGGGTCAAGCCAAGCGTATCGAAGTGGGTAAAGAAAATACCACTATTATCGACGGTGCAGGCGATGCGAAAGCAATTGAGGCGCGTGTTAAACAAATTCGTGCCCAAGTTGAAGAAGCAACATCAGACTACGATCGTGAAAAATTGCAAGAACGCGTGGCCAAGTTGGCTGGCGGTGTTGCTGTGATTCGCGTTGGTGCTGCCACTGAAATTGAAATGAAAGAAAAGAAAGCCCGCGT
>DITR01000099.1:21171-34656 GCA_002422175.1 Alcaligenaceae bacterium UBA6179
ATGAGCCAAGCGTTGTGGTCAATAATGTTGCCAACGGTAAAGGCAACTACGGTTTCAACGCAGCCACCGGTGAGTATGGTGACTTAGTTGAGCAGGGCGTTCTTGACCCAACCAAAGTAACCCGCACAGCATTGCAAAATGCAGCGTCAGTTGCCAGCTTGTTGTTAACAACTGAAGTCGCTATTTGCGAATTAGTTGAAGACAAGCCTTCATCAGGTGGCATGCCTGGTGGTATGGGTGATATGGGCGGTATGGGTGGTATGGNNGGCGATATGGGCGGTATGGGTGGTATGGGCGGTGGTATGGGGTTCTAAAACCCTTAGGGGTCTTAAGACCCCTGTTTTACCAGCTTCTACCAAAGAAAAAGCTTGGGTTCCAAAAGAACTCAAGCTTTTTTGTTTAACCCTTCAAAACGATTAAAGCAATTTAAGACAGCAACTTCAAACGTTTTGCAGCAGTTTCAGCAGCAGGTGTCTTGGGGTAATCTTTAATGATTTTCTGTAGCGTTGCTTTAGAACCCGTACGATTGTTTAACTCAAACTGACTGCCCGCTACGACCAAAAGAGCATCAGGTGCGCGGGCATGGTCAGGAAATTGCTTGGCCATAGCTTGTAATTGCGTCATGGCGGTTTTGAAGTCTTTTAAAGCATAACTGCTACTACCTTGATAAAACATAGCTGTCGGCACAAGGGGGCTATTAGGGTAAAGCGTTAAAAATGCGCCCAAAGAAGCCGAGGCTTCTTTGAATTCACTCTTACGAAAAAACTCTAAGCCACCGTCAAAGGCTGATTGTTCAGCTGCGTTGGCGCCTTTCTCACTTGAGCTAGACAAACCCGAAGGTGCGCCGCTAGTGGGTCGACCAAGCTCTTCTAACTGACCCCGTATACGAGCAACTTCTTGTTCAAGTTGATCGATACGAGAGGAAAGCTGAATGCTTGCCCGCTGGCTAGACTCGGTTAAGTCACGTACTTGCTGGCGCAATTGAATAATGGCTTCTCGCGCTTCACTATCGCTAAACGCGTGCGCCATAGGCATAGAAGCCAAAAGCACACCAGCCAAAACAATTTTTGAGTACATTGCTCTCATAAGAAAGGTTACCTAAAACAAATAATAATTAAATCATCAACAAACCATAACTAAAGTGCTACTGAGCACGTTTGTAAACGATATCAGCACGACGGTTCTCAGCGTAGTCGGCATCGGTATCACCTAGTGCCTTAGGCTTTTCTTTACCAAAGCTAATGACTTCGATTTGAACGTCGCGAGCACCGGTTAGCGTCATCATACGGCGAACGGCATCAGCACGACGTTGACCCAACGCCAAGTTGTATTCAGTGCTGCCACGCGCATCAGTGTTACCTTCAATAACAATGGTTTGCTTGGGGTTAGCGGCTAAATAACTGGCATGCTTACCCACAATATCTTTGTACTGGCTGTCAACGGTGAAGCTATTTAGTTCAAAATAAACCGAACGATTTGTTGCCAACACGCTGTTAGGGTTAAAAGGGTCTAAAACGCCCGAGCCGCTTGCGCCGTCTCGACCGGCACCTGAGGCTGCGTCGTCTAAAGACACGGATGAACATGCTGCTAAACTAAATGCCAAAGCGGTGATTGTTAGGCTTTTGGCAATGCGGGATTTCATTATGATTCCTTTGAGGAAAGTTAATTTTGATAAAAATGAATATCAAAAAAATAAGTTTAAAAGCAACAAGCTTTAACTAAATATTAAATACTAACTACACAGTCATTAGTGTAAATGAATAAGGGTTTACTCGTATTCATTTTAAATATTATTGACCAAATGGTTAAATATTATTGACCAAATGGTCCCCAAGTGGGTTCGCGAATTTCACCGCTCAAAGTTGAAAGTGTTTGACGCATACGGCCATCGCTTGAGACACCTGAAAGCACTTGTCGACCCCCTTGACGTGAAGAGTAGAGCACTTGTTTACCATTTGGGGCAAAGCTAGGTGACTGATCATCAGGCCCTTCAGTTAACAGGGCTTCAGTACCTGTTGCAAGATCAATTGAGGCAATTCTGTATAAACCATCACGACGCGTCACAACTAAAAGATTTTTACCGTCTGGTGACAACCTTGGGGTGTTGTTGTAGGGGCCATTAAAGCTAATACGACGGGCTTCACCACCATTTACCCCAACTTGGTAAATTTGTGGGCTGCCATTACGATCACTTGTAAAAAAGATAGATTGACCGTCAGGGCTGAAAACAGGCTCAGTATCGATAATCGGCGAATTGGTGATACGTCGTAAGTTTGATCCGTCAGTCGCATTTAACGTGTAAATCTGCGATAAACCATCACGTGTCAAGACAACGGCAAGGGTTTTGCCATCAGGTGACCAAGAGGGCGCAGAATTATTACCTTTAAAATTAGCGACAGGTACGCGCTTGCTGGTTGATAGCTCATGAACGTATACAACAGGCTTGCCAGACTCAAAACTCACATAAGCTAATTTTGAGCCATCAGGTGACCAGGCAGGCGAAATGATGGGCTCGCGTGAGCGCAACGCAACTTGTGGGTTCTGTCCATCAGCATCAGCAATTTGTAACTCGAAAGTGTTGCCTTGTTTTAAAACATAAGCAATACGGGTTGCAAAGACACCGCGCACGCCCGTAATTTTTTCATAGATACGGTCTGCTATTTGATGGGCAATGCGACGTAATTCACGGTCACTACCAGTGAAAACCACGCCATCGAGTGGTGCACGATTAATGGTGTCAGCCAAACGGTATTTGACTTCATACCGATCACCGACGAGCGCGACGGTTCCATAGGCTAAATAGTCAGCACCGCGATTACGCCATTCATCATAAGCAATGGGCGAATCAACCGTTAAGGTTGCCCCAGTTGTGTTAATTAAACGAAACTGGCCCGAGCGTGTTAAGTCGGCTCGAATCACTTCAGCAATCATGCGACCAGCGGGGTCGCCACTGAAGTCTGCAATTGCAGCGGGGTATTGTTGTGCCCCAGTTCCCGAAATATCAACTCGCAATTGGGCTTGTACGGAAGTGGCCACGCAGCCCAGAACACACAACGCTAAAATACGCTTGAAGATTACTTGGGCGCGGTTAGAAACTGCCAAGGCAAGCTTTGGCAGGCTGTAGGTGAACAAATTTAAACCAAATGATGGCATGGTGTTAAAGCTCCTGTCAGTCGTACATAAAGTAATTCACATCTATGTACGATGGGTATCGTCCAGAGGGTGGGGCTGGGAACGGTGTGCAGCGCTTAATACCTGCTTCCACCGCTCGGTCAAAATTTGTATTGCCTGATGGTTTTCTTAATGTCGTTGATGACACGACACCATCAGATTTTAACTGTACGCGAAACTCTGCGAAAGGGTTTGTGTTGCCAGAACGAATCGGTGTAGGAAATGATACACCCGGCTTGATACAAGAGCGAATTTTGCCAGCGTAACCCGAATCTGAGCCCCCACCGGCTTGGTTTGAGCTGGCTGTGCCTCCTGGAATTCCGGTTGCCCCCATCACATCACTTCTAAATGCATCTTTCAAGGCTTTATCAGCAGCGGCTTTTTTGGCAGCCTCAGCCGCTTTAGCAGCAGCTATTTTTTTGGCAGCCTCAGCCGCCGCAGCGGCTTGAGCTTTCGCTTCGGCCTCTTTTTTAGCCGTTTCAGCAGCCTGAACTTCTTCTGCTTTTTTCGCGGCTTCATCAGCCTTTGCTTTAGCTAGGGCAGCCTCTCTCTTTTGTTGTGCAGCTTTAAGCTCTTCTTGCTTAATTTTTTCTAATTTAGCTTGTTCAGCACGTTGCTGTTCTATTTCTGCCAATAATCTTTCTTGTTTAATTTTTTCAAGACGTATTTTTTCAATTTTTTCTTTTTCAAGCTTTTCTTTTTCAAGCCGAGCGGTTTCAAGCGCGACTTGCTGACGCTTTTCTTCTTCTTTTTTCTTGCGGTCTTCTTCGAGCGCAATATCAGGATCAACAACGGGTTCTGGTGCTTTAGTCACAGCCGGAGGTTCGGGCGGTGGGGGCGGAGGTGGTGGAGGCGGCGGTGGTGGTGGTTCGATCGGTTTCGGCGTTTCTGGAGGAACTGGCGCTGGGTCAGTTTCAACAGGGGGCGCAGCATTGGGTGTGCCATCAGCCCATAATTCTACCTGCATGGGCCCTGCACTTTCGATTTTAAGGTTCCAGTTGGCAAACAGTAAAACGGCTAACAAAACATGAATGGTTACGGCAATGCTAAAAGCCTGCCAGTTAAAGTCATTTTGACCAGCAGTCAAATTTTCAGCGCGTGAGGTATTGCCCTTAAGCATTAACGACCTGCAGGTTGACGATTGGGTGTGGCCTCAGACGACTTCTGGTCGACCAGTAAACCGAGCCGAGTGACCCCATTGGCGCGTAAGTCGTCCATTACTTTGACGACTGACTCATACGGTACGCGCCCATCGGCAGCAATTAAAACGGGTTGATCTGGTTGCAACACAGACAAAATAGTTTGCGCCATCGCATTACGGGGTACCTCAACAAACTGAGCCCCTGATTCACGCTTTCGCCACTGAACACTACCGTCTTGTTTAATTTGAATCTCAAGCGGTGTGATGGGTACGGAGGCCGCTTGGCCGACTGAGGGCAGTTCAACAACACCGGGTGTGATGAGGGGTGCCGTAACCATAAAAATAACCAGCAATACCAACATCACGTCAATGTAAGGGACGACATTGATTTCGTTTTTGAGTCGACGACCAGGCCGGCCGTAGTCTGAGCGCATAGATGACATTAGCGAGCCTGACGTTGAAGAATGTTGAGAAATTCATCGACAAACGATTCAAAGCGTATCGATAAGCGGTCAATATCATGGGTGTAGCGGTTGTAGGCCACAACTGCCGGTATGGCTGCAAATAAACCAATTGCCGTAGCAATTAACGCTTCAGCTATGCCAGGCGCAACAGCAGACAACGTTGCTTGTTGCACATTAGCTAAACCTAAAAAGGCATGCATGATACCCCAGACGGTTCCGAGCAACCCAATGTAAGGGCTGACCGAGCCAGTTGAGGCTAAGAAGTTAAGGTTTGATTCGAGGCCATCCATTTCGCGTTGAAACGAAGCGCGCATGGCGCGACGGGCACCATCGAGCTGGTGTGATGCATCGCCTGCAACTTGAGTGCGACGCGCCTTTAAAAACTCAGTCATACCTGCGTCAAAAATACGCGCCAAGGCACCATGTTCGGCTCGACGCGTTGAAATAGATTGGTGCAAAGTGGCTAAATCTCCGCCCGACCAAAAGTCATTTTCAAATTGTGAGGTACGACGCAATGCTTGCTTAATAGCTGAGTATTTTGAAAAAATCACGGTCCACGATGCAATCGAAGCAACAACCAATAACAACATGATGAGCTGAACGGGCAAACTGGCGTGCAAGATCAGCGAAACAATTGACATGTCAGTAGTAGCGGCGGAGGGCATTTTTATTCCTGATGGGTCGATTTGATGCATTCGACAAGTGATTGAGGTAGAGGTTTTACACGAAGCGTATCGGCATGAACACAACCCACTTTGATTGTGCCTTGGGCGAGTAGTTCCTGATCTCGTAAAACACGCTGGTGAAAGTGTAACGAAGCGCGACCAAAATAGGTGATGTCTGTATGAATATGAAGTAGCTGATCAAGCTTTGCTGGCGCCTTATATTGAATACTAAGTTCTGCCACAATAAACATGAGCCGTGTTGAGGCAACTAATTCAGCCTGTGATACCCCTTTGCCACGAAGCCATTCAGTACGAGCGCGTTCCATATACTTTAAATAATTAGCATAAAAAACGACGCCACCTGCATCAGTGTCTTCGTAATAGACACGGATGGGAAAAATATGCAACGGGCTGCTGCGTTGAGTTTGCAGACAATTATTTAAAGTTAAGATCACTTAGGGGTTCAGTTAAGGTTCAGTCAGGTGTGCTCAGTTGGGCCAATTGATCTAAAACTTGTTTTACAGCTTCGTCAATATTAACAAGTTGCATCTCACCTTTGGCGCGTGGCATGATTTCAATTTGGCCTTGTGCAATACCACGATCGCCGATGGTGATGCGAATCGGCACGCCAATCAGCTCCCAATCAGCAAACATAACGCCTGGGCGTTGATCGCGATCATCTAGAATAACGTCTATGCCCTGACTCAAGAGTTGATTGTAAAGGCTCAAGCTTGCTTCACGAACGGCTTCGCTTTTACCCCAGCCTAGCGCACAAATAACGACTTCAAACGGCGCGATAGCGCGCGGCCAAATGATGCCACGATCGTCATGACTTTGTTCAATGGCGGCGCCCACAATGCGCGTAACACCTATGCCATAACAACCCATTTCTAACAAAGCAGGTTTACCTGTTTCATCTAAAAAGGTCGCATTCAAAGCTTTTGAGTATTTTGTACCTAAGTAAAAGACATGACCTACTTCGATACCACGTTGAAGACTGAGTGTGCCCTGGCCCGATGGGGTTTGGTCACCTTCAACCACATTTCGAATGTCAGCCACTATGCTGGGTTCGGGTAAGTCACGCACCCAATTCACGCCTTGAAGATGAAAGTCAGATTCATTGGCACCCACAACAAAGTCGTGCATGTTTGCTACTGTTAGGTCAGCGATCACACGTGCAGGTTTGATTGGGTTTAGGTGTTCATCGTTCAGACCAACGGGCCCGAGTGAGCCGGGTGAGGCACCAAACTGACTTAAAATTTCAGCCTCATTCGCCAATCTAAAACCAGTCTCAAAGCCAGGTAGTTTGCCGAGTTTGATTTCATTTAGCTCGTGATCACCGCGGATCATCAATAAGTGAATTTGAGCGGGTTGGTCTGGTGTTTCGGTCACCACCACAATTGATTTAACGGTCTGGCTCAAAGGCACAGACAAGAATGTAGCCAAGGCTTCACAGGTTTTAACGCCTGGTGTGTGCACTTTATTCATAGCTTGATTGGGTGTGGCACGTTGCGAAATTAAGCAGGGTGCAACGGCCAATTCTATATTGGCTGCATAATCACTATTGGGATCGTAAGCGATAAGGTCTTCACCGATATCAGCAATGACTTGAAACTCATGACTTTGAGAGCCGCCAATAGAACCGGTGTCGGCCGATACGGCCCTAAACATCAAACCTATTTTAGAAAAAATACGTTGATACGCGTCAAACATGATGCGATAACTTTCTTGTGCACCTTCGATGTTGCGGTCAAATGAGTAAGCGTCTTTCATGGTGAATTCGCGACCACGCATGATACCAAAGCGGGGGCGACGCTCATCTCTAAATTTAGTTTGAATATGATAGAAATTAACCGGCAATTGACGCCAGCTTTGTATTTCATTCCTGGCAATATCGGTGATAACCTCTTCAGACGTGGGTTGCAACACAAAGTCGCGACCATTGCGGTCTTTAACACGTAAAAGTTCTGGGCCATATTGTTCCCAGCGGCCAGATTCGACCCAAAGCTCGGCGGGTTGGACAACGGGCATTAAAAGCTCAAGCGCCCCTGCAGCATTCATTTCTTGTCGCACAATCGCTTCGACTTTGCGAATCACACGTAAACCAAGTGGCATATAGCTATAAATGCCACCCGCTAGTTTACGAATCATGCCTGATCGCATCATGTACTGATGGCTGATAATCTCCGCATCATTGGGGGCTTCTTTAGTGGTACTAAGGTGAAAGGCGCTGGCTCGCATGTGTTGGGGTAATCAATAAGGTTGAAGTGGCGGTTAAGTACGTATAATTAAATGCAATTGTATTGAATTTAGTTGAGATCATTATGCTAGACCGGGAAGGATACCGTCCCAATGTCGGCATTATCCTTGTAAACCAAAAGAATGAAGTCTTTTGGGGTAAGCGGGTTCGTGAGCATGCTTGGCAGTTTCCGCAAGGCGGTATTAAGTTAGGTGAAAGCCCAACCCAAGCTATGTTACGCGAACTACACGAGGAAGTCGGGCTTAAGCCCGAACATGTGCAGATTTTGGGCAGAACACGTGATTGGCTTCGGTACGATGTACCCAGTCATTTTATTAGGCGCGATTCGCGCGGGCATTACCGCGGGCAAAAACAAATTTGGTTTTTGCTACGACTAACGGGTCGTGATACCGATGTACAGCTTCGAGCGACTGAACATCCTGAGTTTGACGCGTGGCGCTGGAGCGAATATTGGCTAGCCCTTGATGCGGTCATTGAGTTCAAACGAGAAGTATACAGTCGCGCTTTAAACGAACTTTCACCTTTTCTTGATCGTCAAGTACGTATGCGACCTCAGGTGCGTTCACACCTGAGAAACCCCTATATATCAACTCAGACGCTTGATTAAGCTTGAGGTGTCCCACCGGGCACCGCCCATTTTTTGGACGTCAGCATAAAACTGGTCAACCAAAGCGGTAACGGGAACGCGGGCGCCATTGCGACGTGACTCGTCAAGCACCAAGCTAAGGTCTTTACGCATCCAGTCAACTGCAAAACCGAAGTCAAATTTTCCTTGAACCATCGTTGCACCGCGGTTTTCCATTTGCCAGCTTTGTGCAGCCCCTTTACTGATGACATCAAGTACAACATTCATGTCAATGTTGGCTGCTTGACCAAAGGCAATGCCTTCAGATAAGCCTTGAATTAACCCAGCAATACAAATTTGGTTCACCATTTTGGCTAACTGCCCCGAACCAATTTCGCCAATGAGCGTGACAGCCCGGGCATAAGACATTGCAATCGGTTTGATTTTGTCAAAAATTGCTTCATCGCCGCCACACATAATTGTTAAGGCGCCATTGACTGCACCAGCCTGACCCCCTGAAACAGGCGCATCAACAAATGCAACGTCCTGCTTTGCTGCGATAGCATGAAGCTCACGTGCCACCAAGGCTGAGGCGGTGGTGTGATCAACAAAAAAAGCACCTGGCTTCATGCCCGCCAACGCGCCCTGGTCACCCAAAACCACGCTACGTAAGTCTTCATCATTGCCAACGCAACAAAATACAATTTCGGCGTCTTTGCATGCTTCTTTAGGCGTGGCACCCTGTTGACCGCCAAATTCCTTCGCCCATGCTTGGGCTTTGCTGGCGCTACGATTAAAAACGGTGACATGATGGCCGGCACGGGCCAAATGACCCGCCATAGGGAAACCCATCACGCCTAAACCAAGAAATGTGACTTTTAGGGGGGCTGTGGTGTTGTATTGGCGTGGTTGAATGCTAGTTTGATTTGTCATGATGATCTCTACAAAGGGGGAGGAAGATAAAAAGATCTAAAAATATATGTTTGCATTTTAAAGGGTCTTTTAGGGATTGTTTAAAATGTACGTTCACACCAACTTCAATTTTTGCTTTACGATTACAAATATGTTTGATGACCTTGACCTTCTCGCACAACGCATACTTCAATTGGCAACACGTATGCAGGCGCAACACCAAACGATTGATCAGTTGAATCAATCGATTGTCGCATTACGTACTGAGCGCGATTCGCTTGCCTCTCAATTACAAACGCGAACAGAAAAGTTGACACACGCCGAAACCTCACTGAGTGCAACCTTATCTAAGGTTGATGACATCGCAGCTAGGGCTCAGGCTGATCAGGTGCACTTTCAAGGCACGCTCGACTTATTTAAAGAAGAGCACGCAGCATTACAGACTCAGGCGAAAACGTACAATACACAATTAAGTCGGCTTCGAGAGGTAAACCAATCGGCTCAGCAGCGTATTAATCGAGTGCTTGAGCAGTTGCCTGGCGCCACTCCGTCGGAGACTGCATAATGGAACGTGTTGAGATCAATATTTTGGGTCGAGATTACTCGCTGGCTTGTCCCCCTGAAGAGCGCGCAAGTCTCAAGGCGGCAGCTGACCACGTTGCACAGTTGGCAGGGCGCATTCAAGGTACAGGTAAAGTGGCGGGTAACGAGCGCATTGTTGTGATGGCCGCCATACAGATTGCAGTCGAGCTTTTAACCACTAAAGCACCTGACGGGCCAATGGCCGGCTTGGCGGTTGGTGATTTCAAGCGTAGAATTCAAGATATGAACACAATAATAGATGAGGCATTGAGCTCATCTGTGAAGTAATAGCCGTTAAGGCTTAAAAGTTTGTCCCTGCGGTGTTCGTGACATGGTCATATATTCTCTGAACCAATGCTTATGGCATTTAGGTTGCGGGTCGATCGGCAGGTATGCACGCTCCAAGTGGGTGTGCTCAAAACCGATTGCGAAGTGACCGTCTTGAACCGATGGTTCGAGATGCCGACCTTGACGACACCTGCGGGGCATTAATTATTATTAAGTGCTTCTTTTAAAAAGCACGGCGCCAGCTAAAACCATCGGTATGCAAAGCCATTGACCCATACTCAGGTTGGCGGCAAGTAAACCTAAAAAAGCATCGGGCTCACGGGTGTATTCGGCTAAAAAGCGAAATACCCCGTAACCCATCAAAAATACTGCACTAATCTGCCCAATGGGTCTGGGCACGCGCGCAAACCACCAAACCAACACAAACAGTGAGAGGCCTTCTAGCCCGAATTGATAAAGCTGAGATGGGTGTCGAGCTATGCCGTCTGCTGCGCCAGGAAATGCCATACCCCAGGGTAGATCTGTTGGGCGACCCCACAGCTCACCATTCATAAAATTACCCAGCCTACCTGCCGCTAAACCCAAGGGTATGAGAGGGGCAATTAAATCGCCGAGCTCAAGAAATTTATATTTGCGACGATATGAAAAAAGTGCCATCATCGCCAGAACACCTAACAAACCGCCATGAAAAGACATGCCGCCTTGCCAGATGTACAGTATTTCATGTGGGTTTGAAAAATAATAAACAGGCTTATAAAACAGCACATAACCCAGTCGACCGCCTAGGACGACACCGAGCATGCATAAAAAAATTAAGTCTTCAAAGTCGACCAGCGAAACGCGAGTTAATTGCCGCTTGACGCGCCAGCGCCCTAAAAGCCAAGCTGAACCAAAACCGATCAAATACATCAAACCGTACCAGTGAACGGCGAAAGGACCTAACTGAAGGGCAATCGGGTCTATTTTTGGAAAATTAATCATGAATCGATCTGAAAAGTTTGTGTAAAGTTGTATATGTTCCATAATAACCGTCTCAATCTCACTCACTCATAAAACTTATTCATCATTGGGGAAGTCGCATGTCAAAATATGAACGCTCAAGCCACATTACTGAGGGTGTGGCGCGGGCACCGAATCGCTCTATGTACTATGGCATGGGTTACAAAGAAACTGACTTTGAAAACCCCATGATTGGGGTGGCAAATGGGTTTTCTACGATTACCCCCTGTAACAGTGGCTTGCAACCATTAACTGATGCCGCAGTAGTTGCTATACGCGAAGCAAAAGGTAACCCACAGGTATTTGGCGTTCCGACCATATCTGATGGTATGTCGATGGGTACTGAGGGCATGAAGTTCTCGCTTGCTTCAAGAGAAGTTATTGCCGACTGCATTGAAACGGCGGTTCAAGGCCAGTGGATGGACGGCGTGGTCGTCGTGGGTGGATGTGACAAAAACATGCCAGGCGGCATGATTGCCTTGGCGCGAATTAATGTGCCGGGCATTTATGTTTATGGTGGCACCATCAAACCAGGCCACCATAAGGGTAAAGATTTAAATATTGTGTCGGTGTTTGAAGCGGTCGGTGAGTTCACCATGAACCGCATGAGCGCTGAAGACTTTAAAGCAATTGAGCAAAAAGCCATTCCAGGCACCGGTTCATGCGGTGGCATGTATACCGCCAACACCATGAGCTCGTCGTTTGAAGCCTTGGGTATGAGCTTGCCCTACTCAAGCACGGCAGCCAATGAAGACCAAGAAGCCGCCAGGAACGCTGCTGAGGCCGCACGTGTTTTGGTGCAAGCTGTGCGCGAAAATCGTCGCCCACGCGACATCATTACCCGCGAGTCGATTGAAAATGCGGTGTCAGTCATTATGGCGATTGGTGGTTCAACCAACGCAGTTCTTCACTTTTTAGCCATTGCGCACTCAGCAGAGGTTACCTGGACAATTGATGATTTTGAGCGCATTCGCAAGCGCGTGCCGGTATTGTGTGATTTGAAACCGTCTGGCAAGTATTTGACAGTTGACCTGCACCAAGCCGGTGGCATTCCACAAGTGATGAAAATATTACTCAACGCCGGCCTACTACATGGTGATTGCATCACGATCAGCGGCAAAACTATTGCGGAAACGCTGGTCAATGTGCCCGATGAGCCACCTGCTGATCAAGATGTGATTCGTGGCATGTCTAACCCGGTTTACAAAACGGGTCATTTGGCTATTTTGAAGGGTAACTTATCACCTGAGGGTGCAGTAGCCAAAATTACTGGTCTCAAAAACCCCTCAATTACAGGTCCTGCACGTGTATTTGACTCAGAAGATTTGGCGATGGAAGCTATTATGGCTCGTCAAATTACACATGGCGACGTTGTCATCATTCGGTATGAAGGCCCTCGGGGCGGTCCGGGTATGCGAGAAATGCTGGCCCCTACATCGGCTTTAGTCGGCCAGGGCATGGGTGAAACGGTTGGTTTTGTGACAGACGGTCGGTTTTCAGGTGGTACATGGGGCATGGTTGTGGGGCACGTTGCACCAGAAGCCTTCGTTGGTGGGGTGATTGCACTCATCGAAGAGGGTGATTCCGTCACCATTGATGCACACAAACTGTTGCTTCAATTAAATGTGCCCGACGAAGAAATTGAAAAGCGCCGTGCCAAATGGAAGCAACCCACACCCCGTTATACCCGGGGTGTATTGGCTAAGTTAAGTAAGTTAGCCAGTTCTGCAAGTAAGGGCGCCGTGACTGATTTGTTTGAATAACATGAGGCTCAATGTCGCACCCAGCAGGCGCTGGGCATTCAAATGGGTGATAGCGGGAGCGCTTAGCGTTATGGCGACTTCTGTTATGGCTGAAGAAGCGATGCGCGACCTGGCACAGCAAAAAGCGTGCTTAGGCTGTCATCAGGTTGATAAAAAGCGCGTTGGGCCTGGTTTTAAACAAATTAGCGAGCGCTATGCGGGCCAAGTACAAGCCGCACCACATTTAATAACCGTTATCTTGGAAGGTGGGCGTGGCAACTGGGGTGCAATACCCATGCCCGCTCAAACTCGCGTCTCGCCTGATCAGGCACAGCAGTTGGCACAATGGATTCTCTCTCTTTCACCAGCGAAATGAGAGAGTTAAATTTTTGCGTCTAAAGAAACGATGCACAAAGGGTTTGAAATGAGCGAAAAAGCAATATTTGGCGGCGGCTGCTTCTGGTGCACNNGTCTATGAAAGGTGTTGTTGAGGCCAGGCCGGGTTATTGTGGCGGGCATGTCACTGCACCGACCTATGAAGCGATTTGTGGTGGTCAAACCGGTCATATAGAAGTGATCGAAATTGAATATGATCCTGCACAGGTGCCGTTCGAAACTTTGCTAGAGGTTTTTTTCGCAACACATGACCCAACCACCCCAGGTCGTCAAGGTCATGATGTGGGTCCACAGTATCAA
>DITR01000089.1 GCA_002422175.1 Alcaligenaceae bacterium UBA6179
ATGATGCCAGTATAGTCATAAGACAAAGGCAAGAGAAATATGAACACCTTCACCACTCTCATTGATGCTCACACGCTGTCAACTTTACTGAGTAGCGAACCGAATCGCCTGTTGGTGCTTGATTGCAGTCATGAGCTATCTAACCCGTCGGCCGGCAAACAGGTCTACGATGCGGCGCACATACCTAGCTCTCACTTCATATCGTTAGACGACACCTTAAGTGGCGAAAAGACGGGTAAAAATGGTCGTCACCCTCTACCTGATCGTGCGGCGCTGGTGCAGGCCATGCGCCTACTTGGTGCTGATGATGACACGCAAATCATCGCTTATGACAACGGGGGGGGTATGTATGCTGCCCGTCTTTGGTGGCTGATGCGTTGGTTAGGTCACAATGCTGTCGCCGTTCTTGATGGTGGCCTTCAAGCCTGGCAAGCTGCTGGGCTACCTTGTACTGATAAGGCCCCTACTACACCGCAGAAAGGGTCGTTCTCTGCTCTGCCACCCCTCGTGAGTACGGCCAACTATGCCGACATCAAAGCGAATTTAATGACGAAGCGACATCTGTTGATTGATGCTCGGGGTGCTGATCGCTTCAGAGGTGAAAACGAAACGCTCGACCCGATTGGTGGCCATATACCCGGTGCAATCAATCATGTTTTTAGGTTAAACCTTGATGAAAAGGGTTTATTTAAATCACCTGAAGTGCTACGCAAAGCTTTTGAATCATTGATCGCTAACCGGTCTGGAGCTGATGTCATCATGCAGTGCGGTTCAGGTGTAACCGCTTGCCACAATCTACTGGCGTTTGAAGTGGCGGGTATTTCAGGTGCTATGCTCTACCCTGGCTCTTGGAGCGAGTGGTGCGCGCAAGAGGGTGCTGAAATTGCAATGGGCCCTGAGTGATCTAGATTCCACTCAAAATATTTTGTATGCGCTCATGCAAACCCTGCCCAAAGTTTTTTTCTACCCAATCATCATCGTACAAATGTGCGTAACGATTACCGGCATCGCATAGCAAGGTCACAATACTGCCTTGTTGATTATTTTCTGCCATCTCTTTGCTTAAGCGCAACACGCCCATCAAATTCGTACCGGTTGAGGGGCCAACGTGTCGACCCAACCAAATTGACAAAATGCGCATGGCAGCAATTGAGTCAAGATCAGGTATGGGTAAAATACGGTCAACTGCAGTTCGAATAAAAGACGCTTCAACACATGGGCGCCCAATGCCCTCAATACGACTGCCTCGCTCTGACTTAAGCGTGACATCACCACTTGCATGGTAAGGTGCAAACACTGAAAATTCAGGGTCTACCACAGCCACTTGAGTGGCATATCGTTGGTATCGAACAAACCGACCAAAGGTGGCAGACGTACCCCCCGTGCCCGCGCCCACTACCACCCAAGTAGGTATGGGAAATCGTTCGCCGCGCATTTGAGCAAAGACTGATTCAGCAATATTGTTGTTACCTCGCCAATCAGTCGCCCGCTCAGCATATAAAAACTGGTTCATAAAATGCCCACCGGCTTCTTGCGCTAAGGTTGTGGCGGCCTGGTGTACTTGGTTAGCCTGCTCAACAAAATGAACTTGACCACCATAGAAACGAATAAGGTCGCATTTATATTGTGCTGTGGCTTTTGGCACAACGGCTATAAAGGGCAAGCCCAACAATCTTGCAAAATAAGCTTCGCTGATGGCCGTTGAGCCTGATGAGGCTTCCACAATTGTGCTGTCTTTTTTAATCCAACCATTACATAACGCATATAAAAAAAGTGATCGTGCCAGTCGGTGCTTCAAACTACCTGTTGGGTGAGTTGATTCATCTTTAAAATAAATATCAATGTTGGGGTGATGCAAGGGGGGTGCCAACTGAATTGGCACAAGATGTGTATCAGCTGAGCGCAAGTAATCAGCTTCAATTTGCCGAACGGCTTGATCAACCCAGACACGATGATTTAGAGGCATGAAAAGGGCTCCGATAACTCAGTTAAACGCGATAACACCCATACAGACTCAGGTTCACTCAAATCTAAACTGGAATCTGTTAAGACGGCGGTTATGCGCGAAAAGGCTAAATCAATGGGTATGCCGTGCTCAGCCATTTTGTCGCGCATTTGATCAAAAAGCAATTGAGAGAGGTCTTCACAATAATCGTACCGGGTTTCAATTTCTTCGCGCGACGCAATAGGTTTAACTTTGCCTAGGGGTACAAATAAGGCAATAAACGAAGGTGGCACAAATATTTGTCTGTCATCATCCATACAAGGCAAATCAGTCATCTTTGCACTGCACTTGCGCAATGAGCCTAGGGGGTTTGCCATCTGCTGCTTCAAATGGCGTTGATTTCACAACGGTGCAGCCTGACACCAATGTAATCGCTTGTAACTGCCTATCAATTAAGGCTTGTGCCTCTTCAGACCCACTTACATTTCCGCCAGCCACTTCCCATGTGCCATCGCTAAGTTTAAGCACACTCATACGCTGCCCTTCCAAAACAATGACATGACGATTGGGTGATTGATGATAGTAAACATCATTTTGACACCCCACCATTAGCACGCTGACAAGGCTCAGCGTTATTAAATAAAATAATGGGTTCACGCGTTTTGTCATGCTTGTGATCATGTCAGTTCGATCTCTTGTGACGTGACTTCTATTCTTAATGAGTGTGCACCACCACCACGAATCAAACCACGCAGGGGTGATACATCTCCAAAATCTCGGCCATATGCCAGCCTGACATAACCTAGATCAGCGATGGCTTGATTGGTGGGGTCAAGCTCAAGCCACCCCCCCGGTGCGCCTGGGCAATAGGCATTGACCCATGCGTGCGACGCATCAGCGCCGCGAAGTTTGGGCTGGCCTTCGGGTGGCTTTGTTAATAAGTAACCGCTGACATATTGTGCAGGCAAACCAATCGCACGCAAGCACCCAACCATAATGTGTGAAAAATCTTGGCAGACTCCCGCACGCTGTGTAAAAACTTCAGCGAGTGGTGTATGAATTTCCGTTGCTTGGGGGTTATATAAAAAATCTTGAAAAATGCGTTGGTTCAACTCAACGAGCCCTTCACCTATACTGCGTTTGAAGGTAAAAGATTCCATGGCATAGTCGTGCAGGTCACGTAACCACGGCACAAAAGGGCTTGGCCAGATAAACTCTGAAGCGGGTGCATAGGGTTGCTCAAGAGAGTAGATCATGGCGTCTTTCACCGTTTGCCATGCTGGCGTTTTAGCCGGCTCAAAAGCAATGTAACGCGGCTTAGTTAACACCTCACAATTTGATCGCACAATAAGTTCTTGATGTGGTTTTACAAAATTAAAAAAAGTGCGTTTATTACCAAATGCATCATCGTTAACAACTTGAAAATCGGGTGTCGGTGTAATGTTTAAACTTGCCTTAACAACTTGTTGCCAGCCTTTACTGAGCGGCTGCAAATATGCCAAATGATGAGCAAGCTCAACCGGTTGATAATATTGATAAATCGTATCGTGCTCGACTTGAATACGCATCATGAGGAAAAAAACCTTTCTTCTGCATGTACAAAGAATCGTCTTGTAATTTGTTCTGAGATTTGATTGCTGATGTGCCGCATACTGATAGCGTAGGCAAGCAATGACTGTTCATCAGTCGCACTCGTGGGTATTAAATTAAGTTTGTCAGGTATTTGCGCATGCGAAGGCAAATGCATTAACTCAGCATTAAGTTGCTCAACAATACAATTGATTGCACGCGGGTTTGTTTTATCGACCACTAACAAATCTAATAAGGCCGCATTATCTTGTTGTCTTTGAAACCGACTACGAAAGGTAATGACGCTATCAAATAAAACCAACAGTGAATCAAAACCACGCGACGTTTTAACCGCCTCATGATGAAAAAAAGTATTTAAAATATTCGACATGGTTGACAGTCGCTCAACATATCGGCCAATCATTAAAACGTGCCAACCTAAATCACGTGTCATGCGATCTGACTGATAACCCACTAATGCTGCCAGATAAATTTCCACATCATCAAGCATTTGTATGGCGTTGACTGACCGACGTGTACCCAATACATCGTGCGATTGAGCAATATTGGTACGTTGCAAAAGCTTGCCTTTTATGCGAGCAGGAATTTCGACATGCTCGGCTGGCAATCTATCGCGCACAGATCGTATTGCATTTTCTAGGGCATCTACGGTATCAAAGATGCCATAGGCGCCACGCGTATTAATTTGCGAAACCAGGGCGTCACCAAAGACTAAAGGTAGTGATGTGATGCTGGGAGTTTGCGGTGGAACCAACCCCATGACTGTTGCCAACTCACTCATCGCTTCACCCAATACTGGCTGGGTATCTTGCTGGTTGGTGCTGAGCAACACAAGCGATTCGCGCGCGACTCTGATGGTGTTTTCAAGTCGCTCGGTGTAGCGCCCCATCCAAAATAAATTTTCTGCCGAACGGCTCGATACCAATTCATTTTCTGCTTGCCAACGTGGGCGAGCAATACGGTTAGGTAGCATGGAATAGGTGTCAACATGATCTTGTGACACAACCCATGTGTCTAGCGTACTACCGCCACTGCGCATCGATACAATATGAGGGTCAAGCGAGGCCACCCTTGTCATGCCACCCGGCATCACTTGCCACGTGCCATCTGCGCCGGCAATGGCATAAAACCGAAGCATTGCCGTACGGGGAATAATTTCACCGTTGCTCCAGGTTGGCACTTGTGAAAAAGGCAAATAGGCTTGCGTGGTGTAAATGGCGGGCTGAGCATTAATGCGTTGACGCCAGCTTTCTAATTGATCGGTACTGAGCAGGCTACCAATAGCCGGGTCAAAATGTTGGGCTAAGGTTCTGGGTACAAACGTCGGTTTAATAACCTGCGTATGCAAGATGGGGGAAACATTCTGCCACGCCGCAGGCTCTCCGCACCACCAACCGTTGAGTGAGGGCATTTCAAGTGGGCTGCCTAACAAATGCTCGCTGATAGCTGGCAAAAACCCTTGTATGGCGGGCGACTCTAAAAAGCTGGTGCCTAGTGCGTTTGCCATCACAACCTGACCCGCCCTGACGGCTTGCAAGAGGCCGGGTGTACCCAAAGCTGAATCAGCTCTCAACTCAACTGGGTCACAAAAATCATCGTCTAAGCGCCTGAGCAACCCATGAATGCGTTGCAAACCCTGTAAGGTCTTTAAATACACCTTGTTGTCACGTACGGTTAAGTCTGCGCCCTGAACAAGGGGTATACCTAAATAACGTGCTAGATAAGCATGCTCGAAATAGGTTTCGTTAAAGGGGCCGGGTGTTAATAACGCAAAACGCGGCACACCATCAGCAATAGCGCTAGCTGCTGATTCCAATGAATCAAGCAGTCTGCGATAACTTGCGCCTATATGCTGTACCTGCATTGTGCGATACGTGTCTGGATACAGCCTTGATGTAATTAACCTATTTTCAAGTATGTAACCTAACCCTGATGGCGATTGTGTTCGCTGACCAATTACCCACCACTGGCCGTCAGGACCTCTCGCAATATCAAACGCCACGGCGTGAAGATAAATACCGTTGAGCGGCTTGACGCCGTGCATGGCGTGTAAGAAGCCTGGGTTGCCTAAAACGAGGGCGCTGGGTAAATAATTTCCTTTGAATAATGTTCGGTCGCTGTAAACATCTTGCAAAATAGCATTTAACAAATGGGCTCTTTGGGCCAGACCACGACTGATATGAGACCACTCTTTTGGTTCGATAAGCATCGGCATGGCATTGAGTGACCAAGGCCTTGACAATTGCATATCAGCGTAAACGTTATAAGTGATACCGTTTTGTTCAATCAACTGATTCACTGTTTCGGTGCAATCATTCAAGCCTTGTAGCCCCGATGCACCAATATCATGAAAAAAACTTTTCCAAATCGGGCGAATTTCACCCTGTTCATCACGCAACTCATCAAAATGCCCGTTTTGAACCGGCTGTGCCAATTGCGCAACCTGATTGATGACCTCGTCATTTAATTGACTTGTCGTTTGAGGTGATGGAACTGTTGGTGTAGTTGCGGACATGTTTTGAATGCACTGGTATTATTGAATTGAATATGATGCAGTTTAAGTCGAAACGCAGCTTCTTGAATACAAGAGAACAATTTTATGGTTATGTATACCGATGCCGATGCTTTTGATGAAATGGTAAAAAATGCGACTGAAAATATTGCGCAATCGATAAATCAACCGGGTGGTGTGAGGCCACATTATCAAATCATTGCTAATTGGTTAAAAGAACAACAACATTCAACCTTACGCGCACGACACGAAGAAGCTGAATTGTTATTTAGGCGCGTTGGTATTACCTTCGCAGTTTATGGCAACACTGATGGCACTGAACGCACCATACCCTTTGATATTTTGCCTCGCTTATTTACATCTCAAGAATGGCAGCGTATTAAATCTGGCGTTCAGCAACGCATACGTGCTTTAAATATGTTTTTACATGATGTTTATCATGATCAACGCATTATTAAAGACAAGCTTATTCCCGCGGAACAAATTTTAAACAATGCTCAATATCGCCCACAAATGATGGGTGTTAATGTGCCAAACAATATTTACGCTCATATCGCAGGCATTGATATTGTGCGTGCGACACATGGTAGCGAAGAGGGTGAATGTTTTGTTTTAGAAGATAATTTACGCGTTCCCTCGGGCGTTTCGTACATGATTGAAAATCGCAAAATGATGATGCGATTGTTTCCTGATTTAATTGCCAAGCACCGCGTCAGGCCGGTTGAACATTACCCGAGTTTATTACTTGATACGTTACGCCAATCTTCTGCGCAACCAAATGCTTACGTCAATGTCGTTGTCTTAACGCCTGGCATGTACAACTCAGCTTATTTTGAACATGCTTTTTTAGCGCAGCAGATGGGCGTTGAACTGGTTGAAGGCAGCGACCTGGTGGTTAAAGATGATGTGGTCTTTATGCGAACCACCCAGGGCTTGCGTAAAGTTGATGTCATTTATCGACGTATTGACGACGACTATTTAGACCCCGAAGTATTTAGATCAGACTCTACATTAGGCCCAGCCGGCTTATTGCGCGCATATCAAGCTGGCAATGTCTCTTTGTGTAACGCCATCGGCACAGGTGTCGCAGACGACAAATCAATTTATCCTTATGTACCTGACATGATTCGCTACTACTTAAGTGAAGAACCTATTTTGTCAAACGTTCCGACTTATTTATGTCGCCGCCCCAAAGAGCTTGATTATGTTCTCACCAATATGCATAAATTGGTTGTCAAAGAAGTGCATGGTGCCGGTGGCTATGGCATGCTGATTGGCCCTGCATCAAGCCAAACAGAAATTGAATCATTCAAAGCGCGAGTGCGAGCCAAGCCCGATAACTACATTGCACAACCCACTTTAGCTTTATCCACGTGTCCAACTTTAGTTGAATCAGGTATTGCGCCTCGACATATTGATCTTCGACCTTTTGTTTTATCGGGAAAAGAAATACGACTTGTATCGGGTGGCCTGACACGCGTTGCGTTGACCGAGGGCTCATTAGTCGTCAATTCATCACAGGGTGGCGGCACGAAAGACACCTGGATAATCGGTTAAAAAGGAATTTAACCCTCATGCTTTCAAGAACAGCTGATCATTTATTTTGGATGTCTCGTTACACCGAGCGCGCAGAAAACACGGCACGTATGCTCGATGTCAATTATCAAATGTCATTAATGCCACAATCAGATAAAACCGTTGAGGCTGCTTGGCGTGCCTTACTTGATTTGTCTGAATTAACAGATGATTTTTTATCTCATTATGAAACGATAACACCAACCCATGTCATGAACTACATGGTGCAAAACATCGAAAACCCTTCTTCAATTATTTGCTGTTTGCAGTCTGCCCGTGAAAATGCGCGGGCTGTTCGCGGCACGATGACAACTGATTTATGGGAAAGCATCAACACCACCTGGCTTGAGGCACAAAAGAAAATAAAACAAGGTACATTAAATGTGGCGCCTACTGATTTTTTTGAATGGGTTAAATTCAGGTCTCATCAGTCACGTGGCGTACATATTGGAACCATGTTAAGGGATGAGGTGTATCACTTTATTGGGCTAGGTCTTTATCTTGAACGTGCTGACAATACCGCGCGATTGCTAGACGTTAAGTTTGTGGCAGCCAAAGAATTCGAAGGTGACCTATTAACAGATGTAGATGAATTTTATTATTGGGCTGCTATTTTGCGTTCAGTCTCTGCATTTGAAAATTACCGCAAGGTTTATCGTGATGCCATTAAACCTGAACGAGTCGCAGAATTAATGATTTTAAGTTTAAATAACCCACGCTCTTTAGTCTCAAGCGTTTCAGATGTGGTCAGCATTTTAAGTAGAATTAAAAATGCACAGTCAGGCGCTATTGAGTTTGAGGCACAAGGCTTGCTGTCTGAGCTAAGAGACCTATCTATTGACGAAATCTTTGAGCGCGGCATTCATGAGTTTTTAACAGATTATCTTTCTCGTATAAATAGAATAAGTGGCGGTATTAGTCAGCACTTTCTGTTGCCACTTGATGAGTCTGATGAAAAATGACGCCTGAGTCTGCTCAACGGTAGTGCCATTCGGTAGTGCCATTAAATCAACAAACCGTGGCGCTTTGCAGACACGTTGAATTCTGCGACATACAATTAAATTTATGCGTGGTTTAAAACCCTTTTTACTATACAAAATTATCGAACAAGCCGAAACCCAGCAGGGTTGGCTTGACGATGGCGCCGCCAATAGGCTAGCCGTTTCAAAAGCGCAATCACCTGATCAATGGCTACTGATGCGGGCTCAGACGCTCGGTGATCAAGCGCATTTCACTGCAACACTGAACACCATACGCGCAACCGCTGTTGGAGCAAACCTGATGATGTGGTTGGTTTGTGCAGTTGTTGGTTTTTTAGCGGGNNTTAAGCGTACTGGGGTCGGCGAACACACCCGTTAACGTTTTGTGGGTTGTACTCAGCTTGTTGGGGGTACCCACCTTAACGCTTTTAATGTGGATGTTTGCCATGTTGTTCAGCAACAGGTCTTCAGAGTTTGGTGGGCTTGTGGGTCGCGTGGTGCAAAACGCGCTCAAACGCTTTACCCGCGCCCCACACGCGCCGCTTTTTTGGCAAGCGTGGCATCAAACCACGTCACCGTCAGGGGCTCAACGTTGGTTATTTAGTATGTTGACGCACGGCTTTTGGTTGCTGGCACTAAGCTTCTCGATTCTCAGCATGGCCATCGCCTTTAGCGTTAAACATTATGTTTTTTTGTGGGAAACAACTTGGTTTGATCCACAAAGCTTTGTACGAGTTGCATCGTTCTTGGGGGCTATTCCTGCACAATTCAGTTTAGCCATGCCAGACTCATCATTGATTGCGCAAAGTGGCAACACGGCAATCGACTCGTGGGAAGCCCGCGCCCTGTGGGCACGCTGGCTCATTGCCGTTATTTTGGTTTGGGGGGTTGTGCCACGCTTATTCTTTTTTATTTTGAGCGCCATACGTTGGCATCAAACGACCGCTTACCTTAAACCTAAAACAACGGATGCCTATGCAATAGCCTGTTTAGCTCGGTTATCGCGGGTACACGCACGCCTTGAGCCCGAGGGGCTATCTGGCTTGCCCGATACCTGGCAAGTGCCAACCCAGTCGCTTAACTTAACTCACTCGACACTAGACGCTGTGGTGCTCGGCATTGAACTTCGCGCACTACCTGACTGGGTCATACCCAGACTTGCTGACGCAAGTGACCTTGAGATGCATAGACCTCACTCTACTCAGACTAATCGATGGGTCACTCTTGGTATTGTCGACAACCTCGCTTCACGAGAAACTGTATTACAGGCACTCACTCAACGACCGCCAAACAAGTTATTGATCGTTTGCGATGCCATGCAAACGCCAGACAGAGGCACCTTAAGACTAATCGACAATTTACAAAAATTTGCTCGTCAAAATCATGTATTTCTCATGCATGCTGTTGAAGGTGCACACGCAAACTTATGGCGCCAAGGCCTAAATAAATTAGGCTTGACGACCATTCACACTTCAGACCAAGAAACAGCGCAATGGCTCAACGCACACCCTTGAGCATCACTGTGGTGGGCCACAC
>DITR01000199.1:0-15224 GCA_002422175.1 Alcaligenaceae bacterium UBA6179
ATTATTTCTGAAAGCGGTTGGTATCAAGTGCTGGTCTTTACCCGCACCAAGCATGGCGCAAACCGCCTTGCTGAAAAACTAGTCAAAGATGGCTTAACCGCTGCCGCAATTCATGGCAACAAGAGCCAAGCCGCCCGCACCCGTGCACTAGAAGACTTTAAATCAGGTAAGGTTGCGGTCTTGGTCGCCACCGATATTGCGGCGCGCGGTATCGATATTGATCAATTGCCTCAAGTGGTCAATTTTGAACTACCCAACGTACCAGAAGACTACGTTCACCGCATTGGCCGTACCGGTCGTGCGGGTTCATCAGGCTCGGCCCTGTCACTGGTCGATCGCGATGAGGTCAAATACCTTAAAGCAATTGAACGCGTCATCAAACGCACCATTCCGCAAGCGCCCGCCCCAACTGGCTGGACACCTTCTGCACCCAATGCGGCTGACAACGCCCCACGCCCTCCGCAACAACGTCGCTCAAGTCCCCGCCGTGAAGGTGCCCCGAGCAGCGGCAATGCGGGTCAAAGTCGCTCACCGTCAGGCAGTGGCCGTTCTGGCCCGGCCTCTGGATATGGCGCAGGTGCCAACCCTGGCTCGCGATCTGCGCCACGTTCTGGTCCAAGTGGCGCGCCACGTTCGGCCCCACGCAGTGGCGCCAGAACGTCTTCAAGGCCTTCTTCAAACTCTCGTTAAATGTCTGATTAGGTACCCCTTTAAAATTCATTGAAGGGGTACCTTTTTGTATCGGTACTTTTTTTATCTGTACCTTTTTCTTTAAGCATATTGTCGATGTCGAACTCTTCAATCTCTCAAGAAGTAAAGCGCCGCAGAACCTTTGCGATTATTTCGCATCCTGATGCTGGCAAAACGACCCTAACAGAAAAGATTTTGCTGTTTGCTGGGGCGATTCAAATTGCCGGTAGCGTCAAAGCCCGCAAAGCATCGCGCCATGCGGCCTCTGACTGGATGGAAATTGAAAAGCAACGAGGCATATCAGTCGCATCGTCAGTGATGCAAATTGAATATCGTGACTGTGTTATCAATTTACTTGACACCCCCGGTCACCAAGATTTTTCTGAAGACACTTACCGGGTTTTAACAGCTGTTGATGCCGCATTGATGGTGATTGATGCCGCCAATGGTGTCGAACCACAAACCATTCGTTTGCTACAAGTCTGCCGGGCTCGCAACACGCCCATCATCACCTTTATTAACAAGCTTGACCGCGAAGTGCGCGAGCCGCTTGATCTATTGGCTGAAATTGAACAGCACTTGGGTATGGATACCGTTCCTTTCTCTTGGCCGATCGGTATGGGTAAGTCGTTTGGTGGTGTGTTTGACCTGCAGCGCAATCAAATGCGGGTTTTTAAGCCGGGCCAAGCACGTCGTGATGATGAAAAAGATGACGTCATTAAAGGGCTCAACAACCCAGACATCGCCGAACGTTTTGGTCAAGCTTTTACACAAGCCAAATCTGAAATCGAGCTCATTCAAGCTGCCGTGCCGCCTTTCGATCACGCAGCCTTTTTAGCCGGCAAACAAACCCCTGTTTTGTTTGGTTCAGCGATTAATAACTTTGGTATACAAGAGGTGCTTGACACCTTAGTTGAACAAGCGCCGCCGCCAGGCCCACGAGAGTCGCTTGAGCGCTTAATTGAACCCACTGAATCTAAGTTTTCAGGGGTTGTTTTTAAAGTTCAAGCCAACATGGACCCTGCACACCGTGATCGAGTCGCCTTTGTTAGGGTAAGTTCAGGCCGTTTTGAGCGGGGCATGCGTCTTAAAGTCAGCCGTAACAATAAAGAAATTAGACCAAACAACGTCGTATCGTTTTTATCGCAACGTCGTGAATTGGTTGATGAAGCCTTTGCAGGTGATGTGATTGGTATTCCTAATCACGGTATTTTGCATTTAGGTGACGTGCTGACAGAAGGCGAAATATTGCACTTTAAAGGGTTACCCTTTTTTGCACCTGAGTTATTTCAAGCAGTTGAAGTCAAAGACCCCTTACGAATTAAACAATTGCGTATAGGCTTGACCCAACTAGGAGAAGAAGGCGCTATTCAGGTCTTTAAACCCGTCGCTGCAGGCGGTGCCATGCTATTGGGCGCTGTGGGGCAGTTGCAGTTTGAAGTGGTTGCGCATCGACTTAAAGCCGAGTACGGCGTTGAAGCACGCTTGATGCCATCGCGCTACAGTATGGCTCGCTGGGTCAGTGCTGCTGACCCCAAAATACTTAAGGCGTTTCTTGAGGTCAATGCGCCAAATATTGCTTATGACGTCATTGATGCACCTGCTTTTATGGCAACCTCGGCGGCTCAATTGCGGGTTGCAAAAGAGCGGCATCCCGATGTACATTTTCATACCATGCGGGAACATGGTGGTCAGGCCTCTGCTAACGACACTTAATACGTGTCTGTTTGAATTTAAACAAAGAATATTTGAATTCACTACAATCAACATCATGTCTTGGCGATTTTTAATCATTTTTTTGGTCATTATGCTAGCCGCTGCAGGCATGGCAGGCGTTGGGGTAGGTGAGTGGTTAGTCGCTAAAGCACCCGGCGCCTTAGATGCCACGCGAACCAATCTACCAGAGCCCGAAAGCAAAACCGTACGCGATGCGTCAGGGCGGGTCATTATTCCTGAAGCGCCGCAACCCCTGATTGATGGTGGCTTAGGTGTTCCGCCGCAGGCCAAAGCGCAATTGTGGGAAGTTCAACCGAACTCTTTATTTGATGGGTTCATTGATCCCATGGTCATCATTTCTCGCGATGGTCAGTCTTATACCGTTGGCGATATGTTGTCAAAAGCAGGGCAAGATCTACCCCAAGGCCCGACCGACATACAAACACTTGATGTCACGCAGGTTGGTGCGGTCAGTTCTACTGCCGCGCCTAACGCTTCTAGCCCTAAACCTTTACCCTTGCCACCCCAATTAGCTCAGTCAGCGACACCCCGCCAAACACTGTCGTGGCAAGATCAACTCAAAGAAGCCGTTGAAAAGTGCGATGCCGGTAGTTTTTTTGATTTGCCATCCTGCATGGAACGAGCCCGCGACAGATTCTGTACACCGAACAACGCTTGGGGCAAACACCCCCTTTGCCCAGCGCGTTAAACATACGTATTTCACTTCAATCTAAAAGTGTAGCCGTCATACTTACGACATGATCAATACGTGATTATTTAACAACCCGATCTTTATGATTACCCTTTTGCGCCCCAGCCTGCGACTTACGTAAAGCAGCAACGGGTATTCGCAAACTCTCACGGTACTTTGCGATGGTGCGCCGAGCAACGTGAATACCTTCTTTTTCGAGCAAAACAGTGAGTTGTGCGTCAGACAAAGGCTTGAGTGTATTTTCTTGTTCAATCAGTTGACCAATACGCGATTGAATGGCGGTTGATGAGATATTTTGACCGTCGTCGGTGTTCATGCTGGTTGAAAAAAACTTTTTTAATTCAACCGTACCCATTGGTGTCAAAATAAATTTCTGTGTCGTGGCTCGCGAAATGGTTGATTCATGCATACCAAGTTCGGCTGCGACTTCACGTAAAGTCAAAGGACGTACAGCGCCCCAGCCTTGCTCAAAAAACAATTGTTGATGCGTCACAACCACTTTTGAAACTCGTAAAATCGTGTCAAAGCGTTGTCCCACACTTTTTATGAACCCTTTCGCATGTTGCATTTTTTGCATTAATTCGGTGTGCAAACCACGCTTGCTTTCAGTCAGCACGTGGGCATACTCAGTATTGATACGTAACTTTGGCATCACCGCTTCATTTAGCATGGGCACCCACGTTGCATTCACTTTACGAACAATGACATCGGGAATGGCATAGTCCGCTTCAGGGGTTGTCCAATGACTGGCAGGTCTAGGGTTTAGTTTTAACAGTAGGGCGTGAATACGCCTAATCATCGCTTCATCTGTTTGCAACAAGCTGGCTAATCGAACAGTGTTGCCAGTTGCCAACACACTCAAGTGTTGACGACACAATTGATGTGCCAGCGTAAGCTCAGGCGTCCCGACCCATTCTGGACAATGCTCTGGCACCCAGTAGGTCAGTTGCAAATCTAAGCATTCAGCCAAATCTCTTGCACCGACACCACATGGGTCAAAGGTTTGCAACTGATCAAGGGCGCGCCTCAATGCCGCATTTGGCTCTTCAACATAGGGTGAAATCATTTCGACTATTTCATCAAAATCTTGTGACAACCAACCCGATTCGTCAAGGTTTTCAATCAAAATCTTGACCAGCATTGCTTCATTATCTGGTAGATTGCGAATCACACCGAGTTGCTCAAGTAAATGATCGCGCAAGGTAATCGGTTGAGCAGACTCGGGTCGATCGCTTGAATCATCGTCTTGTCGCTGACTGACAGAATTTGATATGGTTGCCGTAATTGCTATAGTTTCAGTTCGTTCAAGCATCGGGTTATCGTCAAGCGCTTTAACAATTTCCTCTTCAAGGTCGAGCGCAGACAATTGCAAAACCTTGAGAGATTGTTGCAAAGCGGGTGTCATGGTCAAATTTTGACCGGTACGAAGTTCAAAAAATTGGCTAGCCATGGGTACAATACATAAATGAATGCTGCAACGCGATATTCGACTGTACAGCAAGACGCAAGGTTTCTTGCATCTTTGGTAAGACGGCTTTTATGGGTTCGTCTGGTTTGGCGCGCCTTGGTGCTGATTGCAAGCCTTGGGCTTGGCGTAATATTAGCAAAATGGGTGCTCAATTTTGGTGCACAAGTGAGCTATGCGGGTCTTGAAACGCTTGGCCCACAAGTGGTGTCCGTTCTCACACGCATCAACCCTTATATTTGGTGGGCTATTGTGATGGTGGGCGTTCTCATCATGCTGTCGTGGCTACGCCTTGGTTATCAACACAGTCTGACCGCAGGTAAGGCAACGATTGTCTCTATTACCGACACTCAGATGATCGTTTCAAGGGTTTCTAATAACACCTTAGATGTTATTCAATGGGTCTGGGATGCCGATCGTAGCCCACTAACCGTGGGTGATTTACAACGCGCCATGAAGTTGGCACGTAATGGTAAGGCCGATCAACTTAAGTTGGCACGCGCACAAGCGCAGCTTCTTGAAAGTGCCTTATCTAGCCCATCACATGACATTAAAAGCGTCTTGTCAGAGCCCTCAACTAAGACGGAACCCATTTTAATTAAGCCATAAAAGCTCAATATGCCAGCAATAAAACTTGCAGATTGGCTCATTTTATGTTTGACTATAGGTATGAGTAAACTTTCTCATCTCACACCGTTTGATGCAACCCCCTTGTTTAAAGGTTGTATCTGCGCGTCTAAATTACCTACCTGCGCCTCTGCATTGCTTCGACTAGACCTAATGATCGGTTGCCGGGCCTCGCGCTAACGTGGCCGCTCGGCAACCCATTGCCACAGGTTTTTAGTCTACTTATTTATACCCTTCAGCATTATTAAATATCAACGTATGACAAAAGTGATTAAGCCATTGTCGACTGATATTCACGTTATGAGGTTTTAAAAAATGCTTTCAAATCCAGCTAAAAAATATATTCCTTTCAAGCCTTTTGAGCACGATTTTTCAGCGCGTACTTGGCCTAGCAAACGCATTACGCATCCGCCTATCTGGATGAGTACAGATTTGCGCGATGGTAATCAGTCGCTGATTGAGCCCATGAGCGTTGAGCGTAAATTGCGGTTTTTTGATTTGTTGCTTCGCATCGGTTTTAAAGAGATTGAGGTGGGCTTTCCATCAGCATCACAAACTGACTTTGATTTTGTTCGCAAACTGGTTGATGAAAATCGCATACCTGACGATGTCACGATCATTGCACTCACACAAGCGCGAGCTGATTTAATTGATCGCACCGTTGATGCCGCTGCGGGCGCTAAGCGTGCCATGATTCATGTTTACAACGCCACCGCACCATCTTTCAGAAAAATTGTTTTTAATATGTCACGTGAGCAAGTCATTCAGTTTGCGACTGATGGCACACGTTTTGTAAAAGAAAGCATCAAGCGCTACCCACAAACTGATTGGCGATATCAGTATTCGCCTGAAGTGTTCAGCACGACTGAACCCGACTTTGCGCTTGAGGTGTGTAATGCTGTGACTGAAGCTTGGCAGCCTACGATTGACAAGAAAATCGTTTTTAACTTGCCCGCCACCATCGAGGCCACCACACCCAATATGTATGCTGATCAAATTGAGTACATGCATACTCATTTGAATAAGCGTGATTGCATTGTTGTGAGTGTTCATCCACATAACGACCGCGGCACCGCTGTGGCGGCTGCTGAATTGGCCATCATGGCTGGCGCTGACAGGGTCGAGGGTTGCTTGTTTGGAAATGGTGAGCGCACAGGTAACGTTGATTTGGTTACGCTTGCTTTGAACTTGTATACGCAAGGCATTCACCCCGGTTTAGATTTTTCTGATATCGATGAAGTCGTTCGTGGCGTTGAGTATTGCAACCAACTGCCGGTTCACCCTCGTCACCCGTATGCAGGTGATTTGGTCTTTACCGCTTTTTCGGGTTCACACCAAGATGCGATCAAAAAAGGCTTTGCCATACAAAAGCCCGATGCCATTTGGGAAGTACCCTATTTGCCCATTGACCCTGCCGATGTGGGGCGCAATTATGATGCGGTCATTCGCGTTAATAGCCAATCGGGCAAGGGTGGTGTGTCGTATTTACTTGAGCAAGAACATGGCATGGTTTTACCGCGTCGTTTGCAAATTGAGTTTAGCCGCGCCATTCAACGGGTGACGGATGAAACCGGCAAAGAAGTCAATGCTGAAGCGGTCTACAGTATTTTTGATAAAGAATATTTGTCACAAACACACCCTTGGAAACTGGTTAAACACAGCATCACCGGCAACCCCAATGGTGCTGAAGGTCAAACCTTTTCTATTGATGTTATGTTTGACATTGATGGCGAGAAAAAAACCCTTCAAGGCTATGGTGATGGGGCCATTTCAGCGTTTGTAAATAGCTTAGGCTTACCGTTGCGTATCGTTGATTATCATGAGCACGCTATTGGCTCAGGTACCGACACACGGGCCGCTTGCTATGTTGAAGTCAAAATGGGTGACCACCCATCAGGGTTTGGTGTGGCAACTGATCGAGATATTGTGACGGCATCTTTTAAGGCCGTATTGAGCGCGGTTAACCGTCATATTGCGCAACAGCTTGTTACTGTCTAACGTTACTTAGGTGCGGTATCAATCGTTAAAAAGATCTCATTGGCTCGAGGTTGCGGCAACGAGTGTTGCTTTGCAAGCTCAGTCAAACGATCGATGAAGGGTTGTGGGTCTTGCACATTTAATTGCTCAAGGTTGTATACCTCCATCCATGTTTCACGGCCTTCTTGATCATGGGTGGGGCGCTTAAAAAGCTGAGTCTGCACACCAACAAACTCATTTGTTATGGCTGACTGCAAAGCCGCCACATCATTCTTAAGCTGAAGAAGCGTGCTGGGTATAAATTTATAATAAACATAAACAAACATTTTATTTTCCCAGCCCATTCCAACGACTGATCAAGTTGTGTTCAAGCCCATATAAATCCAAGACACGCCCCACGGTGTGATTAATGATGTCATCAACTGATTGTGGTTTGGCATACAGGGCCGGCACAGGTGGCATAACGATGGCGCCGTTTTCTGTGACTTGCGCCATACTTTTAATATGGCCCGCATGTAACGGGGTTTCTCTAAATAACAGTACCAATCGTCGCCGTTCTTTTAACATCACATCTGCTGCTCTTGATATTAAATTACGTGTCGTGCCCCACGCTATTTCAGACAAGGTATTGACCGAACAGGGGGCTACGATCATGCCCAAACTTAAAAATGAGCCCGAGGCAATTGAGGCGCCGACGTTTTTATAAGCATGCTTTTCTGTGGCAAGTGATTCCACAAAAGTAGGGGTGTATTCTGTTTCGGCCGCCATCGTTATTTTGGCTGAGTCACTCATAATTAAGTGTGTTTCAACGTCTAATGTTTTTAATGTTTCCAATAAGCGTACGCCGTAAATTGTGCCTGATGCACCGGTTATAGCCACAATAATTCGTTTGGGTGTGCTCATATATTCACTCTTTAAATACAATAAAAAAGACTCAATCATTGCTTACATATGCGTTGCTTGATCGTACAAGTCGTCTAACTCTTGTTGATCAAACCCGGCCGCACGGCGGGCTTCAATGTTGAAAGGCGCTTTTAATTTAGGTGCGCGATACATTTTAGAAAGTGTTCGGTAAGTTTGTATTGGGTCTACATTGCGGGTGTCGCAAAGCCAACGATACCAATGATTGCCGGTCGCAACGTGGCCAATTTCATCTTTAAGTATTCGATCAATAATGCTTGCGCCAACGCGATCGCCTGCACTTGAGAGTTTATGTCGAACGGCGGGGCATGCATCTAAACCGCGGGCCTCTAATGTACGGGGTACTAAGGCCATACGCGCTAAGACATCATCAGCGGTACGATAGGCCATTTCCCAAAGACCATCATGGGCAGCAAAATCACCATATGTGAAACCCAATGATTGAAGGTGTTCATTTAGAAGTGTGAAATGTGTGGCTTCTTCTTGTGCCACTTTTAACCAATCGGTATAGAACGACGGTGGCATGTCTGCAAAACGCCAGATGGCGTCAAGGGCCAAGTTGATGGCATTAAATTCAATATGTGCCACCGCATGAATCAATGCCGCCACGCCTTCAGGGGTATGAACGCTTCTTGAACTTAAGCTTAATGGGTCAACCAATTCTGGCCGATCGGGGCGCCCTGGCTGGTTTGGGCATGAAGCGGGCACAGTATTAACAGGCCATATGCTGGCAACCTCTGCCGTACCAACACATAAAGCCTGCACCATATCGCATTTCACAACGGGGTCGGGTGCAAGCCATGACATGTAAGCTGTATTTCGTAATTGTTGAGGGGTATTTAAAGCTAAATTCATAGGTAAAAAATAAGGGTGAGGAATAATTTAAGCCATTGGCTTGATATGATGAAGCCTATGAACACATCTTATTCTATGCGAATGCCTAAAGCAGCACTCTTACCTGGCTTATTAGGCTTAATACCTTTTTATGTTTTAGCGCTTTCTAGCTTCGCCTCGCTGGGTCTTCCACCAGTCATTGCACTGCTGGGCATGGTCACCTATGGGGCGGTGATATTAAGCTTTGTAGGGGCTATTTGGTGGGGTGTTGCGATTCACGCCCCCACAGGCACCCCACGTACAGGTCTGTTTGTCTGGAGCGTTGTGCCTGCCCTGATCGGCTGGTTTGCCACGTTGACAGCCCCTGACTTAGGGGTCTTGATGTTGGCAGCGGGCTTTTTAATACAGTGGGTACTTGATGCGTTTTTAAGCAAAAAACACCCCTCTTTATTTCCCCCCTGGGTCTTTATGCTGCGCAGCATTTTAACGGCTGGGGTATTGAGCGCGCTGAGCTTATCTTGGTGGTTACTTGTTTAGAATGATTGTTTAGGCAACCTGCTTTTCAGCCTTTTTGGTCGCTTTTTTAACCTTCTTTTTGGGTATAGAAAGCATCGTGCCACGACAGCTAGGCGCGCCGCAACGGCAGGCGTATTGATCGCGTATCGTTTGCGTGATTTTATCGTCCATCACTAAACCGTAATCGTAATTAAGCTCTTCGCCGCGAGTAATGTCACGATTGGCCACGATGTAAACACGTTTGCCAGCGCTACCCTCTTCGCTGTCACAATTGGGTTCGCACGCATGGTTGATCCAGCGGGCATCGTTACCTTGATCATCGCCGTCAATGACTTTACCTGTCGACAACACAAAGAAAAATGTGTGGAAAGGGTCATCTGGGTTGGTAGGGTGGCGACGATCGGCTTCTTTATTGCTGATGCGAGCACCCTCATATTCAATGATGCGTGTGCCAGCCGGAATTTTTCGTTTAGCAAAAACACCCTTACCGTGAACAGGTGAATGACGTACAACGTGCCATATTGTCATTTCTTAACGCCAAAACAATGTTTTAACTCAGGAAATGTTGCGGCTCGCACCTCTTTTGCATATTCTTGAACAGCATTTTCTATTTCAGTATTTAAACTCGCAAAACGCTTTACAAATTTAGGCACGCTCTCGCCATTAATACCCAACATGTCTTCGGTAACTAACACTTGACCATCACACACCACAGACGCCCCAATACCGATCGTCACAGCCATTAAATCACGGGTAATTTTAGCGGCGACCGCTTCGGCAACGCCCTCAAGCACGATACCAAATGCACCGGCTTCTTGAACAGCATAAGCATCTTGTTCTACTTGGCGAGCGCTTTCTTCATTCATGCCTTGGGCTTTGTAGCCGCCCATGATATGAACAGATTGGGGCATTAAACCAACATGACCTAAAACAGGAATGCCACGCTTGACCAAGAACTCAATAGTAGGCGCCATCACTTCACCACCCTCAAGCTTGACGGCATCAGCACCCCCGTGTGCGATTAGGTAGGCTGCGTTTTTAAATGCTTGCTGTGGCGACTCGTGATAGCTTGCAAAGGGCATATCGGCAATGACACAGGCACGCTGACTGCCCCGTACAACAGCAGCCGTGTGAGCAGCGACTTGTTCAAGTGTGAACGAAAGGGTGTTAGGCAACCCATAAGCTACCATTGCCGTTGAATCACCCATCAATAAGAAATCGACATACGGGTCAAGTAAGCGTGCCATGGCGGAACTGTGGGCGGTCAGCGAGACAATTTTCTGCTGGCCTTTCATTGCCCGCAATTGCGGAACGGTGATGCGTTTAATGTCTGTGTGAACGCTCATCTGTTCAATCTCTGATTAAGGTTTAATCTACTTTACCGTTAGAATCACTTGATTCAGACGGCTGCGGATTTTTAGCGGCAACTTTTTTGACGGTGGTTTTTTTTACCGCAACTTTTTTGACTGCCGCTTTCTTAACAGCTATTTTCTTTGTCACTGTTTTTAATACGGCTGTCTTTTTAACAGCTGTTTTTGTTACGGCTTTCTTAACCGCCTTTTTAACAGCTTTCTTTGCCACCACTTTTTTATCAGCACTTTCAACTGATTTTTTCTGGCTTGCTACTGATTTAGTCGGCACTTTGCCTTTTTTCTCGGGACGGGGCTCAAACTCAAATGAAACTTTACCGTCTGCGCCACGCGACAAATACGCTTTAAACTTGCGACGCGTACGACTTGATATAAAACCTTCGAGCAGATCGGTGCGACCCCCTTCAAGCAGTTTAGTCATCTGGTCTGGTGAAATTTCTTGCTGCAAAATGACTTTGCCTGATTTAAAGTCACAAGACTTTTCAGGGCCAACAGATTTTTCACATAAAAAGCTCATGCCATGCTCAAAAACCCTTGAGCCACACTTAGGGCAAGCACCCAACGAGACTGATTGTGAAAAATCAACCGGTTCTAAATTATCTTCGTCACGTTGACCAAAATCAAACTCTAGTTTGTGATCCGCATCAATACGCAAAATCGCTGCAAAAGGTCGCCCCAATTTGCTAATAAAGCCTTGCATAGGGCCAATTTGGCGTTCACGTAACAGTTCTTCCACCTCAGCCGGCTCAAAGGTCCGGCCACCTGGGTGCTTAGAAATCGAAAAGTCACAGGCTGTACAAGCGAAGCGACGATAATTTTCTTTCACAACTTTGCCGCACTTAGGGCACGGTGTTGTCAGCGTGACATAGTCGCCCGGTATGGTGTCGCGGTCATATTCTTTGGCGCGTTTCACAATGACTTGTGTAATTTGTGCAATTTCTTGCATAAATTTTTCGCGCTCAAGCGTACCTTGCTCTATTTGCTTCAGTTTGTGTTCCCACTCGCCGGTTAGCTCTGGCGAGGTTAACTCTTTCACATCTAAACCACTGAGCAGCGTCATCAACTGCTTCGCTTTGGCTGTTGCAACCAACTCTCGCCCTTCACGACGCAGATAGGTTTCAGTAATCAACCCCTCAATAATTGACGCACGTGTAGCCGGCGTGCCTAAACCTCGCTCAGACATTGCCTCACGTAACTCTTCATCGTCAACCAATTTGCCTGCCCCTTCCATTGCTGAAAGCAGGGTGGCCTCAGAATAACGAGGTGGTGGTTTAGTGGCTAATGCAACCGACTCTATTTTTTCTGTGCGAACCGTTTCACCATCAGCCACAACCACTAATGTGGCCTCATCTTGCTGCGCATCACGGCCATAAACGGCCATCCAACCGGGGTTAACTAATACCTTGCCGTCGGTGCGAAAGGTATAACTTTGTACTTCGGTAATACGTGTCGTAACGCGAAACTCGGCGGCCGGGAAGAAAACGGCTAAAAATCGCTTCAGGACCAAGTCATACAACTTGGCTTCTGGCTCGCTTAAGTCTTTAGGTACTTGTAAAGTGGGAATAATCGCAAAGTGATCAGACACTTTTTTATTGTCAAATATACGACGATTAGGTTTAACCCACTTCTCTTTTATGACTTTTGCCGCGTGAATCGCTACCCCGCGCGCCACCGTATCTTGACCGCCTGCAATCGCTGCCATGGTTTCTTGTACCGTGGCCACATAGTCTTCAGGCAAATAGCGTGAATCTGTTCTAGGGTAGGTTAGTGCCTTGTGTCGCTCATACAAGCTTTGGGCTAATGACAAAGTTGCTTTAGCCGAAAAGCCAAAACGCCCGTTTGCTTCACGCTGTAATGAAGTCAAGTCATAGAGCAATGGCGATAATTGAGTTGCAGGCTTTGATTCATCAGTCACACGCCCAGGCTGTTGCCGACATGCCGCTTGAATGGTCTTAGCCGCAGGCTCACCCCACAATCGGCTATCGCGTTTTTCTGGGTCAAGTGGATCTTTTTTAAATTTGGGGTCAAACCACTTGGCTTCGTATATACCGGCCGCTGCAATGAACGTAGCATGGACTTCCCAATAGTTTTGGGGCACAAAAGTGCGAATACGCTCTTCACGCTCGGCCACAATGGCCAAGGTGGGGGTTTGTACACGGCCCACCGGTGTTTTAAAGAAGCCCCCATCTTTACTATTAAATGCGGTCATCGCACGGGTGCCATTAATACCCACCAACCAGTCTGCTTCAGCCCGCGAACGCGCGGCTTGCTCTAAAGGCTTTAAGGCATCATCACTTCGTAAGTTTGTAAACGCTTCACGAATCGAAGTGGGCGTCATCGACTGCAACCAAAGCCGCTTAACGGGTTTTTTAACACCCGCATATTGCACGATATATTTGAAAATTAACTCGCCTTCCCGCCCGGCATCACAGGCATTAATTAATTCAGTGACATCTTTGCGTTTAATCAGCTTGACCAGCATTTTGAGGCGATCTGTCGAGCGCTTATCAGTTGGCACAATATCAAACTGGGGGGGTATAACGGGCAAATGATTAAAACTCCACTTACCTTTAACAGGGTCGTTGGGGGCGATCAAACTCAGTAGATGGCCAACGCTTGAAGACAAGACGTACTGGTCATTTTCAAAATAATCACCTTCGCGCTTAAAACCACCTAGTACCCGTGACAAATCGATAGCGACTGAAGGTTTCTCTGCAATGATTAAGGTTTTAGACATTCTTTTTCCGGAAGGGCATTTACACCGCAATAGCACGCATCATACGTTTTATTATTTATAAGGTGCAAGTTAGACCTTATAAAAGCGGTTTTGCCATATATATGTCGCGTCGTACCAAAACGATGCAAGATCATTAACAGCCAATGGCATAAAACCTAAAGATAACCATGCTGACTTTAGACATTCTAACGGTTGTACAAGATTTAAAGCCTGCGCACGGTTTTGCTTAGACAGCTTCAAACCCGACTCATCAAATAACACGGGTACATGTAAGGTTTTAGGGGGAATATGCCCTAAAGCATGGGCCAACACGTGCTGACGTGCCGAACTGTCAAGCAAATCTTGGCCTCTCACAATATCAGTCACGCCTTGAAAGGCATCATCAACCACCACGGCTAATTGATAAGACCAAATACCATCAGCCCGTTTTAATACAAAATCGCCCACCACTTCACTCACACTCTGCGACTGCTGACCACACCAGCGATCATCAAAAACAACCGTTTGATGCGGTACGATAAATCGCCATGCACGTGGCGCCCGATTGGGTCGCAACCCATCACGACAAGTGCCTGGGTAGGGTTTAGGCCCACTTTTTAGTTGAGCCCCCACTGAATCAGCAATTTCTTGGCGTGTGCACCCACAAGGGTAAACAAAACCGTTCAATTGCAGTCGATCAAACGCTGCTTGGTACGCCTTTAATCGATCAGACTGATACAACACGGGTTGATCTGGGTGCATGCCCAGTGCCGCCAGCTGATCGATGATTGTCTGAGCTGCGCCCGCAACCATACGTGGGGTGTCAAGATCCTCCATGCGTATGAGCCAAACCCCTTTTGCCGCTCGTGCATCAAGGTAGCTTGCAACCGCCGCTACAAGCGAACCGGCATGTAAAGGCCCACTTGGGCTTGGCGCAAAGCGACCGATGTAACGTGAAGGCAAGACGACTAATGCAAAAGAGGGGCTTGATCGTGACGTAAAAGCTCTTCAAGAATCAGGTAATCAATATCAGCTTCTTGGCTCCAAAGCACCATTAGAGCAATGACCTTCACGCGCTCTAGCGAAACGGGCGTGTCTTTGCATGCTAGGGCACGCTCAATCACAATTTCACGAAGTGGGGGTGGCAACACATCTGTCGTTTCTAAAAAGCTTATAAAGCCAATAACCTCAGGGCCTAACTGCTGATGCTCGACCTCAGCATAAATACGTATGCCCTGGCTTTGCGTTTGTGCCAAATTGACACAATTTTCAGTGGTTTCAGCTAAGCCGAGCAACCACCGTATGGCCTCATCAATATCGTCATATTCAAAACCCGCAGCCGCCAAGCGCTTAGCCAAAACATCAGCCGTTGGGCAGGCTTGAGGTGTGTAGTAGTTCTTAAACAGGTAAACCAAAATATCGAACATAATCGAGGTCTCCCCTGTTGAATCGACGTTTAGCTCACAACGCCTACATGTACTAATTTACGCTGAAATCTTGTTTACGACAATCTTGACCTCATTTATTTGATTTTTAGACCATATCAGGCGTTAAACGCTGATGTCGCCCAAGCCATTGCGACAATACCGCTGGTGCAGCAATGAGTAGCCCAATGAGTCCACTTTCGTAACCTGGCGCAATAAAAAGTAACGATGCAATACCACAAGACCATCGTTGCCA
>DITR01000199.1:15233-41900 GCA_002422175.1 Alcaligenaceae bacterium UBA6179
GTAAAACCTTTGGTCACGATCAGTAATGCAGGGGAAAATACAAATACAAATGGCACCAGCAATTTACTGATACCGAGCCTAAAGGCCGTATTCCCCGTTTTAAAAGGATCACTACCTGCCATACCTGCAGCGGCATAAGCAGCCAACGCCACTGGGGGGGTCAAATCAGCCAAGATACCAAAATAAAATACAAACAAATGCGCTGCAATGGGTTGTACGCCCAACTGAATCAAAGTGGGGGCTGCAACGGCCACCATAATGATGTAATTGGCTGTAGTGGGTATACCGCAACCCATCACAATACAAACGAATCCAGTCATGACGAGGGCGGCCAATAACGTTAGTGTTTGTGGGCTGACTAAAAACGCAGGTAAAAAGGCTGACACATCTGTCGCGATTGCTTGAGCAGCTGAAATGACAATATAAGAAATTTTAAAACCAACACCCGTGAGCGTGACGACCCCGATCACGATACCGACTGCTCCGGCTGCTGCACCCACAGCTAACGCGTACTTAGCACCCGTTTCAAACGCCGCATAAAGATCTTTCCAGCGTAAACGATCGCGCGTGTTGAGTAAGCCCACAACAATACAACCCGTAATGCCTGCAAAAGCTGCTAGATAAGGTGTGCGGCCACTTACCAACACGCCAATAAGAAGAAACAGAGGTATGAGTGTGGGCCAACGACGTTTGAACGACTCGCGCAACTTTGGCATTTCATCAGGTGTTAAGCCGCGTAAGTTTTGGCGCTTCGCTTCAAAATGAACCTGCATGAACATGCCAAAAAAATAAAGTAAGGCCGGAAATGTTGCGGCAATAACGATTTCTTGATAAGGAATATTTAAAAACTCAATCATCAGAAAAGCGGCCGCACCCATAATGGGTGGCGTAATCTGCCCGCCTGTGCTCGATGCGGCCTCAACACTGGCGGCAAAGTGCCTGGGGTAACCCACCCGAATCATGGCAGGAATTGTTAAAGAGCCTACCGTCACCGCATTGGCAACTGAGGAGCCAGACAACATGCCAAACATCGCTGAACCCAACACCGACACTTTAGCGGGGCCCCCTGCATAACGACCTGCAATGGACGACGCCGTATCTAAAAATAATTGCCCTAACCCAATGCGCGAGGCCAAAACGCCAAACAAGACAAAATGAAATACATAGGTGGCCACAACCCCCACCGCAACACCGTACACACCCTGACTGGTTAGGTATAAGTGGTTTACCACCTGGGGCCAAGTGCTACTGGCATGTTTGAACAGCCCTGGGAAATATTGACCAAACATGGCATACGCAATAAACAACAATGCAATAACAGGTAGTGGCCAACCCATAGCACGACGCGTGCCCTCGAGCAAGCCTAAAATCAGTATGCTACCCATCCAGACATCTAGATTGTTTGGGTTGCCCACACGATAGGCGAGTTCACTAAAAATAAACGGTATATACAGAACCGTTACCGCCAACAAGATCGAAATAATCCAATCGTAAAGAGGTATACCGCCTGGTGTTAACCAAGTTGATTTGGGTGTTTTCGTATAGCTACGCTTGGTAAAACCAAACACTAAAAAAATTAAACTTAGAACAAAGGCTAAATGCACGCCACGATGGGTTGACTCTCGAAGCAAACCGAAGCCTGCCGTGTAGTAATGAAAAACTGATAATGTCACGAGCAATGCTGAAACCACAACCGTGGCCACAGCTGTTAAAGGTCTAAACCTTATTTCAGGATCATAGGTTTCGTTCAACGCTTTAACCGCGTCTTGATCAATCGATGCTTGATCGGCTTTTTGTGGTGATAGGGTCATGACATGTCTCGAACATAAAGGGCGGTGAGTTTTGAGACCCAGCCGCCCTGAAAGATACTTTTAAATAATAAAAAATAAAATAATTTATTTAATTAAGCCCACTTCTTTGTAATATTTTTCAGCGCCTGGGTGAAAAGGAATACCCGCACCTTTGACTGCATTTTGTGCCGTAATAAATTTACCCTTAGCGTGGCCTGCATCAAGCGCTTTTTGCGTAGCCGGAGCAAACAAACCTTTGGTAATTTCATAAACCACCTCATCAGACTGCTTAGCTGAAGTGACCCATTGCGCATTCACAGAAATTGTTTTTGTGTCGCCTACACCCTTGTAAGTGCCCGCAGGAATGTTGTCTGGCGTAAAGAATTGCTGGCCGGCAACCAACTTTTGAATTTCAGGGCCATCTAGTGGCACCAATTCAATGCCCGCACCGCTAGAAGCTAATTCAGCAATCGCGCCTGCTGGTGCACCACCCACGAAGAAAAATGCATCTAAACCCCCATCGCGCATTTTGTCGCCCGCTTGGTTCGGTTTTAGGTATTCCGCATCAATATCTTTATCGGTCATGCCATACGCACCCATAATCATACGTACATCAACCAAAGTGCCAGAACCCGGTTCATCCATCGAAACACGTTTGCCACGTAAGTCTGCAACCGACTTAATGCCTGAGCCTTTACGCACAACTAAATGAATGCTTTCTGGGTACAGGGTTGCAATTAAACGTAAGTCTTGCACCTTAGGCTTGCCTTCAAATGTGCCTGTGCCCGTATAAGCCCAGTACGCCACATCTGATTGTGAAAAACCTGACTCAAGCGAGCCACCCATAATGCCGTTTACGTTTGCAACTGAACCATTTGAGGCTACTGCAGAGACCAGAATTTTACCGGGCTGAGACACGGCATTGGCGATCATGCCACCGACTGGATAATATGTACCCGCTGTACCACCCGTGCCAATTCTAAAAAAAACCTGCGCTTGGGCTGGCGCAAAAATTGCTGCTGCAAGTAATACACTGCCCACTGCTTTAAACCATGATTTGATCAACATAGCGCCACCTTTTAAGTTAAATATTTATTCGTTAGATTGCATTAAAGCAATTTGTAACGTACTTTAATTTACGATCACATCATAGCGCTAATACGCCCGGGCACGTTCAACATAACTTGTTGCAAAGCACCATTAAAACGGCGCAGGCGTATGTGGGCTTAAGCGACATTCGGGGCCATAAGGCAGACGATCTTCAATGCGACCTTGTGCCACACGCTCTCGGCACTTTTGCCACCATTGCGGGGTAAGCAAGTCAGCGTGTAGCGATTTAAACACCTCTCGAATAACTGGGTCGCCCAGTAAAAAAGTTGCAAACTCTTCAGGGAACACGTCATTTGGCCCGACGGCATACCACGGTTCGCTGGCCATTTCAGCCTCTTCATTAGGTGCAGGCGGTATGGCACGAAAATTCATTTCGGTCATACGCTGAATTTCATCGTAATCGTAAAACACCACTCGGCCTAAGCGCGTGACACCAAAATTTTTGTACAACATATCACCAGGGAAAATATTCGCGGCAGCTAATTGTTTGATCGCATCACCATATTGAATAATGGCTTTGTTTCGTAAATGAGCCGGTGCACCTTGCAGATAAATATTAAGGGGTGTCATGCGCCGCTCAATATACAAATGCTTAAAAACCAAAGTGTCTTCAAATTCTTCAACGGTGCTCGGTGCCACATCTCTAAGCTCTTTTAACAAAGCCGCTGAAAATCGATTTTTTGGCAAAGCAACTTGTGAATATTCCCATGTATCAGAAAGTCGACCCACCCGATCATGCAATTTAACCATTTGATATTTAGCGCGCACAATTGTGTGTGTCATGCCATCTTTTGATATTTTGTCTTTAATCAGTTTAAAAACATAGGGGTAAGAAGGCAGTGTAAAAACGCCCATCACCATACCCTTGATGCCCGGCGCAACATCAAAACGATCTGTTGAGTGTGCCAAATGCTGGAGAAAATCTCGGTAAAAAAGGGTTTTGCCTTGCTTTTGTAAACCCAACATCGTATAAATTTCAGCCTTAGGCTTACGCGGCAGTAATGTGCTTATAAATTGCACATAGGCGGCAGGCACTTCCATATCAACTAAAAAATAAGCTCGCGTAAAACTAAATAATGTTGTGAGTTCGGCTTCTTTGCAAAGCAACGCATCAAGCCTAACTTGACCCGGCGTCGTTCGCACCAACGGTATGGCAAACGGGTATAGCGCACCTTGATTAATTAACCGACCCACAATATAGGCTGCTTTATTTCTAAAAAATAAAGACCCCAATACCTGAATCTGACAATCAGCCGATATGCGAGGGCCACTGGTCTGCGTCACAGTTTTATTGAGAAGCTTGGAAGCCATGCCTGCTAGTAAGCGACTATCGCGCGGTAAATTTTCAAAACCAGCTGCCAAGCCAAAGTCGGCCACCATACGAATCAGCGTTTTACGTAACCCCTGCCATGAAGGGTAATAAACCCGATAGGCAGGCATTTCACTATCAAGATAATCTGTGGCCACCGCAGGCCTTACAAACAGAAAGTCATTATGGAAATAATCGCGATGCAAGACACGACATGAAACAGAATTAAAAAATGTTTCAGCACATTCAGGTTGACGATGATCTGACAGCAACCCAACAAACGATAATTTTGTTGATTGCCAAAACTCACGCTGCTTTTGCGACATAGGGGTGTCGTCAAACTCGACGTCTGACAACGTTTTAGATTGTGTTGCCTGATCTTTTGCTAAGGCCGGTTCAAGCTTTGCAATACATTCTCTAACGCGCATATCGTAATACTCAATACGCTCTCTAGATAACTGCTGTATTGATTGCCAGTCTCCTGATTCAAATAAAGCCTTGGCGCGCTGCGCACCATAACGAAACAACGCATAATGCCGATCAAATGCGGCTAAGATAATTTTTGCAACCGCCTCAGGCGTGAGTACTTGAGCCGGTGCAGGTTCTATTTTTTGAACGTCGGTTAACTGAATCATTGTCTTGCCTTATTTCTATTTTTTTTGCAGTTATGAATTACAGTTATGATAACTAAGCTTAAGTTAAAACGTTCAGGCAAAAGAAAAAATGAATCCTCAAGAACATAAATTAATTTATCCTTTAGGTGACGCACTACCCGAAGACGGTCACGGCCTAGAGGTCGCCCCCGGCGTGAAATGGGTTCGTATGCCACTGCCTTTTGCACTCGATCACATTAACCTTTGGTTGCTACGCGATCGTTTTGATGGTCGCGAGGGGTGGACTATTGTTGATGCAGGCATCTGTCGTGACGAAGTTAAAACCTCATGGGAAGCTGTTTTTGAAAATGAGCTTGAGGGTTTACCTGTTCTGCGTGTAATCGTGACCCACATGCACCCCGATCATATCGGACTCGCTCACTGGCTATGTCAGCGCTGGCAAGCCCCTTTATGGATGAGTATGACCGACTACATGACGGCAAAACTTTGGTCGTCACACACAACAAGTGGTGCGGGCGGTGAGGGCGCCATGCAGCATTTTGCGCACCACGGCATGACCGATCCTGAGTCGCTTGAAAAAATAAAAGCCCGCGCAAACTATTACGTTAACTTGGTTCCCCAAGTACCCGAAAGCTTTTATCGTTTAATGAATGGTGATCACGTTGAAGTTGGCAGCCCGCCCTGTGCTTGGGAAATTATTGCCGGCTATGGCCATGCCCCTGAACATCTGTCGCTTTATTGTGCAGATAAAGGCGTGCTTATCGCGGGCGATATGGTGCTACCTCGCATCTCTACAAACGTTAGCGTGTTTAACTTTGAGCCCATGGCAAACCCATTACCGTTATATTTAAATTCGTTAGATGCCTACAACAAATTACCTGGTGACACCCTGGTTTTACCTTCACACGGCAAACCTTTTGTAGGTTTGCACGAACGTATTACCCAGCAACACAACCACCATCGCGAACGTCTAAAAGAAGTTTTTGACGCATGCGATACACCTCAAACCACCATGCAAATCGTGCCCATACTGTTTAAGCGCACGCTTGATCTGCACCAAATGACCTTTGCAATGGGCGAAGCGATTGCGCATCTTCACGCCTTATATTTTGAAAAAAAGCTTAAACGCACGGTTGATGCTGGCGGCGTGATTCGTTTTCAAAAATCATGACCCATCATATTGACACGTCATTAGTTCATATTGGTAGTGGAGCCTTTGACCCTGAAACCAAAACGGCTGCTGTAAGTCTTCCTGCTGTGCGAACCAGTACCGTTCGGTTTGAAAGCCTAGATGCCTTAGAAAAAATACAAGCCCAACGTGCGCAAGGCAAGCATGTCGTCACATATGGCATTTCAGGTTTAGATACGCATCGTGCACTAGAAGAGATTTTTAATACCTTAGAGGGTGGCAACTATTGCGTACTATCGCCTTCAGGTTTGGCTTCTATACACTTACTGTTTATAAGCCTACTGAAAAGTGGTGACCATGCTTTGGTTTCAGATGGCATTTATGGTCCTATGCGCACTTTAGATCAAGATTTGCTTAAGGGTCTTGGTATAGAAGTAAGCTATTTTTCACCTCAATACGATGACTTAGTATCACTGATTCGTCCCAACACTAAATTGGTTTACGTTGAATCACCTAGCTCGTTATTATTTGAAATGCTTGATATACCTGCCATTGGGCGTGTCACCAAACAGCACAATATTCCGCTGGCTGTTGATAATACGTGGGGTTCAAGCCATATATACAAACCACTCGCATTGGGTGCAGACATCTCGTTAGTTGCGGGTACGAAATACATCGCGGGTCACTCAGACCTTCTTATGGGCGCCTTAATCACACGCCGTGATGATCTGGCTGCGCTGATGCATCGTACACAGTACGCTATTGGAAATGCTGTCAGTGGTGATGATGTTTGGTTAGCTTTGCGAGGGGTGCGTACGATAGCCGTTCGTATGCCTCACCATGCAAACAGTGCACTCACTGTTTGTGCGTTTTTAGTGACGCAGCCACACGTCACCCGCATTTATCACCCGGCATGGCCTCAAGATACAGGCTTCGCTTTGTGGCAACGCGATTGTTCGGGTTCAAATGGCATGCTGAGCGTTGAATTCAATTGCACTGCAGAGAAGCTCAAACCGGTTGTCAATGCATTGACATTGTTTGGTATTGGGTTTTCTTGGGGTGGATTTGAAAGTCTGGTGCAGTGGGTTAGCCCAACTGCACTTAAACCCCACCGTGCTTGGCAAGGCCAAGATCACGGTGTCTTAAGGCTGCATATCGGTTTAGAGTCAGTAGACGACTTAATTGCAGATCTTAAACAAGCTCTATCGCTTTTAAATAACTCATAACTGGTTACTTGCGTACTTGGTTAACCAACCGATTCGCTTCATCAACCGTTTGTTGATAGCCACCCGCCTCTGAAGGTGACGTCATAAAGCGACCGGCTACGGCAATTGAAGGAGTGCCTTGCAAACCATAAGCTTTGGCGAGCTGGTCGGCACGCTGGGCTTTGGACTGCACACCAAAAGAATTAAATGCCGCTTGAAATTGCGTTTTATCAACGCCTTGCGATGCAACCCAATCAACAATAGCGGGCTCAGTGAAGATACGTTTTTTGTCATCATGAATGGCTTTAAAAACGAGTGGGTGCAAATCTGAACGGCCCACCGCATCTAAAGCGTAGTACAAATATTGCAACGGCTTCATGCCCGCATTGAACGCAACCGGCACGCCATAAAAAGCGACGTCAGAGGGCAATGTTTTTCGCCAAGTTTGAACCATTGGTTCTAACACGGCACAATGGGGGCAGCCATATGAAAAAAACTCAAGCACTTCAATTTTGCCAGGTTCCGTCGATTGTGGTGGGTTAACGTTAACAAACTTTGCGTTTGTACCAGAAGCTGTTTGCGCCAGCACTGGGTTCCCCCAAGCAAAGAAAAACAAAACTGCTATGGATAAAAATTTTTGCCAATGTTGCATGTGTATGGATCCTTTATGTCAAAACTATTGACGAATAATTGTACTTACAATCTTTTCTTCACTTAATCGGGTGCGCGCTCGATTCATTTCATCTAGCTTTGAAAACGGACCTGAGCGTACCCGGTTAACCTGCAAACCGTTGACTTCCGCACGTTGAATTTCAACCGGAAGGCCCAACAAAAGAAGTCGAGCACGCAAGGCCTCTGCGTCTTCTAGGACTCGAAAGGCACCCACTTGTAAATAATAACTACGTATGTCTCCAGGCTCTTGTTTAGCCGACTCAGGCGCAGGGGGTAAAGGCTTTGCATTTGGAGGTGGCGGCAGTTGTGGAGGCTTATTTGCCTCAATCGGTAACGTGGCAATCAACGCACCAATCTCGTCTTGTGTAGGTGGTGCAATGGGGCTAGGTGCAGTCGAACCCCCACCTAAAGCTGCATTCGGGTCAGGTGCAACACGTGGGTCTGTTGGGGTTTCACTTGAAGTGGTTGTACGGCTGGCACGATCAACAAACGGCGTAGGTGAGCGCATCATCACAAACACCACAACTGCAGCTAAGCCTAAGCCGATAAATAAACCGATTAAGATCGATTTAAAAGTACTACTGCCTGATGATTTTCTTTTGGTCATAAGGAAATGTTACATCCGATCTGGGGCAGAAACACCCAATAAAGCCAAGCCATTTGCTAAAACTTGACGTGTGGCAGAGGCCAACCTAAGTCGAGCCGCCTTCAGTTCAATATCGTCTACCAAGACTCTTTCTGCGTTATACCAAGAATGAAAATCTGCCGCACAATCACGTAACCAAAACGCCAATACATGCGGTGACAACTCTTGCGCCGCTAAAGCAATGGTCTGACCAAACTCAGCTAATCGCTGCATTAATACAATCTCTGTTGGGGCCAGCAAGCACTTCGTCGAGGCATGCACCACCTGCTCATGAGGTAGACCTGCCTGCGCAACCATAGAAAAAATACGTGCATGCGCATATTGCACGTAGTACACCGGATTTTCTTCGCTTTTCGAGCGCGCTAAATCAATATCAAATACAAACTCAGTGTCAGCACGGCGCTGTATTAAGAAAAAGCGCACAGCATCTTGGCCTACCCAATCAATTAAATCACGCAACGTTACATAGCTACCCGCGCGTTTAGAAATTTTTACTTCGACACCACCACGCACCACTTTAACCATCTTATGCAAAATATAAGACGGGTAATCTTTGGGAATGCCCATATTTAGTGCTTGCAAGCCCGCACGCACTCGCGCCACAGTGCCGTGGTGATCACTGCCTTGAATGTTGACAGCATGGGTATAACCACGCGACCATTTGTTAACGTGATAGGCAACGTCTGGTACAAAATAAGTGAAGCCACCTTCACTTTTTCGCATCACTCGGTCTTTATCATCGCCTGTACCGAGCTCAGTGGTTCGCAACCACAGCGCCCCTTCATTTTCGTACGTATGCCCGCTGGAAACCAGTTTTTCAACAGTATGTTCAACTTGGCCCGAAGCATAAAGTGAGCTTTCTAAAAAGTAATGATCAAACTTTAAACCAAACGCATTTAAATCAATATCTTGTTCGCGTCGCAAATAAGCAACGGCAAAACGACGTATCGCGTCTATATTATTTGGGTCACCTAGACCCACAACCGCTACACCATCGCTGGCTTGAACTGTTTTTTTATCAAGATAATCACGAGCCACATCAAAGACATAATCGCCTTTGTAACCGTCTTGTGGAAAATCTTGATGATCAGGGTCAATACCTCGAGCACGCGCTTGGACGCTAATAGCAAGATTCTCAATTTGATTACCCGCATCGTTGTAATAAAACTCGCGGTGCACGTCATAACCGACAGCATCAAATAGGTGACAAATCGCATCGCCTAGCGCGGCTTGGCGGGCATGACCCACATGCAAAGGGCCTGTGGGGTTAGCTGAAACAAACTCAACCAATACCTTTTGCCCTAACCGAGCCTGACGACCGTAGTCACTACCTTGATCTCGAATGCTATCTAACACCGCACAGCGTGCAGCATGTGACAACCTAAAATTAATAAACCCAGGGCCCGCTAACTCAGCACTGGCAATTAAGCTTTGCGCTCGCGGATCAGCCATCAGTGCATCAACAATCAATTGTGCGAACGCACGCGGTGATTGACCAACCGATTTAGCCAACTGCATAGCAATGTTAGTCGCCACATCTCCGTGCTGTGCAACCTTGGGGCGCTCAAGCACCGCATTTGGGTCAAGATCAGGCAAAAGCTGTTTAACCGCAGCATTCAGACAATCGGTAAGGGTTTGTTTTTGCTCGGCAAGCATAGATAAAAAAGCATCAGGTAGAGGTCTTTAATCATAGCCTGAATCGGCTTTATTTATATGGAAGGCCTCATTATGGCATCGCAAAACGTTGCTTTAGCCAATCATAATAAGGTTTTAAATTTACCCACCCAGCCACATCAGGCGCGACGACCTCGCCTGAAAATGGCCGCTTAATAAAGGTTTCAACCTCTTGACGCAAACGTGTACCGAGGTGTGCAATTTGGCCTTGCAATTGCTCACCCACCCGACGATCTTTCCCTAACATTGCACCCCAAAAGCGTTGCCCCTCTTGATGCAAAACTGGGGCTTGACTGGCCGAGTCAATGGGTAAGTCTGCTTTGTCGTCATACACATCAACACCCGCTTCTTTAGCTTGATTAAACATCCAGCGCAAAGCCACTTCAGACAAGTCCCCTGGCGTTGAGCCTGGTGATGTCGATGCGGTTAAATACCCCCCACCAATGTCAGCATGCGCACCAACAAACGCCTTTTCAATCACCTGTGAACCCACCGCGGCCGTTAAGGGAAAAGCCCAACGAAACTCATGCAAAGCCACAGCATGTGAGACACTTTTAAATGAAGTAGGAATGGTTAAGTCATAGGTTTGATCTGTTATACCCAACAAATGAAACTGAGCGACGGTATCAAATAAACCTAGAAACCTCAAATCTACACACGTGGTGATCTGTCCCAATTGAGGGTGTTCGTACCAAAACCGACCGGCTCTCACATTTTGCGACACTTTATTCGCAAAGTGTCGCGCCAACGCCGCCCCCCTTGAAAAACCCACCACATCAATGGCTGTCACGCCTTTATTTTGCTGCGCTAAGGTCTGCAACAGCTTTTGCCATTGAATGGCAACCCGCTGACCGGCTGACCAAGCTAATGCCACGTCAGTTACATCTGTATCTCGATTGAGACCCACAGCTCGGCCAGGCCCCGGCAAATAATAAACCTCACCCTTTCGGTAACCTTGTGTAAAGCGCCAAATATTGGTTAACGATGTGGCGTCGTTACCCGTGCCATCAAATGCAAAGAGTATGCGTTTCGAGGGCTTCTTTGCAGATTGTTTTGAGCGCTGCTTTGAATGACTTCTTATGACATCAACGGTTTGGGCTTGTGCGCCTTCTTGGGCGACATTTTCTTCTTGGCAGGGCGTTATGACAGACTCTGCAACATGATTGACTGGATTGTAAACAGGCAGAGTGAGCTTGGGTTTAGGTTGGGTTAATACAGGCAAACATGCCTCAGCACTCAATATTAACGGCCATCCAAAAAAACATAATATACATAACGACTTATATTTAAAATTAAACATTGCATTCCTTTTTTCAGGAATACTGTCTCTTAAAATTGGTCGTATGTTTATACTAAAGCATCGGTTTACCTATTCGGAGTCATACTATGTTGGTCACTTTTAGCAGTAAGGTCGATGCAGATATTGTTATGTTGGGCGATCATGCCAAGGCTGTTTTAAATATTGCTGGCAAATCTTTTGGCAACACTTTGCCTGACCGTGGTGTTTTTACTGCTGAACAGCTACCTGAAGCCATTCACAATATTGAAACAGCCATTGCATCTGAAACCCCGGCGCAAGAAGACAACCCTGACGAGCCCAAGCCCCACCCCATGAACGAAGCGGTTCGGCTTGGGCAACGCGCTTACCCACTTTTACAAATGATGCGTAAAGCACAAAATGCTGGCGCCCCCGTTTTGTGGGAAATTGGCACCGGTTGGTAACTTAAATATCTATGTTGGCTGCCTGCAATGCATGGGTTTCAATAAACTCACGTCGTGGCTCAACTTGATCGCCCATGAGTGTAGTAAACATTAAATCGGCTGATAATGCGTCTTCAATTTGTACGCGCATTAATCGACGAACGGTAGGATCCATCGTGGTTTCCCAAAGCTGGGCAGGATTCATTTCACCGAGACCTTTATAACGCTGCTTACTGACGCCGCGCTCCGCTTCGGAACGCAACCATGCTATGCCCTGACCAAAATCACTAATGGCTTGTTCGCGACGCTTTTCACCTTCACCACGTAAAACAACAGCGCCTTCACCGATAAATGATTTAAAGGTCATGCTAGTTTGATGAAGAACACCGTAATCAGCACCCTTAACAAAGTCAGCATCAAGCGGAGTGATGCGCACATTACCGTGGTGTTGACGATGCACCCTAAGCCTGTAACTTTCAGCAGCATCATCATATTGAGAAAACACGGTAACCAGCTCTGGCATAATTGGATCTTGCAAAACCGCTTGCAATGCTTGGGCACTTTGCTCTGCCTCTTCGGCGTTACCCAGTTTGATATCAACACCACCAATAATTGCGAGTAAGGCTTTTTGATCCATAAAGCGTGACAAACGAGCAATGACTACTTCAGCTAAACCATACTGCCTGGCCATCTCACCTAAGGCCTCACCTTTGACAGCCTCAGCGCCCGTTGAGGGTATTAATTGTGCATCTTTCAATGCTAATTGCATCATAAATTGCGTTTCTTCATGCTCATCTTTTAAGTAGCGCTCTTCTTTACCAGCTTTAACTTTATAAAGAGGAGGCTGTGCAATATAAATATGGCCACGTTCAACCAATAATGGCATTTGACGATAGAGCAAAGTCAATAACAGCGTACGGATGTGCGCACCATCAACGTCGGCGTCAGTCATGATAATAATTCGGTGATAGCGCAACTTATCAATATTAAAGTCTGGGCCAATACTGGTACCTAAAGCAGTAATCAACGTTGTGATCTGCTCACTAGCAATTAATTTATCGAAACGTGCTTTTTCTACATTCAGCACTTTGCCACGCAACGGCAATATGGCTTGAAATTTTCGGTCACGGCCTTGCTTAGCTGACCCGCCCGCTGAGTCACCCTCAACAATATAAATTTCACATAAGGCAGGGTCTTTTTCTTGGCAGTCAGCCAGCTTACCCGGCAAGCCCGCCCCCTCTAAAACACTTTTTCGGCGAGTCATCTCACGCGCTTTACGCGCCGCTTCACGAGCACGCGCGGCCTCAATTACTTTGGCACATAACGCTTTTGCGTCTGTTGGGTTTTCAAGCAACCACGACTCAAGCGTACGCGCCACGGCATCTTCTACCGCTGGGCGCACCTCACTTGAAACCAATTTATCTTTAGTTTGGCTACTAAACTTAGGTTCAGGCACTTTAACTGACAAGACACATGACAGGCCTTCGCGCATGTCATCGCCAGAAGTTTCTACTTTAGCTTTTTTTGCTAGATCATTATCAGTAATGTATTTATTCAACACCCGGGTTAATGCGGCACGTAACCCTGTTAAGTGTGTACCCCCGTCGCGTTGTGGAATATTGTTAGTAAAACAAAGCACTTGCTCGCTGTAACCATCATTCCATTGCATGGCAATTTCAACGCCAACAAGGGTACCGCCTACATCTGATTCTGTTTCAACCGCAAACACATTGGGGTGTAGAACTGTTTTGCTTTTATTTATGTATTCAACAAAACCCTTTACCCCCCCTGAAAATGCAAAGTTTTCTTCTTTGCCTTGAAGCTGATCAACCAAACGTATTTTTACGCCATTATTTAAAAACGACAGTTCACGTAAACGTTTAGCCAAAATTTCATAGTGATATTCAATATTATTGAATATTTCAGAGTCGGCTAAATAACGTACTTCTGTGCCGCGTTTTTCAGTTGTACCGGTTACAGCCAAGGGTGCCAGACGTGCACCCCGTTTGAATTCCATTTGATGCACTTGACCGTTGCGGCGAACCGTTAAACGCAACCACTCTGAAAGTGCATTCACACAAGACACGCCCACACCGTGCAAACCACCCGATACTTTGTATGAATTTTGATCAAACTTGCCACCGGCATGCAACTCAGTCATCACAATTTCAGCAGCGCTACGCTCGAACTCATCTTCTTTGTGAATGTCGGTTGGAATGCCGCGCCCATTGTCAGTAACCGATATTGAATTGTCAGAATGAATCGTAACAACGATATCATCACAATGGCCTGCTAAGGCCTCGTCAATCGCGTTATCGACAACCTCAAAAACCATATGGTGCAAACCCGTGCCGTCAGACGTATCGCCAATGTACATGCCTGGGCGCTTACGAACCGCCTCAAGCCCCTTAAGCATCTTGATGGAATCGGCGCCGTAGCTACCTTGGTCGGGGGTTGTGTTTTTATCAGTCATAAGTACTAGATTCTCATTGGCATAACAACATATTGAAAGTTGTCATTTTCAGGAATGGTTAAAAGAGCAGACGCATTAGTATCGGTGCTTACCGACCACCGAATTGTTTCGATTTTGGTATTAGCTAAAAAATCAAGCAAGTAGCTTACGTTAAAACCCACATCAAGTGCCGAGTGGACATAATCAATATCAATTTCTTCTTGTGCTTCTTCTTGTTCAGCATTCGTTGCCGAAATCTTCATTAGGTTGGCACCCAATTGCACACGCACGCTTCTTATCTTATCTGAAGTCAAGATGGCCGCGCGTTGAAGACTAGACAAAAGCAGTTCGCGGGGAACATCAAAATAATTAATGTAATTTGAGGGTATGACGCGTTTGTAATCTGGGAACTTTCCTTCAACTAATTTTGATACCAATTCAACGTCACCGAATTTAAATCTAATTTGTCCTTGTGTCACATCAATTGTGACGATCTGATCTGAGTCTTCAAGCAATCGCAACATTTCAAGCACTGTTTTTCTCGGTACGATCACTTCATGCTTGGTTTGAATCCCTTCAACTGAGCAAGTCATATGAGCCAATCTGTGACCATCTGTGGCCACAGCATGTAATTTACCTGGCTCTAAAACTAACAACATTCCATTTAAGTAATAACGAATATCTTGTTGTGCCATTGCAAAATGCACAGCGCTCATTAATTGCTTAAGTTCTTTTTGCTGCACGGCAAAGCTAGCATCATATTGGTCAGGCTGTGACACAAGCGGGTATTCAGCTGCGGCTAATGTTTGCAATGCAAAACGGCTTTTGCCTGTTTGCACCGTTAATTTATTAGCCGTTTGCGATAAGCGCACCTCTCCTGTATCGGGCAAGGCTCTCAAAATATCTAACAATTTACGCGCCCCGACCGTTAATGACTCGATCGTCTCACCCACACCAAACTCAGCATGGGTTGTGATTTGAACTTCTAAATCGGTGGCTATAAACGATACCCGGTTACCCTCTTTACGAATGAGAATATTAGCCAGAATCGGTAAGGTATGTCGTCGTTCAACAATACCAACAACCGTTGATAGTGGTTTTAATAACGCATCGCGTTGTGCTTGAATGAGTTGCATAGAATGCCCCTTAATTAACCTTTAAGTGTTTGTTCTAAAACATGTAGCGTATGATTTAATTCGGTTTGTTTTGACCTAAGATCTGCAATCTTACGAACAGCATGCAACACTGTTGTATGGTCTCGACCACCAAATAAGTCACCGATTTCTGGCAAACTTTTTTGAGTCAGCTCTTTTGCCAGATACATCGCAACTTGACGTGGCATAGCAATATTGGCAGGTCGACGTTTCGAATACATGTCAGCGACTTTCATTTTATAAAAATCAGCCACAGTCTTTTGTATATTTTCAACACTGATTTGCCCACTTGATATCGACAACAAATCTTTCAGTGCGTCTCGGCAGAACTCAAGTGTGAGCTCTTTGCGACCATGAAAGCGGGCATAAGCCAAAACTTTATGAAGTGCGCCTTCCAGTTCCCTCACATTGCTACGCAAATGTTTTGCAATAAAAAACGCCACCTCTTCGGGCATTTGAACGAACTCAGCTTCAGCCTTACGTAATAAAATAGCGACCCGCATTTCAAGCTCTGGCGGCTCAATGGCAACGGTTAACCCTGAGTCAAATCTAGAGATAAGTCTTTCGTCAATACCGTCTAATTCTTTAGGGTATGTATCACTGGTGATAATGATTTGTTTGCGTTGTGCCACCATCGCTTCAAACGCATAGAAAAACTCTTCTTGTGTACGACTTTTACCAGAGAAAAACTGAATATCATCAATCAGTAACAAGTCTAAAGAATGGTAGTAGCGTTTAAATTCGTCAAAGGCTTTACGTTGATAGGCTTTCACCACATCTGATACATACTGATCAGCGTGCACGTACCTTACCTGCACGGCGCCATTGTGTTTTGCCATTAAGGCGTTGCCAATGGCATGAATCAAATGTGTTTTACCCAAACCTACACCGCCATACAAAAATAATGGGTTGTAAGAAATGCCTGGATTTTCAGCGACTTGAATAGCTGCTGCGCGCGCTAATTGATTGGCTTTACCGGTTACAAAGTTTTCAAATGTTAAATTTGTATGTAGACGAGAAGGATTATGGTTTGAAGCCATTGATGCAGCTTGAACAACAAGATTTGTTGTACTTGTTGTTTCGGTTGAGGCGCGCCAAAGTTGCGCCTCATTTGTGGTTGTTGAGTCAACAACCGAGTTACCGGTGTGTACGTTTGAATTGGCCTGATAACCTGTGTTTGTATGGTTGATCGGTTCACTTTGATTAGGCGCAAGTTCGAACAAAATTGAAATCGTTTGGCCATACCATTCTGCGGCAAGCTGTTCTATGCGATTCGAAAAATTTTTCTTTACCCAGTCTAATTTATGGCGATTTGGCACAAGCAGGCGTAACTGACCGGTTGACGTGTCAAAAGCAACAGGCGTCAAAGGTTTTATCCAGGCACTCATCTGCTGGGAAGGAAGTTCCTGCTCTAGTTTAAGCAGGCATGATTGCCAAAATTCATTCATTGCGTTTTATCGACTAAACCTCAATTCTACCTTGTTAGATAGAAAGTTATCCACAGGGACATTAGCCTATAATCTTGTTTTTTCGTGCTAACCATTTGACGTTTCTCGTATTTTTTGATGAAATAGAGGGCTTTCCCGAATATCTATTGCGTGGGTAATCGTCTTTTAACGGTTGGCTCAGCGCCGTTTAGTTCGTTTTTTTTATATTTGTCCTTGTGAGCTTGCTATTATGAAACGTACTTATCAACCTTCCGTTACCCGCCGCAAACGTACACACGGCTTCCGTGTTCGTATGAAAACCCGTGGTGGTCGTGCGGTCATTAATGCCCGCCGCGCCAAGGGTCGCAAGCGTTTAGCCGTTTAATATGTGCTGGGGTTTTGTGCCCCACACATTAGGGTTAGGCGTTTTATGATGCGAAATTGCGCCACACTGCCTCCCGAATCACGTCTACATCGCCCAGAGGAATTTGCTGCGGTTTTAAAAAAGCGGTCCTCTGCCAAGGGCAGGCTTTTAACAATTTCTTGGTTACCCTCTCAAATCAGCCCTGCTCGGTTGGGTCTAGTTGTGGGTAAACGGCAAGCACCTTTGGCGGTTACACGTAATGCTGTTAAACGCGTTGTAAGAGAGGCTTTCCGTCTAGAGCGTACAAAGCTAAAGCTAGGTGACTACGTTGTTCGCCTTCAAGCCAATGTACGTAATCTTTCTCTTATTGAGCTTAAAAGAATGGTTCGCCTAGAAATTGACACCTTGTTGGGTCAGTTTCGTTGAATATGTTGTCATATTTATTAACAAAACTTGTTCGCGGGTATCAGTTTTTCTTAAGCCCTTGGGTAGGGCAGTCATGTCGTTTTACGCCCTCTTGCTCACACTACATGATTGAAGCCATTGAGGTTTGGGGCCCTATTCGTGGCGTTTGGTTAGGCATTAAAAGAATTGGGCGTTGTAACCCTTGGTGTGATGGTGGACACGATCCTGTACCGCCATTAAAAAAGTAACGCATTTTTTAGGGTATTGTTTATAAAAAGTTGCCTCAGCGAAACGGGGTTTTAACGTTAAACTGTGTGGCTGTCGTTCGATGCTCACGCATCGGCTTTAATGAATTTCTGAATTGGGCTTGTATGGATATCCGTCGCACCATCTTATTGATGATTTTTGCTTTTTCGCTACTTATGTTGTGGAACAACTGGCAAGTTAAAACGGGTAGTGTTTCACTATTTAGCCCATCAACTGTTTCATCAACCGATAATACATCTGCACAAGCACCGCAACCTTCAGTCAATTCTGTTGGGGTTCCGCAGGCACCTGTCACCCAAGGTACACAAGCATCGTCACAGCTTGTTGTTCCACCTAGTGCGACTCAGTCAAAACCCTTCGTTGTTAAGACCGATGTATTACAACTAACTTTTGATTTAGTCGGAGCACAAATCATACAAGCTGAGTTGTTGAAGTTTCGCTCAATGAATGACAAAACGAAACCAACGCTTTTATTAGAGCAAACACCTGCCCATACCTATGTTGTACAAACCGGGTTAACCGGTTCGCCTGCTGGCCAAAGCTACCCCACCCATTTAAGCGTTTTTACACCCCTTACAACCGATACAGTCATGACAGGTGATACGTTACCTGTGTCGTTTGTTGCAGAATCTGATGGTGTTCGTTTAACAAAAACGTTTATCCTCCATCGGGGAACCTATGCCATTGATGTTGAACATAAAATTGAAAATTTGACCTCTGCAAGTATTAACCCATCAGTCTATTTACAGATTAGCCGTGATAGTGGTGACCCTGAAAATACCTCTAGTTTTTATCATACTTTTACTGGTCCTGCTATTTACACTGAGCAGGGCAAATTTCAAAAAATATCGTTTTCTGATATTGAGAAAAAGAAAACCGACTTCGTTAAGCAAGCCGATAACGGCTGGATCGCTATGATCCAGCATTACTTTGTCACAGCATGGGTTCCAGTACAAGGTAAAGATCGTTATTACGATATGGCAGAAGTACAAAAAGGTATTTTTGCTGTTCGAGCAATTGAACCTGTTGGTCCGGTTGATACATCAAACCCGGTAACCATGAAATCTTCGCTTTGGGTCGGCCCGCAAGATCAATCATCTTTAGAGGCCTTAGCGCCGAACTTAGATTTGGTAGTTGATTATGGGTGGTTTACGATTATTGCTAAACCTCTTTTTACTTTAATGACTTGGTTACATAGTATTTTGGGTAACTGGGGTTGGACAATTGTCGCGTTAACTGTTGTCGTCAAAGCTATTTTCTACCCATTGTCTGCTGCCAGCTATAAATCAATGGCAAAAATGAAGTTAGTTGCACCGCGTCTAAAAGCACTTCGTGAAAAATTCGGTGATGATAAGCAAAAACTAAACATGGCCATGATGGACATGTATAAAACTGAAAAAATTAACCCTCTTGGTGGTTGTTTGCCGGTTGTGGTGCAAATACCTGTCTTTATTTCTTTGTATTGGGTTCTACTTGCCAGCGTTGAAATGCGAGGTGCTCCGTGGGTACTTTGGGTTGATGACCTATCAGTTCGTGATCCACTCTTTATTTTGCCAGCCATTATGACCGCCACCATGTTTTTACAAATGAGGCTCAACCCAACTCCACCTGACCCCATGCAGGCAAGGGTTATGATGTTTATGCCTTTAATTTTCGGTGGCATGATGTTCTTCTTCCCAGCAGGCCTCGTGCTTTACTGGTGTGTAAACAACATTCTTTCTATTGCGCAGCAATGGTATGTTACTAAGAAAATAGCTGAAGCACAGGCTGTTGTTCACCGTTAAATGAGCGATTTTGACACCGCGCCCATTGCAGCAATTGCGACTGCTCCTGGGCGCGGTGGTATTGGTGTCATACGTGTTTCTGGCCTGAATTTAGAACCATTTGTTTNNACGTTTATTTAATCAACAACTTACCACTCGTTATGCTCATTATTTACCATTTAATGATATAAATGGTGTAGTAATTGATGTCGGGTTGGCTATCTTTTTTCGAGCCCCACATTCCTACACGGGTGAAGATGTTCTTGAACTTCATGGCCATGGTGGTAGTGCTGTTTTAAATCGGTTATTAACCCGTGTCTTAGAAGTTGGGCAAACAGAAAGTGTTAGGTTAGCTCAACCTGGCGAGTTTTCCCTAAGAGCTTTTTTAAATAATAAAATTGACCTAACTCAAGCTGAAGCAATTGCTGACTTAATCGATGCAACGTCTATCGCGGCAGCAAAGGCGGCAGCTGGTTCTTTAACAGGGCAATTTTCTCAAAAAATTGAAGATGTTTTAAAAGGTATTGTTCAATTACGAACACTGGTCGAAGCTACGCTTGATTTTCCTGAAGAAGAAATTGAGTTTATTGAACAATATCAGGTAAAAGAAAAATTACATCGTATTGAATCATCTGTTCAATCTCTAATTACTAGTTCTATGAGTAGTTTGGCCTTAAAAGACGGCTTACGCGTCGTTTTAATGGGTGAGCCTAATGTGGGTAAGTCAAGCCTACTTAATGCGCTCTGTGGCGAATCTGTAGCCATTGTGACCGATATTGCAGGTACAACTCGCGACCGTATTGCACAAGATCTGAACATTGATGGTGTACCCATAACACTTATTGATACGGCTGGTCTGCGTGAAACCAACGATAAGATAGAAATATTAGGTATTGAACGAACTTGGCAAGAAATCAATCAAGCCGATGTTTTGCTTCATGTTGTAGATGCGTCAGATCCAAGTATTACAAGTTATAAAGATCATCAATCTTGGCTCGATTCAAATACAAACCATCATTATTTACTAAATTTAACTTTATTTAATAAAAGCGATTTGTGTGTAGAAGAAACGTTATCTGCAGGAATAAAAGAATCTGATAAACATATTATTTATGTTTCAGCTAAAACAGGTTTAGGGCTTGATGACTTGAAAACTAAACTTCTGGCTGCTGCTGGGCGAACTATTGGTGAATCTTCACCATGGCAAGGTCGAACTCGGCACATACGTGCTTTAAATCTCGCACAAAAGCATCTATTACAAGCGAGAGAACATCTATTTTTTGATGGTGTAGCACTCGATATAGTTGCTGAAGAATTACGACTTGCTCATCATTCTTTGGGTGAAATTACCGGTAAAGTGTATGCCGACGATCTTTTAGGTGAAATATTTTCAAATTTTTGTATTGGAAAGTAACTTCTTTTAGTGGATAAGGCTGTGTATAACCTGTGTACAGATTCTGCATAACTTGTTAGTTTTACACAACTCGAAAAGTTATGCACATTTATGCACATGTCTAAACAGAGCTAATGCACAGCTTTTTTTGCTTTCAACTTATTGAAAGAAATAGACATTATTGAAGTTATCAACTTATCCACAGGGCTTATTATCCATTAATCTTTATATATATAAAAGATTAATTAACAATGTAAGTAAATGGTTTTACAAACTTTTTAACCTTTCAATTGCTTGTGTTAAGGTATCGTCTTGTTTTGCAAAACAGAATCGAATCAAACCTAAATTAGGTAACGGCTGTGATTTGTTGTAAAAAGCTGTTACCGGTATGACGGTTACACCTTGTTTCTGTGTTAACCATATCGCAAAATCGTCATCGCTTTTATTCGATATATCGCGGTAGTCAGCTAATAAAAAAAATGTTGAGGGGCAGCTTAACGTTTTAAAGTTTGTTTGATTTAAGCCTTCTTGCAACAAATCTCGTTTTTGTTGATAAAAATTAGGTAGCTCTAAATAAGTTGTAGCATCTTGAGTGTACTCAGCAAGCGCATATTGAAAAGGTGATGGAACGGTAAACACTAGAAACTGGTGTACCTTTCTAAGTTCTTTTGTTAATTTTTCGGGTGCGCAGCAATAACCAACTTTCCAACCTGTTGTGTGTGTTGTTTTTCCAAATGAAGAAATAATAAAGCTGCGATCTATCAAATTTGGCCTTGAGGCTACGCTTAAATGTTTATGCGGTTTAAAAACGATATGTTCATAAACTTCATCAGATAACAATAAAATTTTTGTATTTAATACAATTGCCTCTATTGCATCTAGATCTTCAACCGACATAATTGCACCAGTTGGGTTATTTGGGAAATTAAGAATTATTAGCTTCGTTTTACTTGTTACCAATGCTGCCACATGGTTCCAATTAACCCAAAAAGTATTATGTTGATCATCTGGTGGCATCATTCTGACAAATACAGGCTTACCCCCTGCTAGACGTATTGCTGGTTCGTAAGCGTCGTAACTTGGTTCTATAACAATCGCTTCATCACCATGGCCCATACAAGCTAATACAGCGGCCATAATAGCTTCTGTTGCTCCACTCGTTACAGTTATTTCTTTTTCTACATCGTAATCAGCGTTGTATAGTTTTTTAACCTTTTGTTTGATAACTTCTCTTAGCGGTGTCACACCAGGCATGTAGGGATATTGGTTATAACCTTCACGCATAGCACGAGTGACCAAGTTAATTAATTTGTCGCTAGGGTTAAAATCTGGAAAACCTTGACCTAAATTAATGGCTTTGTAATCTATGGCCATTTTACTCATCGTCGTAAAGATTGTTGTTCCAACGTTCGGCAGCTTTGATGTGATGTCCATCCCGACCTTGTTCTCTAAGTAATGGTTTAACAATGAATTAAAAAAATATTTCTATACTTTTAAATAATTTACTGTATTTGTATTCATCTTGTTGAGTATCGTCTGTAAAGTTATACACAACTTATCAACATTATATTCACAGCTTATCAACATAGTTATCCCCATTGTTATCCACAGCTTTTAAGTTGTTACAGTGATCAGTGATGATGCATTTGTTTCACGTGAAACTATTTGGTTTACACAGCATATAATTCAATTCTTACTCAATTCTAGGTAAAAGCATTATGAGCGATGGGGCTACATTTGATGTCATTGTTGTAGGTGGAGGGCATGCAGGAACTGAAGCTGCATTAGCATCTGCACGTGCAGGTGTTCGTACGCTCTTATTGACACACAATATTGATACGTTAGGTCAAATGTCATGCAATCCCTCAATTGGTGGAATTGGTAAAGGTCATCTAGTAAAAGAAATCGATGCACTAGGCGGTGCTATGGCCATTTCTACCGATAAAGCCGGTATTCAATTTCGAACGTTAAATAGTTCAAAGGGTGCTGCAGTTCAGGCAACACGCGCACAAGCCGATCGTTTACTTTATAAATCGGCTATAAGGCAATTACTCGAAAACCAACCTAACTTAACTATCCTTCAACAATCTGTGGAAGATATGTTGGTGACTGGTGATCAAGTTAACGGGGTTGTGACACAGCTTGGTATTTGTTTTTATGCACCTTGTGTCGTTTTAACTGCAGGCACCTTTCTTAACGGTTTGATTCATGTAGGTATGCAAAACTACACAGCAGGCAGAGCAGGAGACCCAGCCTCTATATCCTTGGCTCATCGCTTAAAAGAGTTGTCGCTGCCTCAAGGGCGACTCAAAACTGGAACCCCTCCACGCATTGATGGTAAAACCATAAACTTTTCAAAGTTACAAATTCAAGAGGGTGATTCAAACCCTATTCCTGTTTTTTCATACTTGGGTCATGCGTCAATGCATCCGCGCCAGTTGCCTTGCTGGATCACACATACAAATGAAAAAACCCACGACATTATTCGTGCGGGTCTTGATCGATCACCTCTTTATGCGGGGGTGATTGAGGGTGTTGGTCCAAGATATTGCCCATCAATTGAAGATAAGGTAAATCGCTTTGCTACCAGAAATAGCCATCAGATTTTTCTTGAACCTGAAGGTTTAACAACCCATGAGATTTATCCTAACGGCATTTCTACAAGCCTTCCTTATGATGTGCAGCTTGCTATTGTTCACTCTTTACCGGGCTTAGAACATGCTCATGTTATTAGGCCAGGTTACGCTATAGAGTATGACTACTTTGATCCGAGGCTTTTGAAAACTAGCTTAGAAACACAGTCAATTAAAGGTCTTTATTTTGCAGGACAAATTAATGGTACGACGGGGTACGAAGAAGCAGCCGCTCAGGGGCTTATGGCAGGTTTAAATGCTGCTTTACAAGTACTTCAAAAAGACCCATTGGTGCTTAGGCGTGATCAAGCCTATATTGGTGTCATGATTGATGATCTGGTTAGTCATGGGGTAACTGAACCCTATCGTATGTTTACATCACGCGCTGAATATCGTTTAAGTTTAAGAGAAGACAATGCTGATTTACGTTTAACTGAAATCGGCCGTAATGTTGGTTTGGTTGACGATAGTAGATGGTCTGCCTATTCTTCTAAACGATTAGCGGTTGATGGTGAGATCGATCGATTGAAAAAAACATTTGTACATCCAACACTACTTGATTGTGAACAAGTCAATACAGTTTTTGGAAAGCCTCTTGAAAAGGAATACCTACTATCTGATTTGCTTCGCCGCCCTGATGTGAGCTATGACAGTATGTCCTCACTTAAGAAAACTGATGGTTCGTTCGTTTCAAATGTTCTGCTTGATGACATTGTTAAAGCGCAAGTTCAAGTTGAAATTAAGTATGAGGGGTATATCAGTCGGCAGAAAGAAGAGGTCATGCGACAAATAGGCCATGAATCTCAAGTTATACCTGGCGATCTTGATTTTGATCTTATTAATAGTCTTTCAATAGAAGTACGTCAAAAACTTAAAACCTATAAACCGAAAACGATTGGTCAAGCATCAAGAATTTCTGGTATTACCCCTGCGGCAATTTCACTCATAATGATTCACGTGAAACGTTTTCAGCATCAGATTGATCTTAGCCATACTTAAATATGGCTAACTATGGTTTCAAAGAGCAGGATAAAAACAAAATCTTAATTGACATTCCGAAAGCTTTTGATTTACTTAAATTAAAACAAAATGCTGTAAAAGAAGATAAGTTGGCACGATATGCCCAGCTTATTCTTAAGTGGAATAAAACTTATAATTTAACGGCATTAAAAAATTTACAAGACATTTATACACAACACCTATATGACTCACTATCAGTTATTGAGCCCATAGAAGCCTATCTTAAAAAGCAGAATATTGAAGAGGCGAATATATTTGATGTCGGTTCTGGCGCAGGTTTGCCGGGCGTTATTATTTCAATTATGTGTCCCCAAATAAACGTTGTTTGTATTGACTCAGTTGGAAAAAAAGTTGCGTTTGTTAAGCATGTTGCAAGTATGTTGCAATTAAAAAACTTAAACGCTCAACATCAACGCATCGAAAATTGGAAAACTGAGCCTGCTGAAATTATTATTTCAAGGGCATTTTCATCGCTGGTTAACTTTACTAAGTTGGCAGGAATGCATGTACAAAAAAATGGCCAAATGATTGCTATGAAAGCACACCTATCGAAAGATGAATTAGAAGAGTTTGAACAACAAGAGTTATGGCAAATCAATCATGTTGAAAACCTTTTCGTGCCAAATATGACAGCGGTACGATGCCTGGTATGGATTAATAAAAAGGAACAACATGATGGTGATCAATAGTCAGAACACCCCGCGAGTCTTTTGTATTGCAAATCAAAAAGGCGGCGTGGGGAAAACCACAACAGCAATTAACCTTGCCGCTGCATTATCAAAACTAAAACAACGTGTTTTATTAATTGACCTTGACCCACAGGGCAATGCAACAATGGGTAGTGGTATNNTATGAAGTCCTTATCGATGCAGTACCTATAACAGAAGTTCGCGTACGATCTGACCGAGGCGGCTATGATGTATTGCCAGCCAATCGTGAGTTATCAGGTGCCGAAATTGAACTTGTTAATATGACCGAGCGCGAACAACAATTACAGAAAGCACTCGATCTTGTTTCAAAAGATTACGACTATGTTTTGATTGATTGCCCACCCACGTTGTCATTATTAACGCTTAATGGGTTAGCTGCTGCACATGGTGTAATCATACCGATGCAGTGTGAGTACTTTGCCCTAGAAGGGCTGTCCGACTTAGTGAATACAATTAAAAGAGTTCACAGAAACATTAATCCAGCGCTTAGTTTAATTGGCTTATTGCGCGTGATGTTTGATACACGCGTAACGCTACAACAACAGGTGTCAGCACAGCTCGTGTCACATTTTGGTGACAAAGTATTTAAAACTATCGTGCCTCGAAATGTTCGATTGGCTGAAGCACCAAGCCATGGTTTGCCAGGTGTGGTGTATGACCCTGCATCTCGTGGTGCAAAGGCTTATATCGATTTTGGTAACGAACTCATTCATCGTGTGAATCAAGCGCAATAAACAAAGAAAAAGAGAATAATATGGCTACAAAAAAACCGAAAGGTTTAGGACGAGGATTAGATGCGTTGCTTGGCGCAGATGCTGGAGCAATAAATAATTTAGGGCAGTCAGCACAAGAAAGTACCAGCCAACACTTACCAATTAGTTGTTTACAAGCGGGGAAATATCAACCGCGCTCACGAATGGACGAAGGCGCGCTGAACGAGCTGGCAGAATCAATTAAGCACCAGGGTATTATGCAACCTATTTTGGTGCGCCCGTTGGCCTCTGGCGGCGCCGGAAGATATGAAATCATTGCAGGAGAACGACGTTTTCGTGCAGCGCACATTGCGGGGCTAACGGAAGTGCCTGTTCTCATAAAGAATGTTGCAGACGAAAACGCGGCAGCCATGGCATTAATTGAGAATATTCAGCGCGAAGACCTCAATCCACTTGAAGAAGCAAACGGTGTTAGAAGATTAATTGATGAGTTTGGTATGACACATGAAACAGCTG
>DITR01000031.1:0-4311 GCA_002422175.1 Alcaligenaceae bacterium UBA6179
GCTAAACGATTCAAAATCTGTAGGGCAGATGCCGCATGCACGGTGGTGTAAACGTTAACACCGGCAAGCAATAGATCTGCAAATGCACGCCCACCTGACTGATCACGTATTTCACCAATCAGTAAATCTTGTACAGCACTGCGTTTGATTGCTTTGAGCTTACGATCGAAGGTAGTGTGGGTGTCTTCATCTAACGCACCCGCTACACTGCATTGCAATGCGTTTTCAATGTTGTATTCAACAGGGTCTTCAAGCGTAATAAGCTTTCTGTCATCGGGTAGTTCTCTTAGCAGTGCAGCCAGGGTAGTTGACTTACCCGAGCCCACTAGCCCTGCAAAAATAACCGCACCACCGTCAGACAATCGACTCCGTCTGAGCGCCTGAATTTGATCAGAAAAATACCCCAATTTTTCTAAAGTGGGTAAATCACTTAATGCTTGATTACCCAGCAAGCGAAGACACACTGAGGGCCCACTGTCTGTCGCAATAGAGGCCCAACGTAATAAAACGGTTTGGTCCGCGATGAACCGAGTGAGACGACCTTGTTGTTCACGGTATGGATCAAACACGGCGCCATTCCCGCCCTGAACACTCATCCAAATAACGCCCAATAATTCAAGCATCACTTGTGCAGTCATATCTTGAAAGTCGAGCGGCTTAATATACAAACCCGCGACAGTAAACCGTACACTTGACTGTCTTTTTTTAGGATTCACATTTAAATGCACATCGCTAGCGCCATGCTTAAGACCCCACTTTATGACGTCGTCTAATATTGCAAAAAGAATATGTCTTGCTTTGCTGTTGTGTTGCACACCTTCGATTTGACACTGATTTGGGTTTCTTAAATGTCGATTCAATGCACCTAAAAAAGACGGAGTAACCACCACAATGGGTGGTTCAAATAGCGGTAAGCCATGTGATTTTAATAACTGTACCGTTGCATGCGTTTGATCGTCTTGAGCGTTTTCTTTTGATACTAAAACCAAGCATTCACCCGACACCAATTGCACAGGGCACATGTGATCTGATAAACCCTGTGGATCAATTGAAAGCAATCCGAATAACAATTTAATATGATCAACTGATTGCGTTGGCAACTCTTCTTGAACACCGACCTTTGATAAAGTGACCCGATTAAAAATTTGATTTGTAGACAAAGGTGGGGGACTCGGTTGTGCAACACGGTCAGACAAGTAAGACCAGATCACGGCAATGCCCCCGCTAGGCAAAAGTGATATTCAATACGTTCAAATCTCAACCTGACACAAGGCGGTTTAATGTTGATTAAGCTTGGGGCGGGCTGCTTAGGTATAACGGCCTCTTGAATGGCTTGGCTCACACCTTGCTTGAATTGATAGTGCCGACCTTGAAACTCAACATCAGTCATGAGCTTTGTACCCACGCCATAAATAGCCAACACTTTATTTTCGTTTTGATTAGACCTCATCAAGTTTTTACTAGGTGAATGCATCAATCGGTTGGCAATATTTTTTTCAAATTCAAGCATTTCACCTAACGATGAACCTTTATCGTAAGCAAGCGGATTAGATTTTTCATCAACCCAATCATTTGTTAGGGCGAAAGCTTGATTTGTTGATTGAAAGGTTAAGACAATGACCACCATACAAAAATATAAGTTAAGACGGAACAAACATTTCTCCAACAAGATGCAGTACAAAATGACTATGAGTTAAATCTAAAGTGGTTTGATCAACTATTTCAAGTAGGGCGTATTGCCACTGAATAGGTTGCTTTAAGCCTGACAAAGCAGGTAGTGATCGCAGAGGGCCGATGACACGTATTGGGCGCTTGAACACGGGTCTAGCGGTATGCGTCAGGGAAACAGACATCGCTTCACCCTCACCCAGCTGCACACTTTGAAAAATAGCTTGGCGTTGTTGCAATGGGGTCAACCAATCTTCTTCAAACAACTGATCAGACCAATCTATCGATTGTGTCGGTATAGCAATATCACGAACCAAACTCACTTGATCAAGTGAGTCAGCCAACAATTGCCAATCAGTTGGTATTGCCCGAGCAAGCTGCCCATTGTTTGCGTGGGGCATTTCACGTTTATAGCGAGCCAAGCAACGAAAAGCCTCTTTTTGCCTTTCGCACTCTACCCGTTTCAGCATCCACCCAGAAGGGTCTAGGGGTAATGAATGCCATAAATCAACCAAAGCAGAAATGGATTCATGCGAATGCGCTTGATATAGACTTGATTCGTGCGTGACATCAGTAGATTTTTGTGCCGTTAGTTTTGAATGGTTTAACTGATTATTAGTATGATTAACCCACAAGTAGGCTAATACAATCGCCACTATCATTAAACCTATACCGCTGAACACGATTACTTTAAAAAGGGGGCTATTTGGTATGGGAAGTAAACAATGCGTTTGTTCAGCTGGGTTGAAGAGCCAAGACAATGCTTGCGTGGGTTGATCTTGCTTTGCCACGAGCCCTTCCCATTCATGGTCTTCTATATATACATTTAAAAAACGAGCTTTAAGTTGATTGACATGTTCGTCTACTTGTAAACGGTCTGCATACCAAATATCAGTTTGACAAACCACTGTGCCATGGTTCGATGCGACCAACCACCAGGCCGTATTTGACACATTTAAAATCAAAATGTGTGTGTCATTTAAATGTTGTCGTGCAAAAGCTAATGCTGCAGAATGAAACTTTTCTTGACGCGCTGCACTTTTTGGGCTCAACGATAATACGCCTAACACTGATCCTACGCTGTTTTGCAAGGGGCTCGACTCAACGTAATGCGTTGCTTTTTTATGTCGCTGATCGATCAAAATATCACGTCGACTTTGAGCACCAACTAATGAATACCATTGCATACCTAAAACCCAAACATGATTTCTTTGAGTTGTTAGCCGCAAGATACGGTGGGCTGTTGATTGAACTTCCCAAATGTAGGCTTTTTCAATATGCTGTTCCAACATGTCAATGACCCTCTTCGATTTGTGCCGTCACGACAATCAGCGTCAAACTTCTTGAATGCCCAACTTGGTCTGCACCACCTGTAAGCCGTGGTGCATGAGGTGCTAAGCGAGACTGACTGTTTTGGTCTTCATGTCGCTCAAAACCAGCAATGAGTGTTGGTTCACCGGCTCTTAATGCCACCTGTTGAACGGTTCCGTTACCCTCAACGGTGATTTGCTGAACCTGTAGCTTGCCCTCACCCTGCCCAAAGGCTAATTGTTTTAGAGGTTGTGCAACGGTATTGTCATAAGCCACAGAGAGCAATATTTGACCGTCTTCTTGAACGTCTGGCACCAGTGTCAAAAAGGCACCTACAGTCTCTTCACGTTGCCGAACTGAAACAGAAGCGGCTGCACTTGAAGATGGCCACGCTGACTTTTGTTCTGTGCTGGTTTGAATTTGATCAACATAGGTAAATGTTTTCCTAACCGCATGTGTCACAGGTCGCCTATTAAGCGTCACCACAGGCACTGTGGTGTGGCGCAAAATATCTGCGTGCTTAGCAATCGCTTGCACAACCGCTTGCGCTTTATAGGCTGATTGAGCTGTATTTTGTGCTAACAAATCAGCGATACCCGCCTCGGTGCGCACACCTGAAGTCATTGCAAATTGTGCGGCAGCTAAACTATTTGAAAGCGCAAGGGACCAATCAAGACCGTAATCAATATTTTCTTTTTGAACGACAGAAAACTCTTCAAAAACAAGACGCACACGACGCGACATACTGCGATTTTCTTTTGCAATATATTGTGCAATAGCATGTAAAGCGTCGGGTGTATCAGTCACGACAATCGTTGATAATGCACCAGGTTCAGCGGCCAGCACCCCAGCTCGTGTCATAAAGGGTTGCAACCTTTGCTGCAAGGCCTCAAGCATAGGTTGTTGAATGGCAATCAAGCTCGTCTGTGAAGAGCTTTCAAATGCAGCCTTGCTTTGACTTGCTCCTTTACCAAGTTTTGCGTCAGTCTTAGCGACTAAAGTCAAAGAACGCACGTCAAATACTCGCGTTTCAGTTCGATAAAATTCAATTTCACGACCGGTATAGCGCCAATGCATATCTAATTGACTTGAAATATGATCAAGAATTGAAGCCAATGGGCGCGGTCTATTTTCTAAATGTATGGTGCGTGCGGCAGTAAAGGTTTGACCCGTCACATCACTTGCCAGTTTGGGTAAAAAAAGATGTGCAGGCAATTGCGCCTCGGGCCTTACGCGGACGGGTATGCCCGTGGCATGGGCAATACGTCTGGCAATATCAAGTATGTCATTCGACTTATGACGAAAAATTAATGTCGTATTGACATGTTTTTT
>DITR01000031.1:4342-5894 GCA_002422175.1 Alcaligenaceae bacterium UBA6179
CTCATAACAAAATCGTCTTTTTGTGTTGCCAATTTCTTGTGATGGCTTTTTACTTTAAGTTGACTTTGCTCGGTGCGCTCATCAATTGCGCAACTACTCAGTCCCAACGCTGTACACAACACTAAACCTGGCATCATGATCGCACTCATGTTTACAGGGTTTAGCGCACTCAATACGTGTCGCAATCTTATGTGTGTTGAGCTACGATTCTGATTCATACAGATGAACCTCGACGAGCCTGCGGGTCGCAGACTTGAGCGATTGGCACGATACGTACAACATGATTAGTGTAGAAGCATGGCTGAACCGGTTTATCAGTCATTTCTGTCGTAACAAGCAACTGTTGAACTGACGTTACAAAATCATCTGTAAACTCAGCTGCTGCTGATATCGGCAAGTCAACATTAACGGCCCAATGCATATTCTCAAAATGCCAAGTTGTTTGTTGCGCCCAGCGCTTAACAGCCTGACGAATTGTTTTATCGCTGAGCTCGGCTTTAAATTTTTTAGGGCTTGCCTCGGTACCTGTCGATGCCAGGTGCGTGTGATTTTGATCTGATTGAAAGGGTAATGAGGGTGCACGCGTTAAATTTGAATGCACACCTGAATGAATAGCTTGATGTGGAATAGGCTCGAAACCAATTTTTTGTGCCAACGCTTTAACAGCCCCACCTTGAAACTTTAGAGCTGTCCAATCACCTGTAATCAGTACATACGCGCCAACTTTTTGTGGGTTTAGAACTTCCCATGTGTCGTCTATTCGACCAAAAATAGTCGGTAAACTTTGTCGATGTGGCCATTGCAACCATACGCGCTGTTCATCAGAAAAGACTTGCTTTGGGGCGATGCGTCGATCGCCCGAGAGCCGCCAATTAAAATCAGGCTCACCTGCTACAACGGGTAACTGTGAAATATCGCTTGTGTCGGTGTGTTTGCTAGGTGAACTACATGCGATCAACAGCCCGCACAAACTTAAAACACCACCTAGACGATGTAAGGTTTGAAAAAAAACCACCATGATGATTCCCAATTAATCAAATGGGTCATATGGTGGCTTTTATTGGGGTGTTAAGACAATTGTGCCTTCTACTTACAACACATAAATAAAAAATAAAAAACACTAAATTCAGTCGAAGGCATCATTAAATTACTTGTCTAAAAATAGTAATGATGTAAAAAGCAACAAATTAATTACGGCGTTTGGCTCGTGGTTCGGTTGCAGCAACTTCTTGAGCACCAGACAAAATATTAGCCTGCTCTTTTGCTGAGTTTAAAGCCGTCATGGCACTGATATCGCCCTCTAAAGCCAGCAGCCATTCTTTGTTCAGTACTTTTTCAACTTCAGAATAGTTTTTCATGCGAAAACCTTCAGCACTATTTTTGCCCGCTGACTGCTTGAGACTTTGTACAACAGACTGTGCACCGGGAATACGGCTATAAAAACTGACATCTGCCGCTCTGTAGGCTGCATCTGTTAATGGCAAGAACCCTGTTTTTTGATGCCAGTTTGCAGCGATGACGGGTTTAGCCAAGTAACCGAGAAAATCAGCTG
>DITR01000085.1:0-7043 GCA_002422175.1 Alcaligenaceae bacterium UBA6179
CGAGACATCAAGTTATCAGCAGGAAAGGTCATCATACGACCTGAAAAAATTTCTTTTTGCCTTCAAGAAAGTGCCATCTTAAGTGGGAAAATGAAAAGTCGCGTGTTTCAAGGTAATCACTGGCTCTGTCAAGTCGAAACAACGCTTGGAGGGGTGACCGTTATTCTACAAAACGATGGTAAAGAAATTGCGCCAGAGGGTAGCGACGTTCATTTGAACTGGAAGCCAGAGGATATGCGCTCTTTGAACGCTTAACCCAAGGAAACCAAAACAATGAACACCTCCCGTACCCCTTGGTTATTGAGTGGCCCAGCGCTCATTCTTTACTTAGTTTTTATGATTGCTCCGATAGGAAGCATTTTCTTAATTAGTTTTTTTGAGTTTAATTTCGAAGGTGGTATGCGTGCAACATACACCTTGAAAAATTATATTGAAATTCTCACTGATGGCTACTTCTACGAAATATATGCACGCACCTTCGGCGTTGCTTTCATAGTTACGATATCTTGTGTGCTGATTGGCACTGGCGAAGCTTATGTGCTCTCTAGAATGTCCAACCCCTGGAAAGGGCTGTTTTTAATGGTTGTACTGGGTCCACTGCTGATCTCTGTTGTCGTTAGAACCCTTGGGTGGGCGCTTTTATTTGGCTCTACTGGTTTAATCAGTCAAGGTTTAATGGCAGTGGGTCTTACTTCCGCTCCTGTTTCGCTCATGTATACCAACACCGGTGTGATTATTGCGTTGACGCATGTGATGGTTCCCTTCATGGTAATTGCAGTTTGGGCCGCACTCCAAAGAATCAATCCTTCCACAGAAGCGGCTGCCTTATCTTTAGGGGCCTCTCAATTTACTGTCATTAGACGCGTCATCGTGCCACAGATAACCCCTGGTATTTTGTCAGGCGCAATTATGGTTTTTGCTTTGTCGGCAAGTGCTTTCGCCACACCCTCAATCATTGGTGGAAGGCGTTTAAAGAACGTCCCAAGCGCAGCTTACGATGAGTTTTTAAACACAATGAATTGGCCCCTTGGCGCTGCATTAGCGATGCTTTTACTGGTTGCTATGTTGATTGTTTTGATATCAGCGAACAAACTCATTGAGCGTCGTTACGGCGCCGTATTTAGCTAAATACTTAAGAGGATCACAGCAATGTATTTAAAGAATGGTCCGATCGGATTAATTTTTCACACCCTATTTATTATCTTCATTTTGGCTCCGATAGTCATGGTGTGTGCCGTTGCTTTTACAGACCAAGGGTTTATATCTTTACCCACTCAAGGCTTATCTCTGAGATGGTTTTATGCTATTGCAAACAACCCTCGTTTCATTGATGCTTTCTTTGTCAGTCTGTGGCTTGGTTTGATATCAGCGACGTTGGCAGTGATGTTTTCTGTTCCTGCTGCCTTAGCTATCGCTCGCTTTCAATTTAAGGGGCGAGATTCGCTCATGGCATTTTTAATGTCACCTTTAATGATTCCTCACGTTGTACTGGGTTTAGCCTTTTTGCAGTTTTTTACGACGATCGGCGTGTCAGGTACATTCTTCGGTTTAGTCTCAGCGCATACAGTTATTATCGTCCCTTTTGCTTTGAGGCTCGTGCTTGCCTCAGCGACAGGCCTTGACCCAGCCATTGAAAGAGCTGCGCTGTCACTTGGCGCTACGCCATGGATCATTTTTAAGCGAATTGTTCTACCGCTCATATTGCCTGGCGTCGTGAGTGGATGGGTCATCGCATTTATTAGTAGCTTTGATGAGCTCACCATGTCAATATTTATTGCTTCGCCCTCTGCGACAACACTGCCAGTTCGTATGTATCTGCATATCGAAGAGACGATTGACCCTCTCGTGACGGCTGTGTCAGCAGCCATCATTTATTTGACCCTAATTGCCATTTTTATTCTAGATCGAACAGTTGGGCTCGAAAAGTTGTTTGTTGGTAAGGGGCGCGTATGAGTGCGTCAACTAAACAAAGCATAGCTAACGAGAGACGCCACAAGGGTGTGTACGATGCCTTAGTAATTGGTGGTGGTTTAGTGGGTTCAGCCATAGCATTTGGTCTTAGGCAAGAAGTTGATCATGTTGCAGTGCTCGATGAAGGTGACGTTGCATTTCGTGCCTCAAGGGGCAATTTTGGACTCGTATGGGTGCAGAGCAAAGGTATGGGAATGCCTGCCTACGGTCATTGGACTGTGAGTTCTCAGCGCTTATGGTCAGCGCTAGCAGAGAAATTAGAGGCTATTACAGGTTTAGAGGTCGGCCTAGAGCAAAAGGGTGGTTTACATGCAGTGCTAACTGAGCACGAATACGAAAGTCGAGTTCAGTTTATGAATAAGCTGATTGAGCAACCCGGCATGATTCATTATCAATGGAAAATGTTGGACAGAAAAGAGTTGCTTGATATGGTTCCAGGTATTGGGCCTGAGGTGCTAGGGGCCAGTTGGACTGAAATCGACGGTGTCGCTAACCCTTTAAAAATGCTACGTGCACTACACACTGCATTTGACGTGCAAAATGTAGATTATCTGCCAGAGCATCCTGTTGCTGATATTCATTTTAAAAATAATATATTTGAAATGGACACACCTCACGGCGTAGTGCGAGCTAAAAAAATTGTTGTTGCCAGTGGTTTGGGGAATCAAGTTTTGGGAAACCAGATTGGGCTCTCTATTCCAGTTCGGCCCCAGCGCGGTCAAATCATCGTACTAGAGCGCACCAAGCGAATGCTTCAGTTGCCCTTTGCTACATTGCGTCAAATGGACGAGGGCACTTGGCTTATCGGAGACTCTCAAGAAGAGGCCGCCTATGCCGATGGCGAAGTGGGGCTACCTATTTTGGCAACCCTTGCAAATCGTGCGGTTCGAACGATACCAAAGCTGCGTGACGTGAGAGTTGTACGCAGTTGGTCTGCGCTGAGAGTGATGTCCAAAGATGGCTTTCCAATCTATGAAGAGTCGCCTCGGTTTCCAGGCGCTTTTGTTGCGACATGCCATAGCGGTGTGACATTAGCTGCTGCGCATGCCTTGCGTTTGGCACCAATGGTTGTTGAGGGGAAATTGTCAGAGGAAATGGCCCCGTTTTCTACTAGGAGATTTAATGTTCAAGCGACTACCTGAATCAGAGGCGCAGCGTAATGCTCACCCCGTTGCTTTGTTAGTGAATGGCATGGAAGTAATTTGTAGGGAAGGAGATTCTGTCGCTGCCGCCTTATTTGCTGCTGGGTTGCTAGATTGCCGCGATACGCCTGTCAAAGGTGTGCCAAGAGGGCCTTTTTGCATGATGGGTGTATGTTTTGATTGTTTGGTTGAAATAAACGGTATGCCGAATCAACAAGGTTGTATGGTTTTAGCTAAACCTGGTATGAATATTGAGCGACAGCTTGGCGCACGAGAGGTGCAAGCGTGACTCAAATTTCAAATTGTGAAGTGGCCATCATTGGTGCTGGGCCTGCGGGCATGGCGGCAGCGCTGGCTTTAACCGAGTATGGCCTTGATGTAGTTGTATTTGACGAGAACCCAGCTGCTGGCGGTCAGATATATAGGGGAATAACATCCTCACCCTTACGTGATCGACCGCAAATTCTGGGTAAAGACTATTGGGCTGGCGAGCCGCTCGTCAAAAAATTTCAAGCATCTGCCGCACAAAAAATTCATGAAGCCACGGTTTGGGCTGTGTCACAACAAACGTCTGATTTTGCACCATCTCATTTTGAAATAGGTTACTCAGTAAATGCTGAAGCCAGACTGTTGCATGCACGCCATGTTTTAGTTGCAACAGGCGCTCATGAACGACCCTTTCCTATTCGTGGCTGGACTTTACCTGGCGTTATTACGGGCGGAGCTGCTCAAACATTACTTAAAAGCAATGCGATTGTTCCTTCTGATCGTATTGTTCTTGCAGGTTGTGGCCCCCTTTTATATCTTATTGCATGGCAATATTTGAATTCCGGGGTAAAAATAGACACGTTGCTCGATACCACGCCGAAAGGTCGTGTTTTGAGTTTATGGCCTTACTTGCTTGACTTCATCCGTTCACCGTACTTCCTTAAAGGGTTGAATCTGGTGCGCGAGGTCAATGCTAAAGTTAACGTTGTCAAGCATGTATCAGAATTAGCCGCAAATGGTGTCGATGCGCTAAAAAGCGTCACCTTTAAAACCGGTAATAAAGAGAGAACAGTTGAGGCAGATCATTTACTGCTTCATCAGGGCGTCATGCCCAATATCAACTTAGCACAGGCCTTAGGCATCACACTGAATTGGAATGACGTTATTAAATGTTGGGAGCCTGTGGCCGACATGTGGGGCAACACAAATGTTGAACGGGTTCATATAGCAGGTGATGCTGCTGGTATTGCTGGTGCATGGGCGGCAGAATCGCGTGGTCGCCTGGCCGCGACAGATATCGCTTTTAAGCTTGGAAAGCTAACCGAACAGCAAAGAGATACCGTTGCTGTGAAATTACGACAAGATTACGCTGCAGTGACGCGTGGCCGAGAGTTTTTTGATAGATTGTTTCAACCACCTGTTCAATTTAGACGACCAACCGGTGACACCATTGTTTGTCGTTGCGAGGAAATCACAGCTTCGCAAGTAAGGGACACTGTCAAGATCGGTTGCACAGGACCGAATCAAATGAAGTCCTTTTTACGCTGTGGCATGGGACCATGTCAAGGTCGTTTCTGTTCGGCTACCGTCACCGAGCTTATTGCAGATGAACGAAATGTTCCAGAGCAAGATGTTGGGCACTATAGGCTGCGCTTCCCCACCAAGCCATTAACGCTGGGTGAGTTAGCTGCATTGCCGCAGACAGAAGATTCAATTAAAGCAGTGGTTAGACTCAAGAAGCCAGTGTGACGTTATGAGCGGCATAACCCATGCAGACGTCATCATCATAGGGGGTGGCATTCACGGTAGTTCGGCAGCATTGCAACTTGCCAAAGCTGGAAAGCGGGTGCTGCTACTCGAGAAAAACTATGTTGCTCGGCATGCGTCGGGTGTCAATGCGGGTGGAGTCAGAACGCTAACACGGCATATTGCTGAGGTACCTTTATCATTAGCCTCACAGCAGATGTGGGTCAATATTCAGGAACATGTGGATGACGATTGTGGGTTCGAGGTAACGGGTCAAATTCGGGTTGCAGAAAACGAATCAGATAAAAAAATCTTAAGCGATCGTTTTACCATGATGCAGTCAAACGGTTACGTACATGAAGAGTGGGTTGATGCCGTTGACGTTCGCAATATGATCCCCTCTATTACACCCAAGATATTAGGCGGTCTCATTGCACGCAATGATGGTGCAGCAGATCCTTACCGTACCACCACCGCCTTTCGTTTAAAAGCGCAAAATTATGGCGCTGATATTCGTGAAGGGGTCACTGTGAAAACGGTTGTCAGGCAAGGTCAAGGGTGGTTGGTTGATACAACAGCGGGTCGGTTTAGTTCAGAGGTTTTAGTGAACTGTGCCGGCGCATGGGCTGACAAAATATCTGCGCAGTTTGGCGAGATTGTGCCTTTAAAGCCCATTGCACCCATGATGTTGGTTACCTCTCGAATGCCTCATTTCCTCAGTTTAGTTGTTCTGGGTACTGGGCGAGCGCTATCATTTAAGCAGCGCACCAACGGTACTGTTTTGATTGGAGGTGGCCGTCTTGCTTGGGTCGATAGAGATCGTGACATCACAGAATTAGATTTTCGTACTTTGGCAGATAGCGCGCGTACGGTTTGTGACCTTTTTCCTCATATGCGAAACGCAAGCGTCAATCGAGGGTGGGCAGGTATAGAGGCAAGCATGCCTGATGGTATTCCAGTCATTGGCGCGAGCAGCACGGAACAAAATTTGTACCATGCTTTTGGCTTCTCAGCTCACGGGTTTCAATTAGGCCCAATCGTTGGGAAGATCCTTTCTGAGTTGATTATTACCGGTTCAACCAATCTGCCTATTGAACCTTTCAATATTTCAAGGTTTGCAGTTTCTTCGCAGGCTCCAGCTGGGGCTTACCCATTTGCTACTTAAGGAATTATTTTGAACAATATTATTAGAAAACACTCAAATAAGCGTTTGAGCAGAGTTGTGATTCACGGTGACACGGTTTACGTCGCAGGTGTGACTTCAACTGACCCTGGTGACATTACAGTTCAGACACAAAACGTTTTGGCAACGATAGATAATTTGCTGGCAGATGCTGGCACGAGTAAAGAAAAATTACTTTCTGTTCAGATTTGGCTAAAAGATATTGAACGTGATTTCGAAGGCATGAATGTCGTTTGGGGGCAGTGGGCCCCTATGGATCAGTTACCAACTCGAGCGACTTGTGAGGCAAAGTTAGCCTCCTCTAGCCTATTGGTTGAAATCATCGTCACGGCTGCGCGCTAACAAAAGTTGATGCCTATGATTAGTTTTACGGGTCATAGGCATCGAGCTATCTTAAAGGGTTTGCTGATCACTGAAGCACGGCAGGCCATCAACGCCCAATCAAAAGCATTTGCCCACCACCAAGCGAAAGCGCTTGACTGCTTCCGCTATCTCAGTAGATGAGACTGATGAAGGGCCGTTAGCTAAAAATTTTTCTTTTTATGCAGGTAGCCATCGTCACGCTAGGCATTTATGACTTGGCGTTGTTATCAAAACCTATCCCTATTTGTCATACTTTTTTTAACTTTCTCTCCTGCGTTGCACCAGGTAGCGCAAGAAATTCTATTGTTTCGTTTTTTCGCTCTCAAGTGAAACTTACCCCATAACAACTACCGTGTCGGCACGACATAAATCGGATCAGGGTTGTATGGATTGCCAGCACCATACGGGTTGTTGATGCTGTCTGGCGAATAGGGGCTGCCGTAACGCCCATAAGGGTTTGATGTCGAGTCTGGATCGTAGGGGTTGGCACTCAAACGCCCACGATAATTCCCATCGCTGTCATAAAGTTTCGGCGCGTCGGTTGCATAAGGGTTATTGGCTGATTGATTGCTGTACGGGCTGCCATAAGGACCATAAGGGTTGTTGATGCTGTTTGGGTTATATGGGCTACCAGCCCCGTACGGATTGTC
>DITR01000085.1:7143-7324 GCA_002422175.1 Alcaligenaceae bacterium UBA6179
ATTGCATTGGCGTCACTTGGTCAGACTTGAAAACATAATAGTCAATGCAGTATCTCACCAGCTGAGACACTGAGTGGTCAACTCGAGCTCAGTTCACACACGTCTGTTCAGAAGATAGCCGAACATGACATCAAAACACCCCAATGTGTGATTTTTCTCGCGCCTCATCTCAACGAAGCCT
>DITR01000085.1:7334-9308 GCA_002422175.1 Alcaligenaceae bacterium UBA6179
TTCATCATCTTTGTCTACCTGAAGCATACGCTCTCGGTCCCCAATTGCTTGCTTCATGGCCTGTTTAAAGTTCGGATCAGCATCTAGCAGTGCAATCAGGTCATGATCGGATAATTCGAGTAGTGTACTGAAACCCATTGACCTCACTTCACGCGATGGTGCGTGAGGATCGAACAACCTGAGCGCCCCAAAATACTCGCCGGTCCCTAAATCAATGTGCGTAGAATCTGGTAACAAAATCGACACAGCACCAGAGGCCACGAAGTACATCGAGTGATAGTGGCCATGTTTTTCTAGAATCAGCTCATCTGGAACAGCCAGGCGAGTGCGCAATTTTTTCCCAATCGCTTTGCGTGCTTGGTCTGTAAGGCCTTGAAGAATCGGAACTTGATTCACCATCTCCAGAGCTGACTGGTTCAGATCCAAATCAGGGCGCTTGTTAAGGTGTGCCCAGCGCATTTCGAGTTGTTTCATCAGGTCGTGATACACCTCGGAATTGATCAGTGAGTCATTCAACATTGAACGATAACGGTTGCGCTCTTTTACACGGGCAAGACGACCAAGGAAAGCCTCCTCTAGCCAGTCTGCATATCGCGGAAACTGCAGCCGCATCGCGAGAAGTTTCTCCTCGATGGCTGCCAATCTTTCCTGCAATAATTTTTGGACCGCATCAGTGGCCATATTGCCAATCATCAAGCGTATTTCTCGGTCTGTCCTTTTAATCAAAACCCGAGTGATTGCCCGCAAGTCAATGAGCTTGGCAAACCGGTATGCCAATGAGTTACCTAACCATCGCTCAATTCGGATGTAGTGTTGAACCCGTAACTGAAATCGTAGCCAGAGACCATATGCCAAAACCCGTTCCGTCATAGATTGGTATCCTTTGGCGCCGGAATGCTTGACCTCATCGAGAAGCTGTTCAGCGTGGCTCATGATCGCTGTCGCGCTGAGCCTATCGACTAAATCATCGCCGTAGGAGCGCAATGTCAGCTCGTACTCCTGTTGAGCAACCATCGATAGCCCCAAACGCACCCGATCAGCATCACTAAGTTGGTCGATCTGCAGATCAGTGACTGCTGCCACACCGCGCTTAAATACTGCGCTGACGTTATCCCTCGCAACCTTGCTAATGCCGTCGTCGATTGCGACGCGATCGGTCTCTGTATCGAGTTCTGTTAGCGTCAGGGCCAACGCTTGGTTGCGAAGGGCGCGCTCTAGGCTGCTGAGTTTGTTTAAACCCAGAAAGGATATCAGTGGCCGCAACGTCAGGCCATTAATAATCATGGTCGACAGCACAAATCCGGTTACACAAACGGCCACAAGATTGCTGACGCTATCGGGTACCGCCGCGTTCTCAGTAACAGCAAGTGCCAAAGCCAAAGACAGCGCCCCTCGCAACCCGCCCCACGAAATCACTGCTTTGTAACGCCAGCCGACCTTGGCACCTGAGCCGGGCAAGATTGAAACCAGTGGCATCAGGCCAAAGACCGTAATCAGTCTGGCCACAAGCGCCGCCCCCACCATGACTGCAACCACACCCAAATGATGCCATTGTGCATGCTCCATGAATCGGGGAATCATCATGGCTGCGATCAGAAACACAAGAGCGCTCGCCCAAAAACCGTATTGATTCCAAGATTGCTGCATAGCGAGGTAGGTTGTCGGAGTCAATCGCGTGTGACCTATTGAGGCTACGACCAGTCCACAAACAACCGTTGAAACCACACCAGAGACATCCAGATAGTGCTCTGGAACGATGTAGGCGAAGTAGGCTGCGGCAATCGTCAATGAAATCTCAGCCGTCGGCCTCCCGCGCAACATCAGTAATAGCGCACAAACAAATCGACCAATTAGGAAACCGCAAAACGCCCCACCGATCAAAAGGTACAAAAAGTTCCAGAGGATCGTGCCCGCGCCAGGTGGGGCCTGCGCTTGCCCCACAACCAATGCAAGCATCACAGAGTAAAGGGCTAA
>DITR01000085.1:9324-9569 GCA_002422175.1 Alcaligenaceae bacterium UBA6179
AAGCCAAACGTCGTGACTTGATTGACCGAGAGGCCGACGAGAACTGTGCAAATGAGCACGGCGACCACGGCCATCAGCATAATTGGACCGATATCTTGAATGAGGCCTCGGACATTCATCGAGACGGCAGATTCAAACAACAAGATAGGAAGAAACACGACCAAAATGGTGCCAGAAGGCAGTTCGAAGTTTCGTAGCGTGACCAAATAATTGACCAGCCATGGGGAAGCCCATTCATGGTATTG
>DITR01000027.1:0-13472 GCA_002422175.1 Alcaligenaceae bacterium UBA6179
AGCAATAATCACATCTCCGGCTCGAACATCTGTAGCGAAGTGAGGTATGACTGATTCAAGGCAATGACGGGCGATCACGTCCATACCAAATTTCATGGCATGGCCAGGTGCTAAGGCATCGGTGTCAATGTCGGCACCTAAAGTCCACACTGGGTGTGAAACACTTGGGTCTAGAAAGTCTATTTCTTTTTGATTAAGTGTGTCGGTCATGTCATGGTCTCGCGTGGGTCGGTAATAAAACCCGTCAAAGCCGATGCGGCTACCGTATAAGGAGACGCTAAATAAACCTCTGAATCAGGGGAACCCATACGACCTTTAAAATTGCGTGCAGTCGTTGAAATAACACGTGCATGACCCGGTATCGTTTGGCCATAACCGGCGCAGGCACCACAGGCACTGGGTAAAAACTCAGCCCCAGCATTTTGCAAAATGTCTGCGACACCAAGCGCTTTGGCTTTTTGCATATCACTCACGCTAGCGGGCGCCACCATCAATTTGACGTGATGGGGAACACGATGACCTTTTAATATACGGGCTGCTGCAACCAAATCTTCAAGCTTGGCACCCGTGCAAGCACCAATATAAGCAATATCAATGGGCGTGCGATCATACTCTGTGACGGCTCGGCTATTCGCTGGGCTATGGGGTGCAGCAACCATTGGGGCAAGTTCGGTGGCGTCAAACCTATGCTCGATATAAAGCGCATGTGTATCAGTTTGCCAGCGAGCTAGATCCACATGAGCAAGTTGCTCAATAGAAGCGTGTACCAACGTGTCATGTGAATTTTTTGCAGCCCGTTGTATTAGCCGATCTTGTAACCAGTTCAGCGTGGTGAGGTCGGGGGCAATTAAGCCCACTTGTGAACCTAATTCAGCACTCATATTTGACAGCGTCATGCGCTCAGCCATGCCTAAATCGGCAATAGTCGTACCCGTAAATTCAACGGCTTGATAACGCCCGCCGTTCATGCCAAAGCGGCTAATCATCATTAACATCATGTCTTTAGCGCATACGCCCGGTGCGAGTGCGCCATGCCAATGCATACGAATCGTTTCGGGCACCTTGAGCCAAATTTGACCTGTGACCATGACCCCCAGCATTTCGGTGCTACCGACACCAAACATATAGGCACCAAACGCCCCACCGGTAGGCGAGTGTGAGTCGCCACCGACACACAGCATGCCAGGCAAAATATGACCGTGCTGGGGCACCACAACATGGCAGATCCCCTGACTGTCATAGACGTTAGGCAGCTGCTGCTCTTTTGCCCAGTCTCGTGCTATGCGAACAATTTTACGGGCCTCATCGTCAGCCTCGGGAACGAAATGGTCCATCACCAAAACGACGCGATCTTTATTCCATATTTTTGCACCGAGCGATTCAAGCATGGGTTTTAATCGACGAGGGCCTGATGAGTCATGAAACATCGCTAAGTCAACATCACACATCACGATTTCGCCGACTGTTGCATACTGAATGTGCGCAGATTGTGCGATGAGTTTTTGCGCAAGTGTTTGCGAAATGTTTTCCACATTACGGTCATGAACGGTGTTCAATACGGTATGAGTTGTCATACTTATAGGCCTAAATACGCGCGCCGTAATTCATCTGAACCCATTAAATCTGACGGCAAACCATTGAATTTAAGGGCGCCATTTTCCATGACATAAACGCGGTCAGCCGTATCAAGCGATTGGGCGACGTTTTGTTCAACTAATAAAATTGAAAGCCCTGTGTCACGCAGTTTGCGAATCAACGCAAACATTTCTTCGACTAAGCGCGGTGACAAACCTAAAGATGGCTCATCTAAAATTAATAATATGGGTTCAGCCATGAGGCCTCTTCCGATTGCTAGCATTTGCTGTTCACCGCCACTCATGGTGCCAGCCAATTGTTTGGTGCGCTCGCGTAAACGTGGAAACGTTTCAAAGACGTACTCAATATTTTCGCTACGACGTGCACGAGCTCGAGAAAACGAGCCTAATTCAAGGTTTTCAAGCACGGTTAGGTTGGGAAATATTTTCCGGCCCTCTGGTACTTGAATCAAACCCTGCGGCACGATGTCTGTGTAGTGCGCGCCAGTGATGTCAACATTAGCAAATTTGACCTGACCGGCTTGTGTCGGTACAAGCCCGCAAATCATTTGGTTAAAGGTCGTTTTGCCAGCCCCATTGCTGCCTAGTAGCGCAACGGTTTCACCTTTATTAACCTTTAAGTCAATACCCCTTAAAACCTCTGTACGACCATAACCGCCTCGTAAACCTGATACTTCAAGTAATGGGCTGGCCTGATGATTTGAACCTGAGTTGCCCTGTTTAGATGGGTCGTTGGTTGTAACGCTTACAGTGTTTTGAATGTTGCGATGAGGTTCATTGAGTCGAGCTGCAGCACCCGCCCCAAGGTAGGCCTCAATGACATGTCGGTTTTGTGTGATGTCGCTTGGGTTGCCCTGTGCAATGAGCTCACCTTGAGCTAAAACCCAAATGTGCTCAGCCAAATTCATCACGGCTTGCATTACATGTTCAATCATCAGTACCGTGACACCATTCTTAGTCACGTTGCGTATGACCGGGATCATCTCTGAAATTTCTTGCGGGTTTAAACCGGCTAAGACTTCATCAAGTAAAAGAAGTTTGGGTTTAGCAGCCAGTGCGCGGGCTAGCTCAAGTCGTTTGCGACCCGCCACAGTTAGGTCTGCAGCAGGTTTATCGATTTGAGAGTCAAGCCCGACCTGCGTGGCAATGTCACGTGCAAAACTAAACGCAGCATGCCGGTTTGAATAGTGTAAGTGCGCCCCTACTGCAATATTTTCGAGTACAGTTTGTGCGGCAAACGGTTGCACAATTTGAAAGGTGCGTGTCATGCCTGCAACAGCGTTGATATGTGGCGCTTGACCCGTAATATCTTGACCACAATACGTGACGGTACCTTGATTGGGTTTTAAAAACCCCGATATTAGTGCGAATAAAGTCGTTTTGCCCGCACCATTGGGCCCGATCAAAGCGGTTAATGAGCCTTTAGGAACGTCAAGCGACACATTATTGACCGCTTTTAAACCACCAAATGATATTGAAATGCCCGACACAGACAAAATGTTATCAGTCACGCTTACCTCGCCATAAACGTGTTATCGGTTGACCCATGCCTGCTATGCCACGAGGCAAGAACATGACAATAACAATTAACATTGAACCGTAAATAACCATATTTATACCGGGCAAAGAGCCAAATAAATTACGAGTTAAATCAGATAGCAGATGAAGGACTAAAGCACCCAGCAAGGGACCCCAAAGGGTGCCTAAACCTCCGACAATAGCAGCCACTAATGCTTCAACTGAAGTGTGTGGGCCAAAGGCAATTGAGGGGTCTATATATTGAAAAACTTGTAAATAAAACGCCCCGGCCCAACCCATAAAAGCACCCGATAAGGCGATAGCACCGAGTTTGACTCGAAAGGGGTTGACCCCAATGGCTTGTGCCGCATTTTCATTATCACGAACGGCTTGTAAATAGGCGCCAAATTTACTATGTTGTAGCCACCAAGTCACAAGCATCGCTGCAACGAGCATGCCTAAAATCACGTACATAAAACCGACCCGGCTTTCAAATTGAAGGTTGCCAACTGACTCTTTTAACGGAATCATCAAACCCACACCCGCACCCGTAAAAGGCACTGATACGGCAATAATGCGAAACACTTCAGCGAAAGCGAGCGTAACTAATGCAAAGTATGAGCCTTTGAGACCGTAGCGAAAAGTTAATGCGCCTACGCCTAAACCCACCATAGCGCTCACAAAGCCTGCCATTCCCAAAGCAACCCAGGGGTTGAAGCCCCATTGCAGTTGAGCGATGGCTTGAACGTAAGCACCAAAACCAAAAAATAGGGCGTGACCAAATGAAAACTGACCGCCAAAACCGCCGAGAATGTTCCACGCTTGAGCTAATAAGGCAGCATAAAGCGTCATCATGACGAAGTTGATCCAAACACCCGATTCAACAAATAAGGGCAATACACCCACACCAATAGCTAGCGCGGCAATGCCTAAAAGAGATTTCATGCCCGCGCTCCAAACAAACCTTGCGGCCTAAAAAGTAGAACAATAATAAAAATAATAAAGACCCCTATTTGACCCAAAGATTCACCGAGGTAAAGCCCCCCTAGCGATTCAACCACCCCAATTAACAGGCCACCGATCAACGCACCCGAAAAACTGCCCATTCCACCCAACACAACGATCGTGAAGGCAATTAACACAAAACCGCTACCGACCTGAGGGTTAACGTAATAAGTGGGTAATAAGAAACAAGCTGCCGCACCGAGGCAGGCCAGTCCGATGCCAAAGCTCATGGCATAGATGTGTTCAACATGAATGCCCATCAGTTTGGCGCCTTGTTTTTCTTTTGAAACAGCGCGAATGGCGCGGCCCAAGTCGGTGCCTGAAACCACCCACATCAAAATAGCTGAGGCCACCAAGGCACCTGCAAATGCAATTAACTTGGGCAGGGCAATGAATGCGGGGCCGATTTCAATGGTTGTAAGCGAATAGGCCGTGTCAATGGTGCGTGTATCTGACTTAAAAAATAGCAAGGCTAAATTTTCTAAAACGATGGCCAAGCCCAGGGTGACAAGTAATATGTTTTCGTCTTTGCCATGACTTGCACGATTAATGATGACGCGTTGCAAAGCATAACCAAACAAAAACATACCCAGCACTAAAAAGGGAAGTGCAACATAGGGGTCAATGCCAAGCTTGTTGTAAAGTTCATAAACCCCGTACATGGCGACCATTAATGCGGCACCATGGGCAAAATTAATAATGTGTAAAACGCCATAAATCAGGGTTAAACCGAGGGCGACTAAAGCATAGACCGCGCCAGATGTTAGACCATTTAAAACTGAGGCGATCAAAATAGAAAAATCAAACATGACAAGCCTTGCTACAAAATGAATCAAAGCGATACAGGCTTTACAAACTTAAACCTGTATCGCTTATATGCTGTTTTCTTTAAGCTTTTAACGGAAAAAGTGGTTGGGCTTCACGATATTCAATCGGTAAGATCACTTTAATATCATTGTTTAACACTTGGGTCATCAACGGGCGCCCACCAATGTTTTGACCATCAATAAATTGTGTAGGGCCGTAGGGCATGATGTGGCTTGAGAACGTGCTTGACAACAATGCTTGTCGAATGGCTTCGCGATCAACAGATTTGGCACGGTCAATCGAGTCGGCAAGTAATGTCATGGCGGTGTAAGTCATGAACAACTCATAACTAAAGAACAAGCCCATCGCTTCAGCGCGTTTTTTCAAGTCTTGTGAGCGCGGGTCTTTTGGGTTGAACCAATGGTTGCAATCAATAATGCCATTTGAGGCATCTGGGAACTCTTTAATAAACTTGTAGCTTGAAGCTGCACCGCCCAACACTGAATAAATCGCTTTAGGCATCACTTTTTGTTGCTGCATGGTGCGTACCAGCAAGGCATACTCATTGTAGTAATTGGCCGGAATCACGATATCAGGATTAAGTGATTTCATGCGCAACACGATATTATTAAAGTCGCGTGTTGGGTTGGCGTGTTTGATGACTTCAACTACCTCGAACCCGACTTGTGGCAATGATTTTTGTAATAAGTTTGCTGTACCAGACCCAAATAATGACTCTTCATGAATAATCATAACGGTCTTAGCTGGGCTACCCGCTGATTTATTGAGCTCAGCCAAATTGGTAACGGCTAATTCAGCAACGCTGGTGTAACCGGGCCCAAAACGGAAGGTGTTGGTTAGCCCACGCTGAACAATTTGATCGGCCACGCCCACGTCTACGACATGCGGTAGGTTGTATTTAGCTGCGGCTTGAGTGGTGGCTAAACAAATGGCAGATGCAAAAGCACCTACCACTGAACACACACCCGCCTCGTTAAGTCTTTCAATTTCTGCTGCGCCGACTGCCGGTTGAGACTGGGCATCTGCCAATAAGGGTTCAATTAGCGCGCCACCGAGAGACTTGATACCGCCTGCTTTATTAATTTCTTCGATCGCTAACAGAGCGCCTGCCCGACACTGCTGGCCCGAGTAAGCCAGCGCGCCCGTAACAGGGTGAATCACCCCAATCTTAACGGGCGCAGGTTGAGACCGCCCCACCATGGGGAAAGCTAACATGGTTGCCGCAGCGGCAGTTTGCGTTACAAATTGTCGACGTGAAGTCATGAAAATCTCCGTTTACTAAAGTGTGGTTAATCAAAACGTGCAGTAATTTCGTTACTAACCCATACGCGGGCATCGATATCGCCTATGGGCGATAGTTTTAGCTCGTAGTCGTAGCGATCTGGTCTATATAAGCCATGCAGCCATTGGATGGGTCGCTCTTTGTCATCAAAGACCAAGCGGCTGACTGACAGTAAGGCTGAACCGACCGACACCCCAAGTCGGGGGGCGACAGCAGCATCGGCTAATCGTGCTGAAATGTGTTGCTCGGCTCGACCAATTTTTAGACCTACTTTTTCAAGTAGAACCAGAACGGGTTCATTTGCAAGCGCTTGAGGGTCAAAATGATCGGCCCAAAGCGCGGGTATGTAAGTTGTAATGTGCGAAAGGGGTCCGTTATCAGTACTGCGAACCCGTATTGCTTTTTGCACTCTTTCACCGGGTTTCATTTGTAATGCTTGAGCAACCTGTAACGAAGAAGCTATGGTGTTAACTTCAATGACCTCAATACGTGTACTGAGACTCACAGAAACCAGATTTTCAAGAAGGCCACTACGAATTTTTTTACGGTTATTTTTAGAATTTTCGAGCGGTGAGTTTTGACCCACAGTTGACAAGGTACCTCTTCCGGCGCGTCGAGTAACTAAGCCTTCATTAGCCAATAACTCGAGTGCACGCCGAACGGTAACTCGCCCCACGTCAAAACGTTGCATCAATGCGGTTTCGCCAGGTAGTTTTGCTCCCACGTCACCTTCTATGAGGGACTCTTTGAGCACCAAATAGACCTGGTGATATTTAGGAAGAGGCATCGCATTAGGCATGAGCACATCGTGCGCTTGTCTTATTGTTCTGTCAATAGGACAAATACGGGTTAAAACGTTTTATTGTTAATTTTTTAAATTTTTTTAATTCAATAAAACTCAAGCTATGTTCAATACTGGAACAGAGCTCAAGCCCTGTTCGATGCAAGTCAACTAAAGACGCTAAACCATTCATGATGGCCAAAGTACTGCCTAAAATAAAAGCTTTTATAAAACGCTTTTCAACCTTTTTTCATGACTGCCGCGCAGGACTTGTTCGCCGCTTTTAAGATCTCTTCAGGGGGGCCGGGTGGCGTGTTGTCTGGAAATTTGAAGACCTGCTCATCCGTTAGGTTATCAGCCAGGTAAGTTGCATTACAGAGGCAGTAACTTTGAATCACTTGCGGTGTTGCACCGGCTGGCTTGGTTTCAAGTTGACGTTCTTGGCACGCCGCAGTGACATTTTTAAGTACCTTTTCGCGAACAAAGCCCGTTGTTTGAGCGTTTGCGACACTTAAAAAACCAACAATCAAAAAGCTACTTATAAGCCCCTTGGTTATCAGTCTAAGTGAAAGAGGTGATGGGCGTTGAAATAACATAAAAGGCCTTTTGGTGTGTACTGTGGTGATAACAATATAACTTGATTGCTTATTTACTAATGAAATGACTGTAACAAATAGTCGTCACAGTCATTTTTATATGGATTAACTTTGTTATGTACCTACATTAAGTCAATGACGTTAAAAGGCGCGGGCACGTTCAGTGGCAGCCACCTGAATAGCGGTTCGTACCCACTTAATTGCGAGTTCTTTAAAGGCTTCGGGTGAGGTTGATTCAAGTCTAAACGTTTCACCTTCAACCGTATAAACACTTTCGCCTAAAATTTTGCCTGTTACGCTATCTTGTAATTTAGCTTCAATCACTAAAAATGGTTTTTTGGTGTCCATACCCGTTGCTTTACTGGCAAGATTCAAAATAGCAGAAACAGGCACTAAATCACGGGGTTTAAAGCCTTCGCCCATAGTTTGAGCACCTGTAATGGCAATACTCAGCCGAGCGACGCCTGGGCCAGGCTTGTCAACAACGTTGAACCGGTTGGCAGCCCCGGTTCTTATAGAAGTATCGATATCTTGACGAACTTTGTAAATGGTTTCTTCTGAAATACCTTTGCCTTCTGTCGGAGTGGTTGCCGTCTGATAAATCACGACGGGGTCAATCATCATGCCTTTGTAATCAGACACTTTAAATGATGGGTTTTTATACCGATAAATTTTGACGCCCTCTTCAGGGCTCGATACTTCTTGTAAGCGTGAGTATTCAGCTGAACCAGAGCCTAAAAAGCCAGACTGATTTTCTTGAGGTACACCTTTATTACCGCTGCCAGCACAAGCAGCCAATAAGACTGAAAGTGATAAAACTGAACCAACATAAACAATGCGGCGGGTGAAAAAAGCAGGGGTAATAGTCATATGTCGCTCATATATTTAAAGTTAAAAAAGGCCTAAATCATTCAATATAGTTACTAACGTTTTTTTATAACCGATTTTGAAGCAAAACGTTCAATATTACGGGTAGGACCCGAAACAATCAATAAGTCACCTGGCAACACCAGTGTATCTGGTTTAGCGTATTTAAAGTCTTCATTTACACGCTTAACACCAACCACCGTTACGCCATGAATTTCTCTAACGTGAGATTCATCTAAAGTTAGGTTGTGGCATTCTTTGGGCGACTGTAGCTTAGCAATCGCAAAGCCATCATCAAACTCAATAAAGTCGATCATCTTGCCGGTGACTAAGTGCGCCACGCGTTCGCCCATGGCTGCCTCGGGGTAAACCACATGATGCGCGCCTATACGTTCAGCGATTTGACCATGTTCGGTATTGGTGGCTTTCACCCAAATATCTTGAATGCCCAACTCAACTAATGCCATCACCGCCAACAGGCTAGCAGACAAGTTGTCACCAATGCCCACGACCGCATGCTTGAAATCTGCAGCACCGAGTTGACGTAACGTCTGCACATTAGAGGCGTCAGCCTGAACCGCATGGGTTAAATGATGCCCCCAAGTTTGAACCCGTTCTTCGTTAGTATCTATACCCATCACTTCATGCCCCAGTGACACGAGTGATTGAGCAACGGCGGTACCAAAGCGACCTAAACCAATCACCAGGACGCTGTCGGTTGAAGAAAAAGAAAATCTTTCGGTAAATAAAAATTTATCCAACAATTGGACGCTCCTCGGGGTAACGGTAAGGCATGCGACGGCTACTGGTAGCCAATGCCGCAGCCATGGTAATGGTGCCAACACGTCCAATAAACATCAGAATAATCAAAGTATATTGAGCCACGGGTGGAAGATCTGCGGTGATACCCGTTGATAGACCAACGGTACCAAATGCAGAAATCACCTCAAAAATAACTTGATCGGTTGGAAAGCGCGTGGTTGCCAATAATATGATTGTTGCAACTGACACCACTGCGCTACCCAGCACCAACACCGTTATGGCTTCACGTTGAACTGACGTGGCAATACGGCGACCAAATAGTTCGGTGTCAGGGCGGCCTCGCACTTCAGCCCAAACCAATAGCAGCAAAATAAAAAATGTACCGACTTTTACGCCGCCTGCGGTACCCGCGCTGCCACCACCCACAAACATCAATAAAAAATGTATAGACCAGGTTTCATGCGTAAAAGCGCCGATATCAACACTATTGAACCCAGCTGTTCGCGTCGACACCGATGCAAAAACGGCTGATAATACTTTATCGGGTATTGACATTGCGCCGAAGGTGGCAGGGTTGTTCCACTCAAACAATAAAAATAAAAGACTTCCAAAAATCAGCAATATTGCGCTACCCCATAAGGTCAGCTTGCTGTGTAGCGACAAATTAAGGCGTTGCAAAACGCTACGTTTCAAATCAAACAGTACAGGAAAGCCAATGCCGCCAATTACAACGCCGATCATGATGGGAAGTAAAATACCCAGGTCGCCTGCAAACAGCATTAAATTGTTTTCAAAAAGGCTAAAACCAGCATTATTAAAAGCTGAAAGGGCGTGAAAAAAACCATTCCAAAGGGCTTCGCCTAGGGTTTGTTTCCACGTTAACCAAAACGATAGGAAAAGCGCCACGGTAATGATCAACTCAATTGCAATCGTTACAAATAAAACCAGTTTGATGACGCTTTTTAGATCACCGGCCCCGATTGTATGGGTCTCAGTTTGAGCAATCATTCGGGTTTTAAGGCGAAGAGAGCGGTTGATCATTAAACCTAACAGCGTTGATGCTGTCATGATGCCAAACCCCCCAACTTGTATGAGCGCCAGAATGATCCACTGGCCAAAGGTGGTCCAATGTGTGCCGGTATCAACCAGTGTTAAACCGGTCACGCACACGGCAGACACTGTCGTAAACAAAGCGATTAAAAACGACTCTCTAACCCCGCTGGCTGATGCGATGGGTAACATCAGTGCAAAGGTTCCAATCGAGATCATGATCAAATAACCGATCACAATCACCCGGGTTGGGTGCATGCTGCTTCCTAGCTAATCGTACTGTTTAACCACGGTTAAAAATTTAAGCTTTGGGGCTTGTATTCATACGGGCGCGTAATGAGTCATATATGGGTTCACCCCTCATTAATGTTGCCACTAATGCTGACGCCACGCTAGCGATAAGCAAGGGTGGTATGAGTGAAACATTACCGCTCATTTCTACAATTAACAAAACGCCTGTTAGCGGTGCGCGCACAACTGAAGTAAAAAGTGCTGCCATACCCACCAATGCAAAAGCAGTGGTGTTGGTGGCGTAATCAATGGGCACTATAAAATTGATCCCGGTCGCAAACAAGGCGCCAACCGTTGCACCCATCAGCAATAAAGGTGCAAATATACCGCCTGGCGTACCTGCTGAGTAACAAATAGGGCCCAAGCTCCAACGAATAAGACCTAAAACAATCAAAGTCGCGATGCTAAATTGGCCTAGTAATATAGCCTGTGCTTGCATTTCGCCACCGCCCACCCAAATCGGTTCGTAATAACCGAGTGCACCGACAGCCCCACCAATAAAAGCGGCTTTGATTTCAGGTGCAATGCGCGGCGCAATATTGTTAAAAAGGTTTAAACCCAGCAAAACTGTGCGGTTGTACATGACACCTAAAGCGCCCATCCAGCAACCGAAAAATGCATACAAAAGCATCGTTGTCATATCAGAAGGTAAAAAATCACCGACTTTAAACTCAACCAAATTGCCGAAATAAGCACGGTAAACCGAAATAGCTGTTGCGACGGCTATTAAAGTGACTAATGCGCGACGAAGTGTGACACGCCGAGCCACTTCTTCGATGACAAAGGCGGCGCCCGCTAGGGGGGCATTAAATGCAACAGATAACCCAGAGCCAGCCACCGCGGTATAGAGTAAGAACTTATCGTCACGACTCAAGCCAAACAGTCTGCCGCATTGCGTACCGATCACGGCAGCCATTTGAATGGTTGGGCCTTCTCGACCGAGCGCCATGCCTGGAATCATTGAAAGCAAGCCACCTAAGAATTTAATAGGCAATACTTTAAAGGGGGCGGGCGTTGCATCGCCTCGCATCACGGCCTCAACGTGTTGCACACCGCTACCCGACGCGGTGGGTGCAAAACGAATCAACCACCGAGCCAGACCGACGCTCACCGCAGCAATAAAAATGACACCTAACCAACCGGGTAAGCCCAATACCCCGTTTAGACGCCAATCAACTACAAGGTTGGCAAACCCTTTAGTGCCATGAATCAGCATCCAATGAAAACTACCTCCGACTAGACCTACAGCGACCCCAGCCAAGGCCGCAACTAATAACAATGCAAATAAACCGCGACTGGCAAGTGCAAGCGATTCGTCTTGCGAGTCAGTCGCGCCAGAGGCGTTGGTTGAATTTTTGATAGCCGAATCGGACGAATCAGAGGTTTTTTCACGCATGAAATAGGCTAATAAGGATGGTAATAACCTTAAGCGTAACCTAAGTCCCATTAAGTGTGCACGGTGCTAATATTGTGCATGCCAAAAATACGTTAAAAAAATGGTATTACCAACTATCAATTGAAATACAACACAGGTATAGAGAAATGACAGCTCCCGCTTATGTTCGCCATGAAAATTTAAAACAATGGGTCGCTCAAATTGCAGCTAAAACCAAACCCGCCCAAGTGGTCTGGTGTGATGGTTCGCAAGAAGAGTATGACCGCTTGTGCGCCATTATGGTGCAAGCAGGTACATTGCATAAATTGAATCCTCAAAAACGACCCAACTCTTATTTAGCGCGCTCAGTGCCTGATGATGTGGCACGTGTAGAAGACCGAACCTTTATTTGCACACCGGAAGAAAAAGATGCGGGCCCTACCAACAATTGGAAGTCGCCTGCTGAAATGCGTCAAACACTTGATGGTTTGTTTGAAGGCTGTATGGCTGGTCGCACCATGTACGTCGTTCCCTTTTCAATGGGTCCGTTAGGTTCACCCATTGCTCAAATTGGTATTGAATTAAGTGATTCGCCTTACGTAGTAGTCAATATGCGCATGATGACCCGCATGGGTAAAGCTGTTTATGACGTGTTGGGTGAGCAGGGTGAATATGTTCCCTGCGTTCACACCGTAGGCGTGCCCTTAGCACCAGGCGAGATAGATGTGGCGTGGCCATGTAACAATACCAAATACATCGTGCACTTTCCGCAAACCCGTGAAATCTGGTCGTTTGGGTCTGGCTACGGTGGTAACGCGCTGCTGGGTAAAAAATGTTTTGCTCTGCGTATTGCTTCTAACATGGGTCGTGATGCGGCCACACAGTCTTCAGCCGGTTGGTTAGCCGAACACATGCTGATTTTGGGTGTTGAAACGCCTTCAGGCAAAAAGTATCACATCGCTGCGGCATTTCCATCTGCATGCGGAAAAACCAACTTTGCAATGCTCATACCCCCTACAAGTCTAACTGCTCAGGGATGGAAAATTACCACCATTGGTGACGATATCGCCTGGATCAAGCCTGGCCCCGACGGACGGCTCTACGCCATCAACCCGGAAGCGGGCTTCTTCGGCGTGGCNNGACGATATCGCCTGGATCAAGCCCGATTCAAAAGGCCAATTACGAGCCATTAACCCCGAGGCAGGTTATTTTGGTGTGGCGCCAGGCACCAACCAAAATTCAAATCCTAATTGCATGGCAACATTAAAAGAAAATGTTATTTTTACTAATGTCGCTTTGACAGATGACGGCGATGTTTGGTGGGAAGGTTTAACCAAAACGCCTCCTGCCCATTGTATTGACTGGCAAGGCCGCGACTGGACGCCAGAGCAGGCTAAAGAGAAAGGCATTAAAGCAGCTCACCCCAATGCACGCTTCACTGTAAGCGCAATTCAAAATCCGGTGCTTGATGAGGCTTGGGATGACCCAGCTGGTGTGGTGATTGATGCCTTTATTTTTGGTG
>DITR01000027.1:13548-17461 GCA_002422175.1 Alcaligenaceae bacterium UBA6179
TTTGCGATGTTGCCATTTTGTGGCTACAACATGGCTGACTATTTCACCCATTGGCTTGATTTAGGTCAACGCCTCGAATCACTCGGTGGCAAGCTGCCTAGTATATTTTGTGTGAACTGGTTTCGTACCGATGAAAACGGTCAGTTTGTTTGGCCCGGTTTTAGTGAAAATGCCCGTGTATTAAAGTGGATGGTGTCACGCATTGAGCAACAAGCTCAAGGCGTTGAACACGTATTCGGCGTGAGCCCACGATACCAAGACCTAGACTGGACAGGGCTTGATTTCCCTGAGCCATTGTTTGATCGCATCACTTCAATTGATACCGAAGCGTGGCGCCAAGAGTTTGCCCTACACGATGCGTTGTTTGAGCAGTTGGCCTATGGGCTGCCAACCAGCTTACGTGAAATACGCGCTGACCTAGAGGCTAAATTGCTAGCTTAAAACATCGTAAGCAGCATCCAAGACCGTTTGGTCTTGGCAAAGAAAGACAGCGATTTCGTCTGGGTTCATCAATTCTAAAATATCTAGTATTGATTCACCCACATCGTTAAGTAAGTCTAGAGACGAAACATGAATCGGTTGACCACGATCAAAAATAGATTGTGGCAACCGATCAGGCAAGATGCCTGGGTCGGCTGGGCCGACGAGCAACAACACAGTAAAGTGTGCTGATTCGCTCGTAACCTCAAATTCAATCACGTTTGAGGTCATCGCGTTGCTCGAGGTTTCAATTCTTTTTATTTCTAAGCCCGGAATCATTTTTATTCACCTGTGGTGTCGTTGACTGCATTGAGCAGTGCATCAAGCATGGGTATAACCTCAGCAGTCATTAATGCAAAATCAGCGTCAAGCTTTTCTTGTGCGTCAAGCGATGCACCATTATCGTGTTCGTCTAAGATATCAAGTGCTTGTAGGCGTTTTATATCAAACTGATCGGTTAACACAAAACTAATACGGTCTTGCCAGGTTAAACCCAGCCGGCTACATTGGTGCCCTGCTTTAATATGGCGTTCAATTTCTTCGGGTGTGATGTCGTGGCGTACATAACGAACCATACCGGCCTGTTGGCCTGAAGATTGCCATTGGCAATCTTGCTCAAGGGTTAGGCCAGTCGGCGGTGCTTGTTCTAACATCCATTTTGTCATCATGGCACTGGGCGAATGTACGAGAGTTAATGGTTCAATTGGGTAGGGGTATAACGATTTACCCATTAACGTCAAAACTTGCTCAGCCCCACCGGTTGACGCAGTGTCAATGACACACCAATGGTTCACCGGGTCAAGCCACACGTGAATGTCGCGTGCAATGCTAAATGCACGTGGGGTTAATTCGTCAATAACTTGTTCTTTTAGCTCTTTAATTTGTTTGCGGCCAGGTTTAAAACCTTGTTGCGCTTCGAGTTCAATGGCGCGTTCGCGAACAACTGTTTGTACAACTGAGCTCGGCAATAGTTTTTTTTCAATGCGTAACGCGCATAAAAGTTGGGCGCCCACTTGAACGACCAAGGCGTCTTGCCCCGAGCGGGGGGGTACCCAACCCATATTGGGTTCATTTGAACCCGATTGACTCACAAAAGCATGGGCTTGCAATTGATTTTCTAGTGTTTCGCGCGGGTAAGACCCCTCGCGCGCAAGACGGAACAACTTAAGATTTTTGAACCACATATTCAACACTCAAAGTCTGACATTCTAGCCTTTCATGCTTCAATGACTTTTGAGCATGCTAAAACTGTCTGGGTCAACCGTTCTATTAAGTAGTGGCTGGGGTTAAACCATCAAAACAAGTGTGAACCAACAAGTCAATAATGTCACGATCAGTGAAGGCCCCACCCATTTTTAGAAAGTCTGCCACAGGGTCGCAAGCACGAGCAAAAATCGAGTACAAAATAACTTCAGCTGGCAACGCAGCCGATAGTTGACCTTTTTCTTGCGCGTCGAGTATCCATTCACCCAATTGAGTGGTTAAGTCTTGTAAACGATCAATGTAGGGTGGGTGACCTAGCAAAGCTTGTTGAATACTTGAGCGCGTTGAGGGTAAATAGGGCATTTCGCCTTGTATATGAAGCGTAATACCCCAACGTACAATCATTTTTAACTTATCTTTAGACATCAAGTGAGTGGGTACTCGGCTCACTTCAGCTAACGTATGGTCTAGTAGCCGTGTCATCGAGGCAGCAGCTAATGACTCTTTAGACGGAAAATGTTTGTAAAGACTGGCTTTAGCGATGCCAACATCGGCAGCGACTTCGTCCATTGTCATTAAGTCAAAACCTTTTTGCGATAGCAACCGGTTCACAGAATCGAGAATGGCGTTTTCACGAAATTGCATTTGCTGTTGTTTAAAGCTTGGTTTTTTGGGAGCGATAGTGGCATTCATAAAAAGGGGCGATCTCGTTTTATTTCCAGCTAGTATATTAAACGACTAAAGAGTATTTTTTGTGTACTATAATGAATAGCCTAGAATTTTAAACTGATTTTAATTGTTTTACCTATGCATGATTTAAAGCACTCAATCTCGATTCAACCAAGCCTCGGCGCCCAATGGCCCGTTGTGGGTGAGGGCGTTTTTTCTTGGAGCGTGTTTCGATTCTATCGAGCACGGCTGTTAAGTGAAACGGGTCTGTTTGATCCAACTCAGCCTTATCGGCTTGAAATCAACTATCTTAGACGCTTGTCGGCTAGTCAAATTGCAAATGTGACGGGTGCTGAAATCAAGCGCCTAGCCCTTTTGGGGGTTAAATGTTGTGTTGATTTACCCAATGTGAAAATTGACAGTTGGACACATAAGCTTGAACAGTTTTTGCCCGATGTGACGTTAAACGACCAATTGATTGGGGTGTTTAAGCCAGGCGAAGGGGTTAGGTTTTATGATGCCAAGCAAGAGTTGGGTCTCATTGATGAGGGTGCTTTTGTCAACGCATTTACAGCGATCTGGCTTGACCCTCAAACGCGTGCCCCAAAATTACGGTCCGAGTTATTAAAAAAGTCTCTTCATCAAGACACTGAAATCGGCAAGTCTACATGATGACTCTTGAAAAAAAACGTATTGCAGTCGTGGGTTCTGGTATTTCAGGCTTGTCAGTTGCTTGGCTACTACAAATGAAACATGAAGTTGTACTGTTTGAGTCAGGCGCTTATTTTGGTGGGCACGCTAATACTGTTGACGTCACCCTCGAGGGCAAAACCCACCCGGTTGATACAGGATTTTTAGTACTCAATGAATTAACCTACCCAAATTTGCTAGCCCTCTTTTCATGTTTAGGCGTTCAAACTCATGCCAGCCAAATGACCTTTGGCGTGTCAATTGAGAACCCTGATGTTGAATGGGCAGGTACCTCGCTGGCGACCGTTTTTGCACAAAAACGCAACGTCTTTAGGCCTGCATTTTTAAGTATGCTCACTGACATTTCACGTTTTAACCGACATGCACAAACTTATCTTGACCAGTCATTACTCGACCCCCTTACCCTAGGGCAATTGTTGCAGCGTCATCGCTATGGCCAGTCGATGCAAGACTGGTATTTATTGCCAATGGCGGCTGCAATCTGGTCATCGTCAGTACGCGATATTTTGGAATTTCCAGCCGCAACGTTTTTACGTTTTTGCATCAATCATCGTTTGTTGCAAGTGAGCCAACGCCCTCAATGGCGAACCGTTTTAGGGGGCTCACGTATGTATGTGAAAGCGATTATTGATCAGCTAGCCGATGCAAGACTTCAAACACCTGTTAAAACAATTAAACGTTTTGATGACCATGTCTTGGTCAACGATGAACGCTTTGATGCTGTTGTGATGGCCTGTCATGCCCCTACCGCGCTTAAATTGCTTGATGCGCACCCTGATGAAATGGCTGCCTTGGGTGGGTTTCGCTATCAAACTAACTATGCTGTTTTGCATACTGATAAAAAGTTATT
>DITR01000069.1:0-6095 GCA_002422175.1 Alcaligenaceae bacterium UBA6179
GTTAAAGATGGGCAAGCTGACCGTATTGTGGCTGAAACAGCTGACTTATGGTTTCATTGCTTGGTGGTTTTGGCAGAGCATGGCTTACGGCCTGAACAGGTTTTGGTTGAACTGGCGCGCCGCGAAGGCTTATCTGGTTTAGAGGAAAAAGCCAGCCGTAAACTTTAATGCATTGGGCTTTAACTGGCTTGAACCCGCCTCATTCGTACTACTAAGTTTTTTTATATGATTTTCTAAATAATTCAATGATTATTTACATAAACGCTGTTGATTAGGCTTGAGTTATGACAAACTGCTTATTTTGCAAGATCGCATCGGGTGAAATTCCTGCAAAAATCGCTTATCAAGATGACGATTTTGTCGTGTTTCATGACATCAACCCGGTAGCACCCGTGCATTTATTGATGATTCCGCGTAAACATCTCACGTCAATGCAAACGGTTACTGATGCAGATGCGGGCTGGTTGGGTAAAATGATGGTTCGCATTCCTCAAATTGCGCTTGATAATGGGTGCAACCCCGGGGCAGCGGGTGGGTTTAGAGTGTTGGTAAATTCTGGTAAAGAGGGTGGTCAAGAAGTTGACCATTTGCATGTACATATTATGGGTGGTGCACGGCCCTGGTCGGGTCGCGCAGCCATCAACGTCTAACGGAGAAGACATCATGGGTAGCTTTAGCATTTGGCATTGGTTAGTTGTTTTGGTCATTGTTGCGTTGGTTTTTGGTACCAAAAAAATTCGCAATATGGGTTCAGACTTGGGTGGTGCCGTTAAAGGCTTTAAAGACGGCATGAAAGAAGCCTCACAAGACAAACCTGTTGATCAAGCGAGTACGGGTACCACGCAGCGCGTTGCATCTGACGACACGATCGACGTGCAAGCCAAAGAAAAAACCAATACAACACAACAATAATCAATATGCCCCATGTCATGTGGGTCTAGCAGTTTTTCTTTAGGCCAAGGTTTATCGTGTTCGACATTAGCTTTACTGAGTTACTTGTTATTGGTGTGATCGCACTTGTCGTGATTGGCCCCGAACGGTTGCCTAAAGTAGCCCGTACGGTCGGTCATTTGCTGGGTCGTGCACAGCGCTACGTAAGCGATGTCAAAGGCGATATTCAACGCGAAGTTGAGCTCGATGAGCTCAAAAAAATGAAAGAAGAAATGGAAAATGCGGCACGCGATGTCACTAAATCTATGCAAGACACCGAAAACAGTATTCGAGGCAATCTTGATCTGAAAGACCATGATGATTTTGCTGAAAATACGTATCAATCTAATACAACCCCTACAGCAACTCAACCGACTCCTTCAGCTGAATCTTTAACTGATTCATCTGCTTCACCCCCCGCTAAAGTGCCCATTGGGGTTGCATCGCAAGTACCTGCCCCGGTGCACACTAAAGAACCAGTTGCCACCAGCACTACCGAGCCCTTAGGCCCAACGCAAGAGAAACTGCTGTGACTGAAAAATTAAATACAAATGGTACGACCGAACAAGAAACACCTGAAACGGATGTACTCGAAGTCGTTAAAGAAAGCTTTATGTCGCATTTGGTCGAGTTGCGTGACCGTCTTTTGCGCACTGTCATTGTCTTAGCAGTAGTATTTATTGTGATGTTTTTATACCCTGGCCCCTCAGTCATTTATGACTTCTTGGCACAACCTATGTTGGCCTCTCTGCCAGAAGGTACACGCATGATTGCTACAGGGGTTATTACACCCTTCATGGTGCCGGTCAAAGTCACGATGTTGGCGTCTTTTATGGTGGCCTTACCTTTTGTTCTTTATCAGGCCTGGGCTTTTGTAGCACCAGGTCTTTATCGTCATGAACAACGCTTAGCGCTTCCCCTGATTGTCTCAAGCTCACTGCTTTTTTTAGCAGGCATGGCGTTTTGTTACTTTGTGGTGTTTCAAACGGTATTTGCTTTTATTGCATCGTTTGCGCCTCAATCTATAACGCCTGCGCCAGATATTGAAGCATACCTAAACTTTGTCATGAGTATGTTTATAGCTTTTGGCATCACCTTTGAAGTACCCATTGCAGTCATCTTGTTGGTACGCTTTGGTATTGTAACGGTCGAAAAGCTCAAAGAAATTCGTGGCTACGTCGTGGTCGCTGCCTTTGTTATAGCAGCCATCATTACTCCCCCAGATGTCGTAAGCCAGTTTATGCTGGCTGTACCACTATGGGTCTTATATGAAGTCGGTATACTTTTTGCCCGAGGTATTAAGCCTCGCCGCGCTGATGAAGACGAAGATCCCAATAAAAATACATAATTCAAATATATTTTTTAAGACGTTAGATTGTTTGATTACGTTGTTTCGACATGCTGTGAGTTCAAATTTAGATTTTCAAAGCGTCTGGGTCAGGCCTCATGGGTCTGACCTTTAATATTTTTTTTAAGTAAATTTACAAAAGTTTTCGCTGAATCTGACAATGGGCGGGTTGCACTGGTTAAACACACAATTTCTCGTCTAAACATGGGCGCGTCTAGAGGGTACACCGTTAAGCTGTGATTACGATTCACATAATTGACCACGCTTTCTGGCATCAGTGCGGCGTAAGTACCACCTGCCACAACACCCCCTAACGCAATCATGGCATCAATTTCGATGGCGGGTACTAAGTCTAGGCCCATATCGCGTAACCACTGATCAATTAATCGGCGTAAGCAGTGATTTTTCGTAGGCATTGCAAGATTAAGCCTCGCCAGACTTTCAATTGAAACGATGCTGGGTAACCTATGGTGATTTGCACCCACAACCAATAATAAAGGCTCATCCAGCAACACGTCCATTTCAAACCCTGCTGAACTTTTGGGTATATTGGTAACGACGGCATCAAGTAAGCCAGCTGCTGTTGATTGCACTAAAAACTCTGTCAGCCCCTCATGTATGGCCAAGGTTACCAGTGGGTGTTGACGCTGAAATTCAAGCACCGTTGTGACTAATGCATTTTGAGTTACGCTTTTAATCATACCGATTCGAACATGCCCTGTTAAAACACCTGAATGGTGTGTCAACTGCTCTTTAGCTTTGTAAATACTGGCCAATATCGGTAAAAAAAGTTTATACATTTGATCACCCACGGGTGTGGGTGTCACGCCGCGGGCGTTGCGTATAAAGAGTTGCTGACCCCAGCTTGCTTCTAATTTACTCATTTGCATGCTTAGGGCCGGCTGCACAATATTTAATCTACGGGCTGCTCGCGTGACCGAACGCTCTTCATAAAGTGCGACAAAATATTGAATTTGCCTCAATTCCATCGATATAAACCATTTAAATATATTGATATCATCTTTAATGATAGGTAACATAAGGATATATTAGTAGACACGGTAACATAATATTTTTTAGTATTGTTCTTTCATCAGAACAATTAATTTTGTTTCGAAGTTTTTATCTGAAATTCTGATGTCATGTAAAGCAAAAAATTTGCTTTTTTTACACATAAAAATAATATTTTCGGGGAATTTTATGATTAGTCAACGACTAAAGGCTGCGCGCATTCGCGCGGGTCTGTCACAGGAAAAGTTAGGCAAGCTAGCGGGTATCGACCCAACGTCTGCGAGCGCTCGTATGAACCAATACGAGCGTGGCAAACATGCACCTGATTATCGGTTGATGTGCAAGGTAGCTGAAATACTTGATATGCCGGTGAGCTGGTTTTATACCGAAGACGAGGATCAAGCGCGCTTGCAAGAGCTTTTTCACCGTCTTGATCCAATGCCACGTGAGCACTTATTACTCAAGTTTGAAAGCTTGGCTAAGCAAGCGGCTAGCTCTAAAAGCCCCATTACTGACGCCAAAATATTTGCCAATATTGATTAGATTTTTAAAGCATTCTTCTTTATTTCTAAGTTCAATGATGGCAATGTTTTTTTCTCAGACCGCAGGCAAAGGCAAAGCGGTTCACTTAAAAAGTGAACCGCTTTTGTTAATCATTAAGATTGCGTCAATTTAATAATCAACGATTATTTTTTAATAAATCGCGTATTTCAGTCAGTAAAGCAACATCAGCTGGAGTTGGAGGAGGCGCTGCAGGTAACTCTTCAGCTTGCGCATTGTTACGCGCAACATTCACCAGCTTAACCATCCAAAAAATCACAAACGCCAGCAGAATGAAATTAATCAAAATTGTTAAGAAATTACCCCATGCGAAAACTGTTGCCCCAGCTTGAGTCAGATCAGCATAAGTTTCAGGGCCACTGTAAGTGCTTGGGCGGGTCAAAACAATAAATTTATTGGTAAAATCAGCAGCACCGCCTACTAAGAAATTGATGACCGGCATTGCCAAATCTTTGACCAATGAGTCAACAATTTTGCCAAAAGCAGCGCCAATTATGACGCCCACTGCTAAATCAACCACGCTACCGCGAACGGCGAAATCTCTAAATTCTTTAATAAAACCCTTGGTTTTTGTCATGTTAAGCCTCGCTTTAGTGATAATTGTTGTGACAGCGTTATAATACATGGCGATTCAAACTGCAAATTGCCTTTGAATGTAAAACGTTGCCCCATTTAGGCACCCTGAAGGAATTAAAGATGAGCCAGGAAACGACCATTCACCCCGATGATGAAGGGGCAGCGCCCCTAACATTGCCGCCAGATCCATCGCGCCGCTTTTGGATCGGCGCTACCTGTGCCGTTGGTGGCGTAGCAGGTGCTGGGGTTGCACTACCTTTTGTGAGCACTTTTGCACCGTCTGAAAAAGCACGCGCTGCGGGTGCTCCCGTTGAGTTTGACCTCTCAGTTCTCAATCCAGGCGAATTACGTACGGTCGAATGGCGCGGTAAGCCCGTCTGGGTCATGCGTCGCACTAAAGAGCAACTGGCAACATTGCCTAAGCTCAACAGTGAGTTAGCTGATCCCAACTCAGAACGCCCAGGCTATACGCCAGCGTATGCAAAAAATGATTGGCGCTCGCGCAAACCCGAATTTTTTGTGGGTGTTGCCATTTGTACCCATCTCGGTTGCTCGCCTACCCCTAAACTTGAAACAGGCCCTCAACCTAGCTTACCCAATAACTGGGAAGGCGGTAGCTTATGTCCATGTCACGGCTCCACCTTTGATCTAGCAGGTCGGGTATATAAAAACAAACCCGCACCAGATAATCTTGAAGTGCCGCCTTATCAGTATTTAAGCGAGACCAAGATCATTATCGGCGTTGATGAAGACAATAAAGCCTAATCGTGTGACGTAAACGCGATGCGTTTGCTAAACAATTAAAGACTCAAAGGAATTGTTTTATGGCTGGTGAAAAAACTGTTGAGACTACGGGGTTAGTTGGTTGGATAGACCAACGCTTTCCTTTTACGTCGACAATCAAGGGGCATTTGTCTGAGTACTATGCACCGAAAAACTTTAATTTTTGGTACTTCTTTGGCTCATTAGCCATGTTTGTACTGATTTTACAAATTGTGACGGGTATTTTTCTTGTCATGCATTACAAACCCGATGCAGCGTATGCCTTCGAGTCTGTTGAATACATCATGCGAGAAGTGCCTGGCGGTTGGTTTATACGTTACATGCACTCAACTGGCGCATCAATGTTCTTCGTGGTGGTCTATTTGCACATGGTTCGCGCGTTGATTTATGGCTCGTACCGCAAACCCCGTGAACTCATCTGGATATTCGGCGTAGGCATTTTCTTGTGCTTAATGGCCGAGGCTTTCTTTGGCTATCTTTTACCTTGGGGCCAAATGTCTTATTGGGGTGCACAGGTTATTGTGAACTTGTTCTCAGCCATACCGTTTATTGGTCCTGAACTCGCCATCTGGATCCGTGGTGACTACGTGGTCTCTGACGCCACATTAAACCGCTTCTTTGCGTTCCACGTCATTGCCATTCCTCTAGTCTTGGTAGGCTTGGTGGCAGCCCACATTGTGGCCTTGCATGAAGTCGGTTCAAACAACCCAGACGGTATTGATATCAAAGCGAAAAAAGATAAGTATGGCCGCCCGCTTGATGGCATTCCTTTTCACCCCTATTACACCGTTCATGACATTATGGGTTTGGCCGGTTTCGCCATTATTTTCATGGCGATAGTGTTTTTTGCACCTGAAATGGGTGGTTACTTTCTGGAATACAACAA
>DITR01000069.1:6106-6299 GCA_002422175.1 Alcaligenaceae bacterium UBA6179
ATTTCACACCGTTTTACTCAATGCTTCGTGCAACCACGGGCGACTTCACTTGGGTCCTCGCCGCTTCAGCTGTCATCGGCGCTGGGCTAACGTTTTTACGTTGTAAAGGTTTAGCTAAATTTGCTTGGCCTGTTGCCTTGTTAATTGTGGCTGTTTTATTGCGTGTCATTGATGCGAAGTTCTGGGGTGTTGT
>DITR01000069.1:6471-26477 GCA_002422175.1 Alcaligenaceae bacterium UBA6179
TACTTGGCTTTCTTCTTGTTGATGCCAATCTGGACAGTGAAAGGCAGCTTTAAGCCCGTACCTGACCGTGTTGTCTTTCACGCCCACTGAGCCTATAACTGACGGAACCCAATAATGATGATGAAAAAGCTCCTCAGCGTAATTGCACTTACTTTAGCTTGTGTCACAGCACAAGCTGCGGGCAGTGATTTTCCGCTCGAAAAAGCGCCTAATCGTTTAACAAACCAAGCGGCATTACAAAATGGCGCCAAAATGTTTGTAAACTATTGCCTAAACTGCCACGCCGCCAAGTCAATGCGTTACAACAAATTACGCGACATTGGTCTGACTGACACTCAAATTAAAGAAAACCTACTTTTTACGGGTGAAAAAGTGGGTGACTTAATGAAAATAGCCATGACTTCTGCTGATGCAAAAGCCTGGTTTGGTGCACCCCCCCCCGATTTGTCTGTCATCGCACGCGCAAAGTCTATTAACGCAGGCCCACCGGGTGGTGATTACATTTACACCTACATGCGTACCTTTTATCGTGACACCACTAAGCCGACAGGGTGGAATAATCTCGCCTTTCCTAATGCGGGTATGCCACATGTCTTATGGGAACGTCAGGGGCCCCGTGAATACACCCATGTGGTGGTTCATCAAGTCGAGAAAGACGGTAAAAAGTCATGGGAACGTGCGACCAGCGTTTATGGCCCCCAAGGCTACTGGACAACTAAAACTGAACCTATGGTTGACTACACAGGTAAAGAAACCAGTGGTCATGGCTTCAAAGCATTAGATCCTGTCCGTGCAATGGCTTATGACAGTGAAATTGCTGATTTAGCTGCATTTATGACCTGGATGTCGGAACCGGCCCAACTGTTACGTAAGCAGATTGGTGTATGGGTGCTATTGTTCTTAGGTATTTTCTTTATTGTGGCTTGGCGCTTAAATGCGAGCTACTGGAAGCATATTAAGTAACGATTTGCTTGTAGCCAGCGCTTGTTATAAAACAGGCGCTGGCTTTTTGTTTTTTTGTTTGTACGACTTTTAATTAGGAAGGAACGCCTACTATGATGGTTCTTCACTCAGGCACGACCTGCCCCTTTTCTCACCGTTGCCGCTTCGTTTTATTTGAAAAAGGCATGGACTACGAAATTAACGATTTAGACTTGTACAACAAGCCTGACGAAATTAATGTCATGAATCCCTACGGTCAAGTGCCCATTTTGGTTGAGCGCGATTTAATTTTGTACGAATCAAACATCATCAATGAATATATTGACGAGCGCTTTCCGCATCCACAATTAATGCCGGCTGACCCTGTCATGCGTGCACGCACACGTTTATTTCTATTCAACTTTGAAAAAGAAATATTTGTTCACGTTGCAGTGCTTGAAGACCGTAGCCTGCGTGCTGACACGAAAAAACTTGATCAAGCTCGCGCAGCGATTCGTGATCGTCTGTCACAACTGGCACCGTTGTTAATCAAAAACAAATATATGTTGGGCGAAGATTTTTCGATGCTTGATATAGCCATGGCACCCTTGCTTTGGCGCTTAGACCATTACGGTATTGAATTACCTAAAACGGCTGCGCCCTTACAGAAATATGCTGAACGTGTATTTTCACGCCCCGCTTATATTGAGGCGTTAACGCCTTCAGAAAAAGTGATGCGTCGCTAAATGTCTGAGTCATCGACCAAGCCGTACTTCATTCGTGCACTGCACGAGTGGTGCACAGATAATGGCTACACACCCCATGTTGTGGTGCAGGTCGATGACAACACGCGTGTTCCACGAGCGTTTATTAGCGATGGTCAAATCACTTTAAACGTCGGTTTACTCGCTACCAATCAGCTTGACTTAAACAACGAGTTTATTTCGTTTCAAGCACGATTTGGAGGTAAAACTGAAGATGTTTGGGTGCCCATTTCTGCTGTCAGTGCTATTTTTGCACGTGAAACCGGTGCAGGTATGGGTTTTGAAGTGGGTGATAGCAATGAAGGGTTTAGCGCAGTAAGTGATGACGTTACTGATAACGCAACTGATAACGCAACCAATAACGTAACCGATCATTCACCCAATAACGAGACGCCCCCACCGAAACGGCCTCATTTATCTATTGTGAAATAAATAAGTCTTATTGTGAAATAAATGTTTCAAAAATCTTTTACAATAGCAGTCTTATATAAAAAAAACACCTGCCGGTGTAGCTCAGTTGGTAGAGCAGCTCACTTGTAATGAGAAGGTCGAGGGTTCGATTCCTTTCACCGGCACCACTATTTGAAAACTTTTCAAATAGTCAATTCACATCCTTGTTCGTACTTGTCAAATAACAATAGTTAATTGAATTTCCTCAAAAATAAAAGGCCTTTAGCGCTTAAACAAGGTCGGTAATTCATACTAACTTTGTGTGATGACTCATCGTTTTATTTCATGGGTAGAACACTAAATATTTGTTTTGAAACAAACAAGGCCATTATTGTGGAATATTTTCTTCGGGCAACAGGCCTGTTATTTACGGCATGGCTCTTTGGTGGCACGATGATTTTTGCAATGGGCTTTGCAGCATTTGCATTCAAAGTCTTGCCCACAGATCAAGCGAGGCTTCTCATTCGCAAAGCGTTTCCTCCGTTTTATCTTTTTGTAATGGCGACAGCGTTTGTCGCAGCAGCCTTGCTTTCAACTGTTGAGGGCGTCAGCGCTTTGGTTCTTTTAATTGTTGCCTTAACCACCATTCCCACTCGTCAAGTACTGATGCCAGCTATAAATCGCGCTACAGATGGTGGCGATAAAAAACGATTCATGGTTTTACACACGATCTCTGTGCTCATCACTCTGGCACACATCGCGGCTGCAGGTACAGTTTTAGTTTGGTTGATTTCTTAGTTTTAAATTTACTGAGCAAAACAGCTGATGACTTTATCTTTATGTGATCCGCTCAAGGCCTTTTTTATTATTTTATAAATATCCAAATCAAACTTTGGCTGACTCAACGTAACTAACTCATCAAGTTCATCGTAATCGCTTGCCATACCCAGGTAGCACCATTTATTAAGAACAATCAACTTTTCTCCATCCTTGATTGCAACAGCGCCTTTGAATGGCCACAGTGGCACTTTGAACAAATTAAGCACTGTTTTGAGCCGAAGAGTATGGGTTTCAATATCAATTAAACCAATGCATGCGCCATCGCACTTTTTTACTTGAAAAGCAAAACAAGGTCTGCCGTCGACAAGCGCCTCTAAACCCAGCAGCGCCTCACAAAGTCGATGTTTTTTGGCAATCGCAGCGAGATATCCGTGCGCTTCCCGCTTGCTATAAAACAAACCGTAAAGATTATCTTGAATACCGAGTTGTAAATTTTTATGGGTTACGAGCGTTGGTTTAGAGATGCCGGTTGAATTTTTTGTCAAAGTCCATGCGCACAAATCTTTTGAATTTCGCAGCTTAATGTTTGTGCTGGGCATTCGTTCTTTAATTAGCCTAGACTCAAGAATTAACGCAGCCAATTCGCCGCCCGTTTCAATCCATTCAATATCGTGAACTTGCTGTGATAGCTTCATTTCTTTTTGTACCGTGAGCGCACTGTTAAAGTGGCTCATCACCCTGGTACGCATTGAAATACTTTTACCAATATACAACGGTGCTTTATTTTCACCATAAAAAATATAGCAACCTGTCGTATCGGGAATAGCGTCCACCAGATCTTGGTTAATGTGTGGTGGTAAGCTCGGGCTTCCAACTAACTCATCTACTACGGCAAGCAATTTTTCTTTTCCTACTGATTTTTCGCATACTCGCCAAAACTGTAATAACAAATCAGCATCACCCAGCGCTCTGTGCCTTGCACTAACCAAGAGCTTGTGCGTTTCAATAATCGTATCTAAGTTGTGGCGAGATTGTTCCGGAAAAAGCAAGCGTGATAGTTTTACGGTGCACAAAACCTTTGGGCGAAAATCAATACCCATTCTTTTAAATGAAGCTTTGATAAAACCAAAGTCAAAACGTGCGTTATGCGCTACAAATATTTTTCCGTCAAGTTCGTTTTTGAGTTGCGTTGCGATCTCATCAAAAACAGGGCGGCCCGACACCATCTGTGGCGTTATGCCGGTCAATTTTTGTATGTTTTGTGGAATAAAGGTTTGGGGATCAATCAAACTTTCCCAGATCGTTACTTCGTCATGGCTTAACGTTTTGATACCTATCTCGGTAATGCGATCTCGCTCAAAATGTGATCCCGTTGTTTCGATATCAATGAAAGCAAAAACGGGGTCGTTGGTTATTTGATTATGTTTAATTTTGTGGCCTATTCAACACGATTTAAGGTGAAACCCATTGCCACGTGTTATCGCAAAACTGAGCGCGACGGTGACCAAAACGTGACAGCTCTAACCAATCAAACGCCACGACCTCAGCTTGAAGTATTGCAAAATAAGTGTCTAAATTTTCTTGATCAACATGGGTGTTTGCTGAGGGAAAAGATGCTCCCGGTGCCTGCGGCGTCATATAGTCACCCGCGGATTTAGTATGACGCATTTGCTGCCACACCGATTCAACGAGGGCGCCTGTTGTGAGAATATGAACTTTGGCGCGCACTCTTAACTGCCAATTTAGGCGAGTGCTCCAGAAAACAAATTGTGCTTGAGGGGTTTTTTTTAACTCAGCGACTTTAGGGCTACGGCTATCTGTATAAATAGAAAATAGCCCAGCGTGTGAATCACAACGCCTCAGTACGACCGTTCGCCCATTAGGTGAACCGTCTAGACCAACCGTCGTTAAGACTGGGGTTCGCCATGTGTGGTGCCGGTCTTGCGTTGCACGTCCTAACTCTTTCCAAATTTGGTTATGAATTTCTTGAAATGTTTCCAAGCTAATCTTCATGGGTAAACGCAATTGTCTGGTCTAATAAAGTGTGCACTTTAGTGACCAGTTTACTGTTAAAAGCCTACAGCAACGCTATTGCCACCAACACAAACGCGGCCATCCATAACGTTTCAACTAGCAACAGCATAAACGGTCGCCAGCCGGCATTCGCCAATTGTTTAAACGAGGTTTTTAAACCTAAGGCTGAAATAGCTACGACTAAGCATAAGCGAGAAAAATCAACTAATTGGGTTTGCACCACGAGTGGTAAACCACCTAAGGAATTGATCACAACAAGCGCTACAAACAGCCACAAGAACCAAGGCACCAGTGGAGGTTTTTTTGCATGATGGGCAGTGGCAATGGCTTCGCGTTGTGTTTTAAAAATGGCTGATACAACCACAACCACCACAGCCAACATTGACACACGGAACAGCTTCACAATGGTGGCGTAATCACCGGTCGCTTGATCGATGGTATAGCCTGCACCAACCACTTGGGCGACATCGTGAATGGTGCCACCTAAAAATAAACCCGCTAATTCGGGGGGTAACGACATCGCGCGTGCTATCAGTGGGTAGATCACCATTGCTATCGTTGATAGCACGGTAACCGTAACCACTACCATCAGAGTAAAACGGTCACTTTCTTTGTCGCGGGGCAATACGGCCGAAATAGCTAATGCCGCTGAAGCACCACAAATGGCAACTGACCCACCTGACAGCACACCCTCTGCGCGCGTCATATGTAATTTTTTACCTAACCAGGCGCCACATAATAATGTGGTTACGACTGCACCAATCACAATGAGTGCGGTTGTCCACCCCAGACCAATAATTTGATCGGCGGTAATACGTGCACCTAGTAAGCCTACGCCTAAGCGCAAAACGCCACGTGCACAAAATTCAATACCCGGTTTAGCTTTAGCGTCAAAACTTAAAAAGTGAAATGCGACCCCAAAAAAAAGGGCAAACAGCAATTGTGGCCCCCCATGCAGGTTAGACACATAGGTTGCCGCTAAGGCAATCAACCCCGCCAATGCTGAACCAGGTATGAGGGCAAGACGGCCTTGTATATAACTTCCAACTGTTGCGTTTTTATTGGGTGAAGTCATTTAATTTCTTGTCGTGCCTAAATGCTGATTTTTTAAGACCGCTAACGCACATGAAGCAATGCGGCTTGTGACTGAATCTGAGCGGCTGGTTAAAATAATCGGTACGCGCATACCCAAAACCAAACCCGCACATTCTGCATGTGAAACGTAAACGAGCTCTTTATAAACCATGTTGCCGGCTTCAAGGTTTGGCATAATCATGATATCGGCCTGCCCTGCTACAGGTGAAATAATGCCTTTTTTATGCGCTGATTCGCTAGACATCGCGTTATCAAAAGCCAGTGGACCATCTAAAATACCCCCGGTAATTTGACCGCGATCAGCCATTTTGCACAACACAGCTGCGTCAAGCGTTGATTGCATAGCGGGGTTAACGGTTTCAACCGCAGACAAAATAGCCACCTTAGGTTTATCAATACCTAAGGCGTGCGCCATATCGATAGCGGTTTGAATGATGTCACGCTTTTCCAGCAAGCCTGGGGCAATATTGACGACACAGTCACTCAACATGAGAGGCCGCTCTAAATCGGGTACGTCAATCACAAAGAAATGGCTGGCACGACGGTTGCCACGCAAACCCGCATCACGCGACACAGCAGCACCGAGCAACTCATCACTGTGCAGGCTACCTTTCATAAGCGCTTGGGCTTTCTGATCGCGACACAAGGCAGCGCTGATATCGGCCGCAACACGCGGGTCATCTACGGTGTCAACGATTTCCATGCCATTCAGATCAATCTTAGCTGCTTGAGCCGCCTGCTGAATACGCGCAGTGGGACCAACCAGTATGGGTACGATTAAACCGGCTTGCTGTGCCAGCGAGGCCGCTTCAATAGAGGTGGTGTCACACGGGTATGCAATAGCAACACGAATCGGACCCATTTGCCGGGCACGGTCAACTAACGCGTCTAAATGTCGATAAACGTAAGTTTCATCACTTTTTTTGGAGGAAGCGGCTGTCGTATTTCGTGAATCAGTCATGGAAAAGTCTCTTGGTGATTGATTTAATCATTGAATATTTAAACGAATCAACAATTCAATAACTCAATAACTCAATGATTGAACCATTGAACAATGCCCCGCTGTGATGTCTCACAGACGGGGCATTCTGGTGTTACGTCAAATTTAAACGTAATCCTTATACTTTTCTAGAAAACGAACGGGCTTAGACAAGGCGTCGCGGCGGAAGGGGTCACCTAATTCACGTGTGCACATGATTTCAATGACGCAGGTTTTACCTTCGTTCATCTGCATGTCAACTGCACGTTTAAGGGCTGGGCCAACATCTTCGAGCTTGTCAACGACAATAGCTTCTGCACCCATGGACTTAGCGATTTCAGCAAAACTTTCGCTTTCTAACTCGCCTGCAACAAAACGACGGTTGTAGAAATCAACTTGGTTTTTCTTTTCAGCACCCCATTGACGGTTGTGAAAGACCACTGCGGTCACAGGAATATCGTGACGCACCGCTGTCATAATTTCAACCATGCTCATCGCCCATGCACCGTCACCGGCATATGCAATGGCTGGACGATCTTTAGCAGCCAATTTAGCGCCAATGATGGTTGGTAAGGCGTAACCGCAGTTGCCAAAGCTCATCGGTGCAAAGAAGCTACGGGGCTCTTCAAAACGTAAGTAACTATTAGCTACTGAGTTGATGTTACCGATATCTGTCGATACCATCGCACGAGGAGGCATGGCTTTTTCGAGTTCACGCAACACTTGACGTGGGTGCAGGTATTCGCCCCCTGAAAAAGGTTTCTCACCTTTCGCTTCTTCGATCATGTCTAAGCTATATGGGTCGGTCTCATGGGTCCAAGCGTCGAGCTCTTTTTCCCAAGCATCTTTTTCGGCTTTGATCGTTTGTGCGCGGGTTGCTTTCGTTGCGTCACATACTAAGGTTTTGCCTTCTAAGTGTGCTGAAAGCGCCTTAGCTGTCGCTTTTGCGTCACCACAAATACCAACAGTGATTTTCTTAACCAAACCTAAGTTGGTGTGATCGGCTTCAACTTGAATAATTTTGGCATCTTTCGGCCAGTAGTCTAAACCGTGCTGTGGCAGGGTACCAAATGGGCCCATGCGTGAACCCAAAGCGATCACTACGTCAGCTTGTGCAATCAATTTCATTGCTGCTTTGCTGCCTTGATAACCCAAGGGGCCGGCCCATAAAGGGTGGCTCGCAGGAAATGAGTCATTGCGCAAGTAACCGGTTACAACGGGTGCACCCAGGCGCTCAGCTAACGCTTTGCATTCTTCAACAGCATCACCCATGACAACGCCACCGCCCGATAAAATGACGGGGAATTTAGCTGTTGCAAGTAATGCTGCGGCGGCAGCCAAACTTTCTTCGCCACCGGCACCACGATCAACACGCATTGGCTTAGGAATTTCACAATTTATTTCACCGTAAAAATAGTCGCGGGGAATGTTTAATTGTGTGGGGCCCATATCGCTCATGGCACGGTCAAAACAACGTGCGGTGAACTCTGCCATACGCTTTGGGTTGCAAACGTGGCCTTGGTATTTCGTAAACTCTTCAAACATAGGTAATTGGTTGGCTTCTTGAAAGCCACCTAAACCCATGCCCATGGTGCCTGTTTCGGGTGTAATGATGACAACTGGGCTGTGTGCCCAGTAGGCAGCAGCAATTGCTGTGACACAGTTACTGATGCCAGGGCCGTTTTGACCGATCACCACACCGTGGCGACCTGATACACGAGCGTAGCCATCAGCCATGTGCGCACCGCCTTGCTCGTGTACGACTGGAATTAAGCGAATACCAGCGGGTGCAAAAATGTCCATTGCATCCATAAATGCAGAACCCATAATGCCGAACATGTCTGTAACGCCATTGGCTACTAATGTTTCAACAAAGGCTTCTGAAGGCGTCATTTTTTGAATGCCTTCAACAACCGTACGTTTTGTTGTCGTTGTGCTCATGCTATCTCCAAAATTGTGGAACTGATTATTCTATTTTTATGATTACAAGATTATTCTAGAGCTTATGTTTATACCTTGTCAACGAATTTTTATGGAAATTAGAATAAATTGTTCTAATTAATGAAATTGTTGTATATTGAGAGCCATGATGACTGATAACAATGCAGAAGATTTCAATGAAAGCAAAGCCATAATCAATGGCGATACGCCCACGTTGAGGCTTTTTTCTTTGCTCGAAGTCATTGCTGAAAAAAATACCCCTTTTAGCTTGCAAAACGTTGCTGATGAAACGGGTATACCCAAACCCACCGCGCACCGTATGCTGCAACAACTCGAGTCAGCTGGTATTTTGCAACGTATCGGTAACGGCCGTTTATATAGTGTTGAAAACCGGCTAATGCGTTTAGCTGAAAATTTACTCATCAACAACACCACGCAAGGCGCTCGTCATGCCGTCTTGAGCAACCTCGTTAAAGAAGTGGGTGAAAGTTGCAACATTACTGCCTTATCGGGTGGTGAAGTACTTTACCTTGACCGTGTTGAAACAGCAAAACCACTTCGTTTTTACCTTCACTCGGGTTCACGTGTGCCAGCCCATTGCTCAGCAACTGGCAAACTCTTTTTAAGCCAAATGACATCTTCACAACGTAAGCGTTTATTGGCTGTCGTACCGCTTGAACAATTTACACGCAGCACAATTACTCAATTCGAAGCGCTTGAAACTGAAATTGAGCAAGTACGCAAAAATGGTTACGCATTTGATCGTGAAGAATTTTTGCCAGGCTTAATTTGTATCGGTGTTTTAGTGCCTAGTCACCAAGGAAAATCAAATATGGGGTTAGCGTTACAAGCGCCTGTTATTCGATTAGATGAAGATAAAGCGCTGAGTTTTTTACCTGCACTGCGTGCAGCAGCGCAGGCCATTGCAGAAATAAACCATGACGCCAGTGAGCAACCCACAACATGAATGATATAGCCTTAATTAAACCCGACCGAACCCTTCACGTTCGCGATACATTTGGTATTGATCTCGACATGACTGTTCCTGCTTTTACTCAGCATGATGAACACGTGCCTGAAATTGACTCGGCTTATCGTTTCAACCCGCAAGTGACATTAGCCATCTTAGCGGGGTTTGCTTTTAATCGTCGTGTTGTTATTCAAGGTCTACACGGCACCGGTAAATCAACCCATATTGAACAAGTCGCTGCACGGTTAAACTGGCCTTGTCTACGCATTAACCTTGATGGCCACATCAGCCGTCTTGATTTAGTCGGCAAAGACATGATTGTGTTGCGTGATGGTCAACAAGTCACTGAGTTTCAAGAAGGTATGTTGCCATGGGCATTACAACGGCCTATGGCTCTGGTTTTTGATGAATATGATGCGGGCCGACCCGATGTGATGTTTGTGATTCAACGTGTCCTTGAACGTGAAGGTCGTTTCACCTTGCTCGATCAACAAAAAGTCATTAAGCCACACGCTTCGTTTCGTATGTTTGCCACGATGAATACGCTGGGTCAAGGCAACCTCAATGGGCTTTATCACGGTACACAGCTGATGAACCATGCACAGCTTGACCGCTGGAATATTGTCACCTCACTTGATTATCTGCCTGAACAAGAAGAACAAGCCATTGTGCTAGCACGGGTGCCGTCATTTAACACGAACAGCGGTCGTAAGCTGGTGGCGGCAATGGTTGCCTTGGCAGCGCTCACGCGCCAAGGTTTTGCAGTGGGCGATTTATCAATCTTGATGTCACCCCGCACGGTGATTACTTGGGCTGAAAACACTGAAATCTTTAAAAATATAGGTTTAGCTTTTCATCTTTCATTTCTAAATAAATGCGAAACAGCTGAACGCGCTACGGTGGAAGAATACTATCAGCGTTGTTTTAACGCGCCGCTTCTTTCACTCAACGCATTGGGTTTGGCAGCCCCTCATGACCCGTCATAATCAAACCTCAATTAAAAAACTCGAAGCGGTTTGTGGGGCTCTGGTGCGCGCGCTCACCGGTGACGCTGCGTTGCAATGGTCAGGTCAAACCCTTTATAAAGGTACCGATGTGGTGCCTTTGCTCGCCGCACACCAAAGCGATGTATCGCTAGAACAAGATGACCAACGCGCGTTAATTGATGGCGCCGCGCTGAAACTAAAGTTTAGTGATGCGTCACTGCACGCTCAACACGCCCCAACCGAGCCGATTGAGCGCTTGGTGTATGAGTTACTTGAGCAGCTTAGAGTTGAAGCACTGGTACCTACAGTATGGCCTGGTGTGGCGCATAATTTAAATACGCGTTTTTTAAAATGGGCGCGGGCTTTTATTGATTCTGGTTTAACCGAAACAAGTTTGGGCTTATTAATTTTTACCATTGCCGTTTCAACATGGTCACGCTTAAGCAGTCACGAAGTACCTGACAATATGTCTGACATCATGGAAGCGACTCGAGCCAACATCAATTCAGATATTGGTGGTTATTTGGTTGGCTTACGCCGTAACCGCCATGATCAAACACAATACATTGAATATTCACTGGCCTTAGCTAAATGGGTAAGTGCTGCTGTTTTGGCAGCCGAATCAAATGCCAGTGGTAATCAAGCTGTGAATAAACGACGCACAGGTTTTGCCTTACCCCTTCATTTTGAGTCTGCAAACATTACCCCGCCTCCTGTCGCACAAGGCGGTAGCAGTCGGTCGTGGGAAAGTAGCGGGCAACAGTACCGGGTCTTTACACGCGCTTACGACAAAGTGGTCAACGCGAAGCGGCTGGTACGGCTGGCCCAATTGCTTGAGTTTCGTGAACAAATCGATCAAGAAGTTGTTCAAAGCGGTATAAATGTGCAACGCTTGGCACGTATTTTTAAGCAGCGTTTGGCTTCAGTTAAGCGTGAGGGTTGGCGATTTACACAAGAAGAAGGCTATCTAGACGGAAGCCGCTTGTCACAGCTCATTACCGACCCGAATCAACATGCCATTTTCAAAGATGAGCAACCGCGTTTAACCAACGATTGCGCGGTAACAATTTTAATTGACTGCTCAGGGTCAATGAAAGCCCATGCACAACCCATCTCGTTAATGGTTGATTTGATCGGTCGCGCACTCGATATGGCGGGTGTTGAAATTGAAATATTAGGTTTTTCAACACACGCTTGGAACGGGGGGCGGGCAAGACGTGATTGGGAACGTGCAGGTCAACCTGAATTGCCCGGCCGTTTAAATGAACGCCTTCACATGATTTTTAAGGCCGGCCATGCCTCTTGGCAACGAGGTCGCCAAGGCATTGCAGCGTTACGTAAACTTGATTTATTTAAAGAGGGTGTTGACGGCGAAGCCGTTGAATGGGCTTGCGAACGCTTAATGACTCGCCCCGTAAAGCGCCGTATCTTAATGGTGGTATCAGATGGTTGCCCGATGGACACCGCGACCAACCAATGTAATGATGAGCATTACCTTGATCAGCATCTTAGACAAGTACTGATCAAGCAAAAACAGCTTGGTCACGTCAGTATTTGTGCTTTGGGCGTAGGTCTTGACCTAGGGTGGTTCTACAAACGTCGATTAGCGATTGATACAGAAGCAACCATTGACAACACAACCGTTATGTCGATTGTTGATTTGTTAACGGCTAATCGTTAAGCATTAAAAAGGCTTAGCCAGCAATTGTCGGGTAAGCCTTTTTAAATCTTGCGTCACATCATACCTTTATTTTTTTTCGTCATTGTAGTGATACCAATGATACAAAAACCGCTGGCCAACCCGACGAAATGGTGCAAAGGCTCGCGAACGCATGACATTAAACACGTTGGGGTATTCAAGCTCTGAGTTGTAGATTGGCAAGTCAAGCATTAACAGCTGTTTGCCCGCAATACGAGCAGCCATTCGGCGGCCAGCGTGTGCCGAAAAAGATACGCCATTGCCACCATAACCCACTGCATAAAAAACAGACTCACCGGCATCTGGCTGCATAATGCGCGGCATCATGTCGTGACTCACATCGACCCAGCCCCACCATGAATAGTCAATTTGTATGCCTTTTAAAACAGGAAATTTACGATGCAACCCATCGACTAGCATCGCCATATGTTTAGGGTTACTGGCATCTGCGCCAGTAATAGAACTGCGACTACCCATTTGCAAACGATTGTCAGGCAACAAGCGATAATAAAAACGAAGCGTACGGGTATCGGTAATAACTTCGTGCGTTAAAAAGTTGATTGCTTTAATTTCTTCTGGTGTGAGGGGTCTAGTGACCAGAGAGTTTGACAAAATCGGCATGATTTTGGAATCTAGGCTGCGGTGCATGCCATTGCTGGTGTAGCCACCCGTAGCAAAGCCAACTGCACGCGCTTTAACCACACCACCGGGAGTACGCAAATAATGTACGCCGTTGCGCGTTTCCATATCAAGCACGGGGCTGCCCGTATGCACTTTTACACCTAACTCACGCGCCATACGCATATAACCGAACGCTAATTTAAGTGGGTGCACACCTATACCGTAAGGTTCGTGCATGGCACCATAACTTTCAGCATCGTCAACATACTGTTCTTTTACCTCGCCTTTACTTAATATTTTTGTGTCATAGCCAAACACATCGCGCATCACACGCGCTTCACTGCGTAAAAAATCCATTTTCGATTCTTTATGGGCAATGTAGAGATGACCGCCGCCTTGTGGTTCGCAAGCAGGCACTTCAGCCACAAGGCTGGCAAAGGTTTCAAAGCCTTCACGAATTTCTGCATCGAGACGCAAGGCAGTTTTTTTCCCCCACCGCTCTATCCACTGTGAACGGTATAAACGGCCGCTGGCATTTTGCCCTTGACCCCCATTACGACTGGTACAACCCCAAGCGGTGCCGTTAGCTTCTAACACGGTGGCTTTTATGCCATGCTCTCGCGCTAAAAATAAAGCCGTTGCTAAACCTGTAAAACCCGAACCAACAATCACGACATCGGCATCAACATCAGCTTCGATAGGACCATCATCTTGTGGTGGCATACCTGCCGAAGCCACCCAATAAGTTGGTGCGTACTGACGACCTTGACCGGGATGACGATCGACTAAAGGGTCGTAGTGCGGGTCATAAGGTTTGAGCAAGTTTTCAACTTTTGTCTCGGCGTTCAATTCATTCTCCGATGAAGTCAAAATATTTTGACTTCAGTAAAGGTATTTTTGGTGCATCAATATAGAGCAACCCTGCACCAAAGAATAGCGACTCTGCTAAGTAGGGGTTAGCACCAGAATAGAGATTTTGATAGAGCCAGCTACACCCTATCTGCTCTGGACCTATCAAATAAGCCTCACTGGCTCTACGGTTAATAGGTTTGGATAAATAAGATACATATAAGAGCGATCAATACCAGATCAAAACACACAGTAAATAAATAAAAGGTTGGTTTACATATGAGTTCATCTCAAAACGTGGTGACAGTTGACACTTTAAAAGCTTTTGCACAAGCTTGGAATGATCACGACTTGGAAGCTTTAATGAGTTTCGTAACAGATGATTGCGAATTTCATGCCGTCGGTGGCCCAGACCTTCTGGGTCGCACCTTTAAGGGCACAGCCCAACTGCGCGAGGGTTTTGCTTTAGCCTGGCAAACCTGCCCTGATGCCTCATGGTCAGATGGTGACTATTTTGTTTGTGGTGATCGCGGCGTTGCTGAGAGCACCTTTGCCGGCACCAAATCTGACGGGTCACGTATTGAGGCTCGAATGGTCGATGTATTTACTTTCCGCGATGGCAAAATCTCGGTCAAAAATGCATTTAGAAAAGATCGCCCAGCGATCGCAGCTCGTTAATTATTCAAGTTTGATTTTAATCTTTGGAGACATAAAATGTTGTTTAAAAAAACAATAGCATTTTCAGTATTAGCAGTCAGCGCACTGGTTTCAACCAGTGTTATGGCCACTACGTTTAAAGTTGCTGTAGGTGATGCACAAGGTGGCACACAGTGGGAATTTGCCACTTTCTTCAAAAAATCTTTTGAAGCTAAACGCGCGGGCAAAGACAAAGTTGATTTGTTTCCTAATGGTCAACTTGGCAGCGAAGAAGATACAGTCAGCAACGCTGCAATGGGCGCCCTTGACTTCTCTTTATTGGCGATCAATAACATGACGCCTTTCTCACCTTCATTGGGTGTTTTAACGCTACCTTATGTGATTCAAAGCGCGGAAGACGCAAAGATATTAACGACTGGACCACTTTCTAAAGAGCTCACCGCCAATACGATTCGTGACGCTAAGGTGCGCATTGTGGGTTGGACATACACGGGTTTTCGTGTGCTAACCAACTCTAAAAAACCTGTCACCACACTTGAAGACTTAAAGGGTTTAAAGATTCGCGTACCTAAGAACGAAATCATGATCGCTACCTATCAAGCTTGGGGCATCAACCCCGTACCTATGGCTTGGTCAGAAACGTTTACAGCTTTGCAACAAGGCGTAGTTGATGGTCAAGACAACCCTTACATCACTGTTTACGCCATGAAGTTTTATGAGGTACAAAAGTACGTCACCAGCATTCGCTACGTGTTTTCACTTGAGCCTTTGATCGTTAGCGAATCAGTGTTTCAAAAACAACCTGCTGACGTTCAAAAGGCCATTCTTGAAGCGGGTGCTGAAGCAACCGAACACAGCTTTGTTTGGCTAAAAGAAACTGAAGACAAAATGAAGCAAGACTTGTTAGCGCGTGGCATGCAAATTTCTGCTCCTGCTGATGATGAGAAAGAGTGGATCAGTAAAGCCACTACGCAAGTTTGGCCTAAGTTTTACCAAAGCATTGGTGGTAAAGAAAAGCTTGACCAAGCTTTGAAAGCGCTGGGTCGTTAAATCATTAGGTCGCTCATTTAAAGTGAGTGACATCAAACGACTTAACTTGGTTAGGGTTGGTAGCGCTGACTTTACTATTATTTCAATCATTAAAGTCAGTGCTTCTGCTGGGCATGTCTGTAAATAGCATGCCCTCTTATGGCCATTTAAACCTGCTGGCAAGCTATTGAATACGTTTTTGCCATGAATTACTTCATGTCAATGACTAAAAATAGAGCGAATCAATTATTTTCTCATTTTTATTTGTGACATTACTCAACAAGCTTTCAAAGCATGTTGCGATAACTCATCAGGAGCAAACCGCCATGACGAGAACTCATTCCATTCTTAAAAAGCTAAATAACGTCGAAACGGTGGTTTGTGAAATATTGCTGGCCAGTTTTGTTGTGCTGTTGTTTGCTCAGATTATTGCCCGGCAAGTTTTTAATCACTCTCTTGCTTGGAGTGAGGAGTTATCAACTTATATGTTTGTGTGGTTTGCCTACCTAGGTGCTGTTGTCGCCACCAAAATGTCTGCCCACAACCGCGTGACATTTCAGTTTAAATACTTTCCTGCCTGGGTTGGCAAGTATTCATTGGTCTTATCTGACCTGATTTGGGTTGCCTTTAACGTTTATTTTGTTTACTTAAGCTATCAGTTTATTTTTGTTTTTATGAACGCCTTCTGGAAGTCACAAACGCTAGGCGTACCCATGAAGTATTTGTACATGATTTTGCCCATTGCATTTTCATTGATGACTATTCGTATCTTGATCAATCTATATGCCACCCTCTTTTTGGGTGTTCAACAGGTTGACCCAGAAACCGCAGTATTAGAAAAATTAAAACAGCAGTCAGCCCAACAGGCTTAAAGACTGCAAGAGAAGAGACATGGATACATTGGTAGCTGAATTACTATTCGGTGGTTTTTTTGTATTGCTATTGTTAGGCACCCCCATCTCGGTGGCTTTGGGTGGCGCAGCGATGCTCGCTTTTTTAGTACTTGATAAAAACCCCATCACGCTGGTGCAAATGGCCTTTACCTCGGTGGGTAGTTTTCCCCTTATGGCTTTACCCGCGTTTGTTTTAGCGGGTGCTTTGATGGAAACTGCTGGTATTTCTAAGCGGTTAGTCGACATTGCTGAGTCCTTGGCAGGCCCTATGACTGGCGGTCTGGGTGCCGCCACAATTTTGGCGTGTCTGTTCTTTGGCGCCATTTCGGGCTCTGGCCCAGCCACCACCGCTGCTGTGGGTATGTTGATGATTCCAGCGATGACCAAGCGCTCATATGACAAAGCTTACGCGTCTGCATTGACTGCCTCGTCAGGCGGTTTGGGTATTATCATTCCGCCGTCTATACCGATGGTAATTTTTGGCATTTCAGCCATGGGCATGACAGCGCCACCTGAGGCTATTGCTCAGTTTGGGCAGTTTGACTCGGTCTCTATTCCCAAACTATTTGTCGCGGGTGTCATACCTGGGCTGTTGATGGCCTCAGGCTTAATCGTTATGAATTATATTATTTCGCGTCAGAAAGGGTATCGTGGTTTGTCAGATAGTTGGTCAGGCAAAGACCTTAAAGTGGCATTAAGGCGCGGCATTTGGTCGATGCTAGCCCCTGTGATTATTTTAGGTGGCATTTATACGGGGCTCTTTACCCCGACCGAGTCTGCCATTGTGGCGATTTTCTATACCTTGTTTGTTGGTATCTTTATTCACCGTGAAGTTAAATTTAAGGCCGCTACAGCAGCGCTTCGAACTACCACATGGATAACGGGTCGCGTGTTACTTATTTTATTTACGGCAACAGCTTTTGGTCGCCTTCTTGTCGAAACACGTATGCCAGCGGCTCTAGCTGAATCTCTACTAAGCTTGACTGACAGCATTCACATCATTTGGTTGTTAATCATTTTATTTCTGCTTTTTGTGGGTATGTTTATGGAAACGCTAGCAGCCATCATGATTTTGGTGCCAGTGTTGTTACCGATTATGTTCATGATGGGAGCCGATCCGACGCACGTAGGAATTGTCTTGATTTGTGCTTTGTCGATTGGCTTTCAAACCCCACCTTTAGGTGAAAATATCTTTGTCGCATCGGGTATTGGGGGGGAATCCGTTGAACGCATTGTGGCAAAAGTTTGGCCCTTCGTGTTGGTGTCATCTTTCACGGTTGTTTTGATTGCATTCTTTCCACAATTATCTTTATGGTTGCCTAAACTGATTGGCTACTAAGTCAATATATTGTTCAGACTTAACTTGCAAAGTAAATATCTTATCTGACTAACTTTGCCCATAACATCAAAGGTTTGAGTTAGCTTGACTCAAGACATCAATGGTTTGCGCCAGTCGTTTAATACCTTCATCAATGGCTGATGCCGGTATTGACTGGTAACCTAATCGTACATACTGACCTGGCGGTTTGTTGGCCATAAAAAATACATCACCCGGTTCAATTAAAACGCCAACTTTTGCCGCCTCAACGCCTAGTGTTATCGCGTCAACAGAGTCAGGTAACCGCAACCAACACGAGCCGCCCCCACTGACTGGCACAACCGTACATTGTGGTGCGTATCGATTGAGTGCCTGTATTAATATGGCATGTCGTTCTTTTTGAGCAGAAGCAATACGTCTTAGTTGTGCGTCATTGTGGCCCAACGAAATAAATAATGCCAACGTACGCTGAATAAAAGTCGAAGGGTGCCTAAGCATGAGACGGCGTAGCGCTCTCAGCTCTTCAATCAACTGCGGTGCTGCAACAATAAAACCAATACGTAAGCCAGGTGCCAAGCTTTTGGTGAGACTACCAATATATATAACGCGGTCATTTTGATCTAAGCTTTTTAATGCCGGTATGGGCTCGCCTTCAAAGCTATTTTCGCTTTCATAATCATCTTCAATAATAATCAAATCATGACGGTTTGCTAAATCAAGTAGTTGCTCTCGTTGCGCCAGGGGCATGGTGACACCTGTGGGGCACTGATGACTAGGGGTTGTATATAAGTAATCAAATTGCTTTAAGCCTTCATGAATAATTAGACCGCATGAGCCAATCGGCAAAGGCACGACTTTTTGTGTACGACTCGTAAAAATATTACGTGCATCAGGGTAGCCTGGGTCTTCTATACCCACTCGGGTTTTTGATCTAACCAATAAGTCGGCCACCATATACAACGCATGTTGCGCACCGACAGTCACCATAAGTTCATCAGCGCCCGCCCAAACGCCTCTTCGAGGCAATATTTTGGTTCTAATCTGTTCAACTAATGAAGCATCATCACGCGTAATCAGGTCAGGTGCCCACTCTTTTATATCAAGCACACTTAATGTTTTACTGCAGCTTTCACGCCACGCAGCCGTGGGAAACAAAGCCTGATCAAGTTGGCCGTACAAAAAGGGAAAAGGGTATCGCTGCCAATCAGCGGGTTTAACAATACTGCGTTGTTGCGATGGGTGAAGGCAAAAGCGTTTATACCAATCTGTCTGACTTATTTTTTTTGTAGGATGTGGTGTGTGTGTGGGTTGATTTTTTTGAGCATTTTGTTCGCCTGTTTTTGTTAGTACTGTGCCCTTCAGTACGTCATCGCTAACAAAATGACCCCGTCTTTCACGCGAAACCAAAAAGCCCTCATCGCTTAACTGCTGATAGGCTAAAACGACTGTGATACGACCAACCCCAAGTTGCTCAGCCATTTCGCGACTTGATGCGACAGGCGCGCCTGGTGATAAGATGCCATTTAAGATGGCAGTTACCAGCATTTCTCGAATTTGACCTTGTAAACTCAGGTGCGGTCTTGAAGATTGCGCGAAGAGCTGTTTCCACATGGCGTCATGCATATATCAAGCGCCTCTTTTTTGAAAGAACAATCATATTTTAGGTATAGCAAACAAAAATTATTGCGTATGATGCCAGTATAGTCATAAGACAAAGGCAAGAGAAATATGAACCCCTTCACCACTCTCATTGATGTTCATACGCTGTCAACTTTACTGGGCAGCGAACCGAGTCGTCTGTTGGTGCTTGATTGCAGTCATGAGCTATCTAACCCGTCGGCCGGCAAACAGGTCTACGATGCGGCGCACATACCTGGCTCTCACTTCATATCGTTAGACGACACCTTAAGTGGCGAAAAGACGGGTAAAAATGGTCGTCACCCTCTACCTGATCGTGCGGCGCTGGTGCAGGCCATGCGCCTACTTGGTGCTGATGATGACACGCAAATCATCGCTTATGACAACGGGGGGGGTATGTATGCTGCCCGTCTTTGGTGGCTGATGCGTTGGTTAGGTCACA
>DITR01000194.1:0-124 GCA_002422175.1 Alcaligenaceae bacterium UBA6179
GGCGAGTGAGTGGCTGGGGTTGGAGTTTTGGTTATGTGGGTGGTATGTTCACCTTGGGGTTGTGTTTATTTTACGTTTTGTCAGCCCAAGCTCAGGGCATGTCAGCGACTGAATTTGTACCCGT
>DITR01000194.1:231-16300 GCA_002422175.1 Alcaligenaceae bacterium UBA6179
CATATCCTGATTTCGTTGGGTTTATGTGGTGTACGGTTGCTTATCAAGGTGGTGTCGCTGTTGCCATTACCTTGGCAGCAGTTTATGCAGAACAAGAAATTGGCTTTTTACCTCAAGAAACCATGGTTCTTATTTTTGTTTTAAATATCGCGGCGGCACTGGGTGCATGGGTATTGGGTTATGCCCAAGATCGTTTTGGTCATAAGCCTGCGTTGAGCCTAACGTTGGTGGGTTGGGTGATGACGTGCGTGATTGCGGCGCTAGCAACCAGTAAAGAAGTGTTTTGGTGGGCAGCTGTTTTGGCCGGCCTCTGTATGGGGTCAAGTCAGTCAATTGGCCGGGCTATGGCTGGTATGCTGTCACCGTTTAATCACCGTGCCCAGTATTACGCCCTGTGGTCGTTTGCTACCCGTTTAGCCAGCATTATTGGGCCGATTACTTACGGCTTAATCACTTGGTCGACGGGCGGTAATCAGCGCTGGGCGTTGGTGAGTACCAGTTTGTTATTTGTGCTGGGTCTATATTTATTGCGAAAAGTAGATTTTAACCAAGGTGTAAGGCAAGCAAACGGTTCGGTTTAGCAATTTCTGTTTATACAAAAAGTTGGTGTCATAAAAGATACTTCATCTTAGGCCCAAGAATTAAGCTGAACGCCTAAGATCGGTTAGTGAGACAGAAATTTTAGTGGGTTTGTGCAGTAATTCAATCATGACCAAAGCCCGGCTTTCACCATCATCCATTTGATAAATCAAGTCTAACCCTGCAAAAGCGCCGTCTTTCATTTGTACTAAATCGCCCGGTCTATAGGGTGAGGGTGCTTTTTGAAGAATTTCATGACAGGTTTGTAATGATTCGATGAGCTCAGGGTCAACACGCAAGGGGTCAGTACCAAATGTGACAAGCTTGCTCACGCCAAAGGTAGAACGAATGGGTGACCAGCTTCTACCTTGCATGCTGACATCGAGTGAAATAAACATATACCTTGGAAACAAGGGTTCTTGAATAATTTCAACTGAGCTTTTTAATACTTTTTTCTTTGAAATAGTGGGCAAAAAACAGTTGTAGCCCTGTAATTCAAGATTGCTTAACGCGCGCGTTTCTTGTCTGGGTTTGGTATGGACAACGAACCAATGCATCTTTTTCTACCTAGTTAATATTTAATCAGTTTAGCCGAAATTAACTGCCAAATTGATGATTAATATTAAATTTCATGATAACAGTGCTTTGAACTCATACTGCGCACAAGGTCGTTTAGACCTCTGTTTTTTGTTTGGCTAGATGATTAATGGCATTGACTAAACTTTCGGCGGGTTGCGCCCCTTCGATGAGATACTTTTGTTCAATAACAAAAGCAGGTACAGCGTGAATACCTTTGGCTTGCCATGTTTGTTGTGCTTCGCGCACTGCCTGGGCATAGGCCGTCGGGTCATCAACAACTAACGCGGCCGCCTCAGCATCAAGCCCTGCGCGCGTCACGGCATGAAGTAAGGTTTGGCGGTCATCAATATCATCAGCAAGCGTAAAGTAAGCCGCTAACAATTCTTTTTTAAGGCTTAAAGCAGCGTGGGCATCAAACTTTTCTTCAGCCCAAAACATTAAGCGATGACAATTAAAGGTGTTGTAAACACGTTTACGACCCTCAGGGTGAAAAGTGAAACCGACTTCAGCGCCGCGCGTATAGATATTTTGTTGATTTTTAAGTACCTGTTCAGCACTCATGTTGTACTTATCAGTCAGATGTTCAATGACGTCTTGTCCCCCTAGCGGCATATTGGGGTTTAACTCAAATGGCTGTACGTGCACATCAACCTTAATTTCAGGATGAATTTGCTCTAGTGCGCGTTCAAGCGTTGATAAACCCACGGCACACCAAGGGCAGGCAATATCAGAAACCAGGTCAATACGTATCGTTGTCGTCATTTATTGTGATGTCTCGTGAGGTGTTGAATGAGTTAAGCCAGGCTTATCAAGTGTGTTTAAAGGCCGAGGTGCGTCTGAGTCAATGATGGGGTAGGCATCAGCAACATAAGCCGGTCCTTTCATGACCATGACCGTAAAGGCACCGACTGCAATAGTGAATAAGGCTGTCCATAATGTAGCAAGTAGACTAAAGGTATAAATATCTACCGTAGTGATGAATTTTGCGACCAAGTAGGGGGCCTCGTTCATTGACCCGATACGTGCAATGAGTGAAGGTAATGCAATCGTGATGGTTCCCACCAAAAAAACTTTAGGTAGCAAACGTAATATTTTTCTTTCAAGCCCTGGAGGTGATTTTTGAAAGCCAGGTAACTTTTTAAATAGGTCAACCATATTTTGCCCCTTTTGCCTCATTACCTATTTTGTACCACCATGCGTACAAAGCGGGAACAAATATAAGCGTAATCACTGTACCGACCAACACACCACCAATGAGCACATAAGCCAATGGCCCCCAAAAACTATCGAGGGTAAGGGGTATAAAAGCGAGTGCAGCCGCTAAAGCGGTCAACACCACTGGGCGCGCTCGATGCACAGCTGCTTCAATCACCGCGTCTTGAGCAACCAAACCTTCATTGAAGTTATCGGCCACTTGTTGCGTCAGGATCAGTGTATTGCGCATCAAAATACCCGCTAAACCAATCAGACCGAGTAACGCCACAAACCCAAAAGGTTGCCTGAAAATTAATAAGGCCAATACAGCGCCAATTAAACCTAATGGAGCCGTTGCAAACACAATGAAAGTACCCGAAAAGGAACGCATTTGCAACATCACAAAGATGAGCATGAGCCCTAACATTAACGGTTGTAATTTTTGAATTGATGCATCCGCTTTACCTGACTGTTCAATCGACCCTGCAATACTGATGCGATAACCATCAGGCAAACTGGCACGCAGGGGCTCAAGCGTTTTCCAGACGGCCATCGTCACATCGGGTGGTTGCGCGTTAATGACATCAGATTGCAAGGCTAAAAAGGGCTCACGATTAAGGCGTTTTATGACAGGCTCTTCATACTTTATTTCAACTGAGCCAACTTGCGCTAAGGGTACTTTACGACCGTCTTGCGTTTTAAATTCAATTGCAGACTGAAGGCCAGCCGGGTCGCGTAAACCCCGGGCACGCACTTCAACTGAACGTATGTCTTGACGCACTTCAGTGACGGCAACACCGTCGAGTTGAAATTGCAATTGCTGTGAGATGTCGCGTGGCGTCAAACCCATTGCTCTTAATCGCTGTGGGTCGGTATCAATGTGTAGAACGGGCACACGTTCGTCCCAGTCGAGATTGATGTCGGCCACATGAGGGTTTTGTGCCATGATGGCACGCGCCGCGTAACCGATTCGGCGCAATTCATTGGTATCAGGCCCATAAATTCTAAAGCTCACAGGCCAACGCACAGGTGGCCCAAATAGTAGGCGTGACACATGAACCCGAGCACCCGCATAATCGCCCGCTTCAATTTGTTTTTCTAAAAGATGAATGAGCTTTTCACGAGATTTAACATCATGCGTCACAGCAATAATTTTGGCAAAAGCGGGGTCAGGTTGCTCTGGGTTAGCTGAAATAAAGAAGCGGGGTGCACCGGCTCCAATGTATGCCGATAAGGTTTTAACCTCTGGCAGTTGAAAAATGGCCTTTTCTATTTTTTGTGCGACTGCATCAGTATTAGCAATGGCGGTACCTTGCGGTAGGTACACACTAATTAGCACTTCCGGTCGATCAGAACTGGGAAAAAATTGCTTTTCAACAGGCCCAATCATGCCAAAAATGCTCAATATGAGCAGGCCCAATGTGCCCGACACGACCGTTTTACGATGTGTAACGCTTAGATTGATCACCCGACGTAGCCAATGGTAAAGCGGTTTGTCGTAGGGGTCGGCAGTGTGAGCAGGGTCTGTTTGATAATCGGGCAAAATTTTCACGCCCAAATAAGGCGTAAAAGTGACAGCAACCAACCAAGAAATGAGTAAAGCAAAAGCTAACACCCAAAAAATACCACCGGCGTATTCGCCAACTGATGAACGTGCAAAACCAATTGGTACAAAACCTGCTACGGTGACCAACGTACCAAACAACATTGGCGCGGCAGTGGCATTCCAAGCATGGGTGGCAGCGCGCACTCTGTCCCACCCTTGTTCCATCTTAACAATCATCATTTCGATTGAAATAATGGCATCGTCAACCAATAAACCCAGGGCAATGATCAGCGCCCCAAGGGTAATACGATCAAGATTCATTCCGACCATTTTCATCAGCAAAAAGGTCAAACCCAGCGTGACGGGTATAGCAATACCAACGATTAAACCTGCACGTAAACCAATCGCTAAAACACTCACGCCCATCACCACAATGACGGCAACCAAAAATTTAATCTGGAAGAGATTGACAGCACCTGAAATGGCTTCAGCTTGATTGGTTAATTGCGTGAGCGACATACCCAACGGTAACTGCGTGCGTTCTTTTTCGAGAAAGTCTTTGATGCGGTCGCCCACTTGAAGACCATTTTCACCTTTTTGCATCACCACACCAAGAATGAGGGCATCTTGGTTGTTGGCGCGTATGAGGTAAGTCGGTGGGTCTTCGTAGCCTTGTTCAACTTTCGCAACATCACCTAAACGAATAATACGGCTGCCAACGCGCAACGGCACATCCGCTAATGCAGCGGGGTCAGATAAGTCGGCGTCAACCCGCACAAAGACCCGTGGGCCTGCCGTTTCAATTCTACCTGCGGGTACGAGCTGGTTGTTGGCTTGAATAGCATCAAGAATGCTTTCAGGCGACACGCCAAGGTTAGCAAGCTTGACGTTGTCAAAATCAATATGCACACGTTCAGGCCTTTCGCCAACCAAAATAACTTTTTGTATGCCTTCAATTAACTGCAATCGATCGCGAATTTTTTCAGCATCGCGGGTGACATCACGCATCGGTAAGCCCGGTGCAGTGACGGCGATCATGGTGAAATAGACGTCTGAAAAGTCATCATTAACGATTGGTCCAATGACCCCTTTAGGCAATCTGCTTGCTTCATCTTGCATGCGTTTGCGCACTTGATAAAGTAATTCAGGTACTTTAGTGGCCGGTGAGTAATCTTGAAATTCAACCAACATGTCTGCTCGGCCAGGGCGAATTGTCGTTTCTATGCGGTAGAAGTATTCAACTTCTTGAATACGTTTTTCAAGACGGTTAACCACTTGGTCTTGCAGTTGTTGTGGCGTCGCGCCAGGCCAAAGCACCGAAACAACCATGACACGAACCGTAAAGGGCGGGTCTTCAGCGCGCCCAAGTGAGTTGAAAGCATAGATGCCGGCAATAATCGACAAAATTAAAAAAAACAGTGTGACCGATCTTTCTTTGACAGCAAGTGCAGATAAGTTTGGAAAACTCACGGCGCAATCTCGCGAACAAGCATGCCCGGTTCAAGTAAATGGGTGCCCAATGAAATCACTTTTGTACCGACAGGCAAGTTGGCTTCAATGACAGCTGTTTCACTATTCAGCGAAATGATTTTGACCGCGAGAGGTTGTGCCTTACCCTCAAAAATTAACCAGACTTGTGGGCCTTGCCCCCGTTCATCAAGTGCACCAATAGGGACTGTCGTTAATGTTTTAGGTGGTTGCACAGAAACGGTTGTGTTTGATGTCGAACTTGTTAAAGGACTATTCAAACTAACCTTGGCCACTGCACCCAGCGGCCAGGGTTGTGGTAAAGCATCTAATTGATATCTTGCCCGCATCGTACGGCTAATAGTGTCAGCACTGCCGGCGACTTCTCGCAAGGTGACGGAAGTCGTTTGGTTACTAAACTGAGCCTGGCCTGTTGTTGGGGCAATAAAGCCTTCTGGTAAAAAAACTTCAACTTCAAGCGGGCCCGCATGAGCTAGCGTACCAATAGGTTGACCCGCCGTGACAACCTGACCGGCTTCGCCTGTTAACTCAGTGACTATGCCATCATTGGGTGCAGTGAGGAGGGCGTATTCAGTTGCATTGAGCGCCTGTTTCTGTCGCGAAGTAGCGGCGTCATAACGTGTTTGTGCTTCTTTTTCTTGTAATAGTATGCGATCAAACCCTTGTTGACTAATATACTTTTCTCTGAGCAGTTGTCGATTGCGTTGAGTATCAGCTTTTGCGGTGTTTAAGGCTGAGCCCGCTGCTGCAACTTCAGCAGCGGAAGCCTGTAGAATTTGATTTAAATCTCTTGGGTCAAGCTCAAATAAAATTTGCCCTTTTTTGACTGACTGACCGGCTTGTATAGATCGTTTAGCGATACGGCCATTAATTTGAAAGGCAATAGGCGTTTCAATTTCAGCGCGTATAGTGCCTGATAAAGCCAATAAAGGCTGTGCTGATGCTACGGCAGATTCAGTACGAACCGCTTGTGGGGGTGTTTGGGTGTCATCGTTTTTATTTCCACAGGCCGAAATCAACAGTACGGAAGCCAGAAAAAAGTGTTTCATTTTAAAAAGCATAATAAGCCTGAGCAACACAATAAAATATATTAAAACAAATAATGAAAGTTAAGTTTTTGATCACTGACAAAGTATGATTAATATTTTAATTTATTGATGCAAACTAGAGGCTAAATGGCACATCAGAATAAGCGTGTTGCAGTCGTTGGGGCGGGGATTGCTGGGGCCGCTTGCGCCCATCACCTGACACGATCAGGGTGCACGGTAACCCTGTTTGATAAAGCCCGCGGGGCAAGCGGTCGTCTGTCAACACGGCGAACCGATATGGCGCAATATGATCATGGCGCCCAGTATTTCACCGCACAATCAGACGCTTTTATTGCTCAAGTTAACGATTGGCACCAGCGTGGTGTGGTGGCGCAGTGGCAGCCTCGCATGGCTAACCCCGATTCGCAGCAATGGTTTGTCGGTTCACCTGATATGCCCGCTATTGTTCGAGATTTAGTCAAAAACATCGATTTACATGTCAATACCCGTATTGAACGCATTGAACAGTCACAACCAGAGCTTGGCGCGGCTGTCATCAACGCATCACAGCAAGCCCTCACCGCAGCAGTCACAAACCCCTTTACATGGCAATTAACCACAGATAAAGGTGAAGTCTTTGCTGATTTTACCGATGTGGTGATCGCTGTTCCCCCGGCTCAAGCCGTGCCTTTGATCCAACCCGTTGCATCAAGCATGGTTAGCTTACTGAACTCAATTGAAATGCTGCCCTGCTGGACAGTGATGATCTCTACAACTGACTCGGTCACAACCGCTTTGCCAATTGAAGCCGAAAGGGTTGTCGATCACCCCACGTTAGCTTGGTGGGCGCGAAACGACAGCAAACCAGGACGGGTGCAGCACGAGGGTCAGGCTGACTGGGTGATTCAAGCAACGGCTGACTGGACACTCACTCACTTAGGCACTGACCCGGCTGATGTGATTCGCCTTCTATGTGACGCGTTTTGGCGCCATGTTGGCGTTCAAACTTTGCCTCAGGTGCAGCAGTCTATGGCGCATCGATGGTTGTATTCGCGTCGCCATCTTGAGCCACAATCAACGAGATTGAGCCTGTGGGCTGAAAACTTACGATTAGGTGTTTGCGGCGACGGGTTGATTCATAGCCGGGTTGAGTCAGCGTACTCTTCGGGTATACATATGGCAGAAACTGTGCTGGGTGAAAATTAGCTCGATCGTATCATCACATAATTTTTATGTACGAAATGCACAAGCGTGACGACAGTCAACACAATGCCCAGTATTTGAAGCGGGGCATTGATCACTAAATCGAGCTTGCTCGTCGCCAACAAGTAAATATTAAAAACCCCAACGATTGCAATCAGGCGCATCAACCAAGATGTGGGTATGAATAAATTGTCGGGTAAATAGCGACACATTAAAACACCCAATAGCCCACTGAATAGACCCAGTGCTGCCCCCACCAAGATATCGTCAAGCCAATGAACGCCAATGGCGACGCGAGCGATGGCCGCAAGGGTAGCGATGCCAAACAGCCAGAAAAAAGGTTTGCGCTTTAGAGTGGGTATTGCAAAATACATTGCAGTCGCGACAGAAAAAGCTGTTAGTGCGTGGCCCGAGGGAAAGGCATGCGCATGAATGGCTTCTTCCAAAATAAAAAAAGTACTGTTGTCGAGTACCGCTGGCGGGCGTGGCATATCGAAAAATAATTTAAGTGAGCGCGACAAAATGCCCGCAGGAATGCCTGCCAAAATAGCTGCCATCATGACGCGTGGTGCAAAGATCAGCAAGGGGAATGCTAAAGCGTAAATACCCCAACCATTCCCTAAATTAACAAAAAAGCCCCAAAGACTATTGGGCCAGACTTGCAACCATGCATTGAGAAAATAAAAGCTTTGCTGTTTTGTCACAAACAGAATGGTTATGCCCCATATCGCTAGGGGAATAAGGGGCAGCAACCATGCAGATTTTGGAATGGTAAGTGTGTTTAATGTCATGTTTTTTGTAAGCGTGATGCTTTAAATTGACGGCTGGTAGCTTGTAAAACGTGTTCAACACTGATTGCTTGCATGCAAACATTGTTTAAGCACGGTGTTTTACGATGGTTGGCTGCGCTCACACAGGGTGAACATGCTAAGCGGGCTGTGATAGCAATCGAATGGCCCAGTGAACCATAAAGCTCAGGTGTTTCAGGGCCAAACAAAACAACGGTATGAAGGGGTGTGACAGCAGAAAAGTGACCTGGCCCTGAGTCGTTCGTTACCATAACATCCGCTAAAGTATAAAGAGCGGGCAATTCGTTAAAGGTGACTTTGCCAGCCCAGTTCAGGGCGTGCTTAACGTTCGCCTGAGTTCGAACCTTTTCTACATATGCAAACTCTGAAGGTGAGCCGGTTAACAAAATGAGTGCGTCAGGCCAAGTGCGAGATATTTCTTGAGTCAAGGTAGCAAAACGGTCGGGCGCCCATCGCCTTTGAACGAGTAAATCGCTCGCGTTCGCGTTTACTAGGAATAGGGGGTGTTGACCTTGGGTAAACGCAATGTTGGCTTGACTGGCAGCGACCTCAATTTGCGTTAAGACTTTTAAACGTTGCGGAGCCATGACGATGGCTTGTGCCAATTTAATGGGCTGCTCAGAGAGTGCTACTTTACTGAAAGGGACTTCTTTTTCTGTTGAAAACGCTGCGTGCACCAATGATAAAAAATTATGGGCAATGTGAATGTGTGCGTTGTAATGCACTTTATGCGTCAACATATTGCCTCGCCACAGCCCTTCACCATGAAAAATATGGTAACCAACACGCCGAGTGGCGCCACACAAGCCAGTGAGTAGGGCTGTGTACCTTGAAAAAAGCTCGAGGTCTATGACGGTATCAATTTGATTTTGGCGGGCCCACCATAAAAAACGTAAAGTGTCGCGCATCAATGGCCACAAACCCGATGAATCAATCGTGAAAACATGTTCTGGTGAGACAGTATTCAGTAACGTTAAGCTGGGTTGATTGCTTTTGAAAATTAAAAAATGCACTTCGGCGCCACGAGCTTGTGCATCGCGCATAGCCGGATCGACCAATATCGCGCTACCCATTTCAGAGAGCTCTATAAAAAGTATTTTTTTAGGTTTGAAGGGTTGTCTTTCGGCATTTACTTTCTCAGCATCTGTGTCTGCATTCAGATTATCAAGTGAATGTGTCTTTTTGGTGTTGCGCCTTTCACGCCACCAGTCGAGTGCTGCAACAATTGGGGTCGCTATCGCACACAGCGGAATTCCCGCAAGGCGATCAATAGTGCGCATGGTGTCAACATTTAAGCTCATAGGTTTGCATTTTAGACGGCAAATACAATACCTAGTATTTTGGCCTTTGTTTCACTAAAACCCAGGTGGCGGGTAAGTAGGCTAGCAAAATAATAAGCCCGTAAGTTATAGAGGCTAATAAAGTCGTACTAACAGGAATGCCCCATAGGCTTAATGCCGCTGATAGCGTGGTTTCACGCAAGCCCCAGCCTGAAATGCTAATCGGCAACATCATCAGTAGCCCCAAAGCAGGTATACCAATCAAAAGAGCCTCAAGCGGAACCGTCACGCCGTAGGCTTGCAAGCAAGCCCCAAATGTGGCTAGGGTTAACAGGTGTACGGTGATGGAAGTTGAAACCTGTGCCATATTAATGGGCCAGTCAAACACGCTTTTAAGACCATTCATGCCAAGCGGTAAACGGGTTGCATTCAGTAGCTTTTGAATCCAGCGCAAAAAGTGAGGAAACTTAAATAACACCCCAAAAATTAAAATACCACTCACTATTGCCACCAACAGCACGATGCCAATTGGCTTTGCCAAGGGCGATACGGTTAGACCCGCAATGATGAGACCCACAGCCCCTAGTAAGGTATTACCTAACAAACCCATACCCCGATCAAGAAAAACAGCAAAAACGCCATATCGAATGGCAGGGCTTCCATCAATAGTTTGTTGTCGACTGCCTTGAAGGGCACGATAGCTATCACCCCCCAACGTTGAAGGCAGACCTTGGTTAATCAAGCCGCCTGCAAAATACAGTGTTATGTAACGTCGCCATGGATTTGAAAGGCCAGTACGCTGCATGATAAAACCCCAACGACCGGCCGCAAGCAGATTAGCCATCAAGATTAGAAACAGTGCCAGTACAAGCCATCGCAACTGTAAATTTTGGCTCTCAACCCATAAAACTGACCAGTCGATATGACGGAAAGCAAGCCATAGCAGTACAAACGAAAAAACCAGCCTTATAACAAACCAAACTTTTGGTGTAAGACGCTTCATTTGGTTTTGCCTTGCCAGTCTTCGCAGCGGTAATAGGTAAACTGAGACGTGACACGCCCCAAACGTTGAACAGCCAGTTGGTCAAGCTCAATGCAACGGGCATATTGTTGGGCTGAAACGGGTGGTTGATAGGGTACTTGTGACCAGTTGATGTACAACGTATCTTGGCCTTTTTGAGGGCTTCCAAACCAGATATCAAACTGGTCAAAGCGATCGTCTAAAACTTGAACGGGTAGAGGGCGTGCGTACCAAGATAAGCGGCTTGCCAGCGTCCAGTTGCTAACCGTTAATATTTGAAGTGATTGCTGTTGGGCAAGTGTTTGAGCCAATTGACCCGCTTGGTCCCAGCCCCAAAGATCGGCTAAGGGGTTTTTTTGATGTAAAGGGTGTTGTGCATTTAGGCCCGGTACACCGACAAAAAATAACATGATAAAAGCCAAGCCACATAAAACAGCTTGTATGCTCACTATGATAGCCAGCGCTTTATGTTTGCCCAGTTGCCAATGCAGCGCCAACGGGTTGGCCCCCAGCACAATGGCGGTTAACCAAGCGGGTGCTAACCAGTGTGCAAGTGTGCGGCCCCCACCGGCCATATATGCGGTCACAACAAAAGGCACAATGATAAATAGCGATAAACCCCAAATAATGCGGTTAGGCTGTTGACGTAAAAATTTGATCACGCCGATAATAATGGCCACAATCAGTGGTCCAAAAGCAGCGATTTGTAAACCAATAAATACCCCAATGCCTTTTATATGCCATGAGCTACCGCTACTATGTTTGATTTGATAAGCAAATGAAACCCAGTCGTGTTGTGCATTCCAAATGATGACTGGGGCAATCATGACACCCGCAATCAGCACGGCAAGCCAAGGGCCCCTTTGAAGCAGTACCTTCCAGCCCAGGTTAATCACTAAAGCACCGGCTACAGCGATCGCGAAAAGAACGGCCGTATATTTGCTTAAACCAGCCAAACCCAACCAAACACCTAAATACACCCAGTATTTAAGGGGAGAGGGGCAGGCTAAGAGTGAATCATGTGGAGTGGGCGCTGCAGGGGTTGCATGAATGAGGTGCAATGTTGTTTGCATGATGCCGAGTACGATGACAAGTAGTAAGGTGTCGGGCAGCAAGCCGACGCCCAGTACATGCATAACGGGGGCGACCAAAATGGCAATGACAGCCCATCGACCTGCCGCGCCCGGAGGTATTGAATCAGACCAAATAGGTACAGTTCGTCTGAGTTGTTCCGCCAAATGCCATGCCATGACAGTGGCTAGCCACCAGCACGCTTGAGGTATCAGACGCAAGACCCAGTCAGGGGCGTTTACGTAAACTAAAGGCCACTGAACCCAACCTACTAATGGTGGGTGATCAAAATAACTGAGTGCGAGGTGTTGAGCGTAAAGAGCGTAATGCGCTTCGTCAACAGACAGTGTAAGAAGTGCTGAAAAACCGAAATGAATCAAAGCCCCAAGCAACAAAAGCCCGCGCAGAGAGATGCGGGGTTTAAGGGTTGAATCATTGGGTAGTAGAAATTCAGAAATTCGCAAAATGAATGTTTTATTTAAAGTTCTAAAAAAGTGGGATTGATAAATACTGCCCACAAAAGAACTTAATCAAGTAACTGATTAAAGTGGCTTAGAGCACCAACAAACGCGGTGAGGTTAACGATTCAGGTTTTAAAATCTCATCAAGTTTAGCTTGTTCAAGTAAGCCTCGTTCAAGCACAATATCATAGACACGTTTGCCTGTTTCGAGGGCTTCTTTGGCTACGTCGGTTGCGTTTTGATAACCAATGTAGGGGTTGAGAGCCGTTACTAAAACAATTGAACGATCCATATGTTCTTGTAAAACAGATAGGTTTGCCGTGATGCCGTTGACGCAGTTAACCTCAAGTGTGTGAAGGGCATTTGTTAAGTGTGACACGCTTCTAAACATTGAGTAAGCAATGATGGGTTCAAAGGCATTAAGTTGAAGTTGACCCGCCTCAGCAGCAAAGGTAATGGTAATGTCGTTGCCAATGACTTCGTAGGCGACTTGATTCACCACTTCAGGTATGACTGGGTTGACCTTGCCAGGCATGATGCTTGAGCCCGCTTGTTTGGCCGGCAAATTGATTTCATTTAAACCTGCGCGAGGCCCGCTAGACAATAAACGCAGGTCATGGCAAATTTTAGAGATTTTGACTGCAATACGTTTGAGTACGCCTGACAATTGCACAAATGAACCCACGTCTTGAGTCGCCTCAATGAGGTTGGCTGCTGTTATTAAAGGCAAACCTGTAACGGCTACCAAATGGTCGCATGCGGCGCGTGCATAATCAGGGTGAGTATTGATGCCTGTACCAATGGCAGTGGCGCCCATGTTGATTTCGCAAATCAATGGCAAAGCTTCTTGAAGCCTTAAAATATCTTCGCCCACCATGACTGAGTAAGTATGAAATTCTTGCCCAAGTGTCATGGGTACGGCGTCTTGTAGTTGCGTGCGACCGACTTTTAATATGTCTTTAAACTCGACCGCCTTACGTTCAAATGCAGCTTGTATAGAGTGCATATTGATTAATAAGCGCTCGCAACCCCGATACGTGGCAAGTTTGAGCGAAGTAGGGTAGACGTCATTGGTAGATTGGCTCATGTTGACGTGTTCATTGGGGTGTAAAAACTGATATTGACCCCGCATATGACCCATGATTTCTAAAGCGCGATTGGCAATCACTTCGTTGGCATTCATGTTTGTTGATGTGCCTGCACCGCCTTGAATCATGTCAACTTTGAATTGGTCGTGCAGGGCACCATTCAAAATCTCTTGTGCTGCAGCAATGATGGCTTCAGCCCGAGTTTGGTCAAGTAAGCCCAACTCTAGATTGGCCATCGCGCAAGCAATTTTAATTTCAGCTAACGCTCTAATCAAGTCGGGCGAGGCAGAAATGGGTAAGTCACTAATCGAAAAGTTTTCTATAGCACGTAAGGTATGAACACCATAGTAAGCATCAAACGGCACATCGCGGTAACCCAGTAAGTCGTGTTCACTTCTGTGTGTTGGGTAGGGTTGATTTAATGTGCTTGACATGATGGCTCCGATAAATAGTTGACAAGATGCAACATAATATAAGGTTCATTTAGTTAACGATACATGTTTAAATTAAATTGTCAGGGTACTTGTTCGACGTTAAAAGTGCGCCAGCCCAATGCGCGATTGCTATCGGGTTTGTATACCCGAACAGTTCCTTTGCTGGCGGTAAACCCAGGCGGAAATTCAAGACTGCCTTGAACAAGTTGGTATGACTCAATTTGAAGCGGTAGCATAGGGCTTTTAATTGCACCGGCACGCCCATTTGGGTATGTGCCCTCAAAGGTTATGTCAGCTGAACCGTTAAATGTACTTTTAGTGTCGGTCGCTTGAAGTAAAAGTAGCTCATAGTTTATGGATGACTGCTGCTTAGACTGTTTAAATCGTTCACTTGCGATACCGACAGGTTCTAAACGCATATTGGCGGCGAGCGCGCTCTTAAAAATCTTTAATGACTGCTGAGTGGGTTCCAGTTGTTGCTTGAGCGTCAAAATTTCATTTTGTGCCGCTTGCAGCAGTTGTTCAGACGCTTCTTGGCTACTTTTAAGCTGAGAAGTAAGCGAAATGATGGTGTTTTGTTGGGTTTGGTCTTTTACAAGAAGTGCCGTGTAATCAGACGTGAGTTTTTCAGACTCTAAAATAGTTAACCTTTTGGGGCCGTAGCTCGTTTGTAATAAAATCACCCCTCCACTACCAAGCAGTATGCCTAAAACCAGCAAAATTAACCAACGTGGTAAACCACGTGAGTTGCGATGTGAATGATAAGGTGATGGTTTAAAAGCTATTCGTGTGTTGCGCGTGTTTAATGCCATGAGCTATCCTGATGCGTGCTAATTCGTGAGACTCTAAGCATAACGCCATCTTCATGAATGCGTTTGTCACCCAAGCTAAGTAGGTCGTTTTTCATCAAATAAGGCGCTAAGTTATAAAAATTTTGCGCTCAAGACAATTTTTACTTCATTCAAGCCTTAAATAATATTTGATCAAGATTTGCCAAACGCTCAGGTGTACCCACGTCAACCCAATGTGACAGGTGTTTTTCCCCTACCACGCGTTGCTGTTTCATGGCTTGCTTTAATAGCGGTGCGAGCTTGGCGGGTTGATCAGGTTCCAACGATTCAAATAATGAGGGTTTATAAATGCCAATTCCGCTGAAGGTAAGACGAGGCAGACCTTTTTTTTCGGCTTCAACCATGCCGTTTGATTGCAGGCAAAAGTCGCCATTTGGGTGGAAGGGAGGGTTGTCAACGAGCAATAGCCAGGTTAAAAGCTCGGGCTGCTCTTTAAGGTGCTTTTGTACAGTGAATGCGTGAGTCGGGTGCCAGTCACACCAAACATCTGCGTTCATCACCAAAAAAGGGTCATCGCCTAATATCGGTAAAGCTTTAGCAATGCCACCTGCTGTTTCAAGTGCCAGGGTTTCGGCTGAATATTCAATGTTTAGCCCCCACGGATCACCATGACCTAAATACGCTTCAATTTGCGCCCCCAACCAGGCGTGATTGATGACGACCTTTTTAAAGCCTGCCGTGGCCAAACGCTCAAGGTGCCAAACGATAAGGGGTTTGCCACCCACTTTAAGTAAAGGTTTGGGCGTGTGATCGGTAAGCGGTTTCATGCGTGTGCCGCGCCCTGCAGCGAGCAACATAACGTTCATTAAAAGGTATACCTTGCTTTGGTTTCAATGCCTTCAAAACGATTGAGTATGCGGTTCAGTGGGGCGAATACCCCATAGCGCTGCGTAACCTGTCTAATATAAGTCAGCACGCGAGGCATGTGGGCTAAGTAGCCGGGCTTATGGTCACGGTGATTTAGACGAGCGAATACACCCAAAATACGTAAGTTACGTTGTAAGCCAACCCATTCATAGTCTTTATGAAAATCAGCAAAATCGCTCGGTACGGGCAAATTATGATGACGCGCTTTTTCCCAATAACGAATGGCCCAATCGAGTTGTTGAGGTTCTTCCCAAGTCGTGCGAGCATCAAAAACTAAAGAGGCTAGATCGTAGGCAATGGGGCCTTCAAGTGCATCTTGATAGTCAAGTACGCCTGGGTTGGTACCATACTCAGGTTGTTCGCACAGCATTAAATTAGGTGAATGAAAGTCTCGGTGCACTAAAACGGTCGGTTGTTCAGCGCCTGCCTGGGCAAGCAGATCAAAGATGGCGTGAAGTTGTTGCGTCTCAGTATCCGTTAATGTTTGGTTGCAGTGCACCTTGACATACCAATCAGTAAAAAGGGTTAACTCTTCTTTCAGTCGGTGTGCATCAAGGCGAGCTAAACCTT
>DITR01000194.1:16314-21507 GCA_002422175.1 Alcaligenaceae bacterium UBA6179
AAAAAACCCGCGTCAATATTTTGCGCAATAATTTTAGGTACATTTAAGCCTGTATGAGCCAACCTGTGGGTGACATCTATAAAGGGCTTGACGTTTTCTTGTGGGGTTGCAGCATCCATCACCACATACGAACAATCTTTACCCTGTATGCGAAAGTAGCGCCTGAAACTGGCATCACCTGAGGCCGGGTTTAAGGTGTCAAGTCGCAAACCATGTGGGGTAACTTGGGTATGTAACCAGCTTAAAAGAGCTTGATCGCGTGCATTGGCGTTAGGCAAATGAGACATTTTGATGTGAAAATTTGAGTCTAATGGGGCCATAAACTACTGGGGCGTTGGAATCCCTATAATAATGGGTCTGGCGTCATGTTGTGAAGCTAAGATAAATTTGTGAATAGGTGTTTAAAAATGGGCTGCCACGTGTGCTTGTAACTAAAGGGTTAATTTTGCTGGCGGCTTTTTCGTTAACTTCGGTTTACGGAATGGCTGCGAGCGCTCAAGAAAAAGACCCCGTAATTGGTGTTGTCATTGTAAACGGCTTGCGTACATCAAGCCGTATTACGACACCCCCTATTTCAGACAAGCAAATGCCCTCTTATTTGCAAGCGACCAAATCAATCACTGTTGACGATCAAGACAATATTGTTTTAGAAAAAGATGCCGCTGTGCGTCGAGCAGACTCTGTTTTAAAAGCGGGCTTTATTCGTTATAACAGGGGTACGAGCGTGATGAACGCGCAAGGCAACGCGCGCCTTATTCGAGACGGCAATATCGTTGTGGGACCCACATTAACGTACACGGCAGATAAAGAAACCGGCCAGGTCGAGCAGCCTAATTTTTGGCTTGAAAGCGGTGGTGCAGGGGTGGGTTCGCAAGCCGACATCACCAGTCGTTCAACCATGACCGTTTATGACATGACTTACAGTGGTTGCCCTTGCCCAGCACCCGCTTGGTACATAGAATCAAAAAAACTTGATCTTGATTTTGAGGCAAATGAAGGGGTGGCCCGTAACGCAGTCTTGTACTTTAAAGACTTTCCTATTTTGGCTTCACCCTACTTAACATTTCCAATTAAAAAAGAGCGTAAATCAGGTTTTTTGATTCCTACTTTTGCGTCCACCAGTCAAACGGGCTTTGACTTTACGCTACCTTATTACATTAATATTGCGCCTAATTACGATGCGACGTTGCAAACACGTTCTATGAGTAAACGGGGTGTTCAGTTGGGTGGTGAGTTTCGTTATTTAGGTGAAAGCTATGCCGGCACATATGGCGGCACGTATTTAAGTAACGATACACAAACCGGTACTGATCGTTGGCTATATTCTGTTCAGCATGCCCAAACCTTTGGTAATGGCTTTTATGGGTCTTTAAATTTAAATGGTGTGTCTGATGACGAGTACTTTAAAGATTTTTCACTTCTGGCGGTTAATCAGGCCTCAACCACATATTTACCGCGCACAGGCATGGTGGGTTGGGCCAATCAATACTGGCAATCAAGTGTCACGGTAGCGACGTATCAAACTTTACAAACTGAGTCTGCACCCATCAGGCCGCAATACAATCTTTTGCCTAGTTTTGCGCTAAATGGCGCACGCTACAACATCAATGGCTTTGATGTTGTGACACAAAACGCAGCCACATCATTTGAAATGCCTTTAACCCGCAACGGCCAACGTCAAGGTCAAGATGGGCAACGTTATTCTTCTTATACCAGTGTGGCCTTTCCGGTTGTGAAGCCGGGATGGTACATCACCCCAAAGGTGGGGCTGAACGTAACGCGTTATGACACAAACTGGTATCAAGCAGAGGGTGTTGGCGGGCGGGTACCCACTAACGATCGTGTTTTGCCCATCATGTCTGTCGATGCCGGTATGACGTTTGAACGTAGCGCATCGTTTTTTGGCAGCAATTCAATTCAAACCCTTGAGCCGCGTATTTATTATTTAAATGTCCCATATCGTGACCAGTCAAACTTACCGGTTTACGACACCACGCTGGCTGATTTTAGTTTTTCTCGTGCATTTCAAGAAAATATTTACACCGGTGGGGGCGATCGTATTGCCAACGCAAATCAAATTACGCTCGCTCTAGGTTCACGTATTCTTGATGAAGAAACCGGTTTAGAGCGAATGTCCGTTGCGATAGGTCAGCAAATTTATTTTGAAGATCAAAAGGTCACCTTGCCTGGCGAGGTACCTCGAACAGATGTTAAATCAGAGTTTTTAATTGGCGCCAGTGCCGCCTTGACCGATACCTTAACGACAGGTTTAAGNNCCCAAACGCGCCGCGTCAATCTCGGCTTCGTATCGATACCAACGTCAACCGACTGGCATTTATCAACCACAAGGCCAAGAGCAGGTGAGCGTGGGTTTTCAATGGCCCCTGACGAAGAAGCTGTACGCAGTCGGTCGAGTTGATTATTCTTTATTGAGCAACCCAAGCCTTCAAGTGACGCCTCGCGTGACACAAGCCATTGCGGGTTTAGAATATAAGGGTGATTGTTGCTGGACAGCCCGTGTGGTTTATCAAAGTTATGCGATTGACCCAACTCAGGTTAATAATGCTATCTTCTTTCAATTAGAGTTGGCTGGGCTCGGTCAGTTAGGGCAAAACGCAATGGGTCTTTTGGGTAGCAGTATTTCGAATTATGAAAATATTACAAGCCCTATTCCCGCTGTTGGAAAATATCAAAGGTACGAATAATGTTTGTTTATGTTCATCCATTCGCATTCAGTCAACTCAAGCGTTGGTTGTTTGTGGTTTGTGTCATGGTCTTGTTCGGCTCATCACCCGCTTGGGCTCAGTTAGGCAAAACCCCTGTGCCCACTCAGGCAGACATAGCAGCTCAAAAAAATATAGCAGATAAAACAATTGGTGCTGACAAAATTGCTGCTGTGGTCAACAAAGACGTGATTACACAGCTACAAGTTAACGATCGAGTTGCTTTTATTGCCAGTGATTTAAAAAATCGGGGTGCTCCCGTTCCCCCTGCAGCCAATTTAATGCAAATCGCACTTGATCAGTTGATTGCTGAGCGATTGGTTGAGCAAGAAGCAGAGCGCATGAAGGTTGTGGTGCGAGCAGGTGATATCGATAATGCTATCGCCGATATCGCTAAACGCAACAACCTAGATGTTTCACAAATTCGTAAGCAGGTCGAGTCTTTAGGGCTGTCATGGCAAGACTTTCGAGCCAAAATTGGTCGCGATATTTTGTTTGATCGCATGCGCTCGCGTCTGGCTGAAACCACCATGATGATTAGCGATGCTGAAATAGATGCCTACTTACAAGAGCAAACAGCACGTAAGGCCAGTGGTCTTGAGCCACCTAAACCGACGCCACCGCCGCAACCCAAGCCACAACCACAGCCGCGTGCTCAACCTATACAACCATTAATTTTGGGTATTGCTCAAATTTTTATCAAAGTACCAGAGACCGCTTCACCCAGTGAGGTTGAGGCTTTACGTAAAAAAATTCTTGAGTTGAGAGCGCGACTTTCAAAAGAAAGTTTTGAAAAGGTGGCCATATCTTCTTCGCAAGGGGTTGAGGCATCGCAAGGTGGCGACATGGGTGTGAGGCCTGCCAAAGACTGGCCCGCTTTATTTGAAAAGTCAGTTGTTGGTTTGCAACCGGGTCAAGTGACGCCCGTTATTAGAAGCCCTGCAGGTTTTCATATTCTAAAACTGATGGGTCGCGCAGGTGGGCCACCGCCTAAGCCTGCCCAATCCCCGGCACCGCCTCCAGATCCCACCCCTTCTGCGGAATCAAACGTGCCATCTGGCCCGATGATGGTTGACCAAACTAAAGCCCGACATATTTTGATCAAGACCTCTCCTATTGTCAGTGATGAACGTGCTAAACAACGCATTGATGAAGCGCGCCAACGTATTACACAAGGGGGGCAAGATTTTGCTGATGTGGCAATTCGCGTGTCTGAAGATTCTTCAGCACCTTTGGGTGGTGAACTCGGATGGCTAAATCCAGGTGAAACCGTTGCCCCATTTGAGCGCGCTATGAATGCGTTGGCTGTAGGTGATGTTAGCGAGCCGGTTCAATCACAATTCGGCTGGCATTTGATTCAAGTTCAAGAGCGTCGCACTAAAGATATGGCTGATCAATATCAACGAAATGTCGCGAGGCAAGCATTGTTTGAACGACGTGCTGCTGCGGCCTTTGAGGCGTGGTTGCAGCAAGTTAAAAATCAAAGCTACATTGATGATCGTATGAGGCGTTTGAACCCAGAGATTCAACAATAATGTGTTTAGGGTTGTAACGCGTGGCAAATCATACGGCTCGAAAGCGGTTCGGTCAAAATTTTTTGATTGATGCATCAGTGATCGAATCTATTGTTCGGGCTATTGCCCCTGCACAGACCGATCATTTGTTTGAAATTGGTCCTGGTCTTGGCGCTTTGACCGTACCCATCCTAGAACGCATTGATCATTTAAATGTGATTGAAATCGATCGAGATTTAGCTGCCCGCTTGGGGCATCGTTTTAAACCACAACAATTGACTATTATTGAACAAGATGCATTAAGGGTTGATTTCTCAACGCTTGCTCAAGCGCTTGGAAAGCCCATCAGAATTGCGGGTAACTTACCCTACAACATCTCATCACCCATGCTGTTTGCATGTGCTGAGCATGCTGATTATGTAGTAGATCAACATTTTATGTTGCAACGTGAGGTAGTTGATCGTATTGTCGCAGCACCTGACACCACGCATTACAGCCGTTTGTCGGTGATGTTGCAGTATCGCTATGCGGTTGAAAAACTATTTGATGTCAACCCTGAAGCATTCGACCCGCCGCCACGCGTGGTATCTTCAATCGTTCGAATGATACCTTTGCCGCAAACAAGACCCCGTGCAAAGGATGACCTGCTTTTTGCTGCTGTGGTGCAAAAAGCGTTTGCACAGCGTCGCAAAATGTTGCGGGGTGCCTTAGGTGCATGGGCTAAGCAAATGCCTTGGCAAGAGGTGGGTGTTGAACCCACTTGGCGAGCAGAGCAAGTCAGTATTGAAGGGTTTATAAAAATGGCTGATGCGTTAAGTGTAATGGGCAAAGAATAAATAGCACGCTGCGATTGCTGTCACAATACCGGCTACATCAGCGATCAATGCGCACCCGACAGCATGTCGAGCACGTTGAATGCCAACTGAACCAAAATATACCGCTAAAACATAAAAAGT
>DITR01000182.1:0-1393 GCA_002422175.1 Alcaligenaceae bacterium UBA6179
CATTAACGGGGCTTTCAAAATATAAACACTTTTTTACCCCTCCACTTTTCCCCCAATTTTTTAACCCTTTATTCAAGAGTTTAAAAGTTTAGGCAGGGGAATGCCCACTAAGTGTCACGGGCTCGTTTTTGTCCGGCACATTCCTCATAAACTGGTCGGTTCTCATCCGGCGTCAACAGCTTGATCCGTTGTAGAGGGCGGAGTGTTCTGCACTCAACTTTACATGTTTGCCTTAATGGCATAGCATTAATTTATTCGTACTTGAATCCAAATCTTCTTTATTAGCTTCCTTTGAGGTTTTTTATGAAAAAAGTATTGATCACCGCGTTTGTGCTTGCAATTTCTACAACGTTCGTACCAGCTTTCGCGCAGTTTCAAGGTGCATCCTCTTCTGGCGGATTCACAGGACCAGGTGCTGCTAAGCGTACCAATACTGTGGCGGATATTCTTAAAAACCCCATCGATGATCAGCGCGTCACCTTGCAGGGCAAGGTCATCCGCCACATTGGCGGCGATAAGTACATGTTTACCGACGGCACAGGCGAGATTCGAGTCGATATCGATGATCATCAGTTTCCGCCACAACCCATCAATGAAAAGACCACGGTCGTGATCATGGGTGAGGTCGACTCCGATTTCATGCAGCACGTTGAAATTGATGTGAAGTCAGTGCGCATCGTCCAATAGTTTTGCCTTTGGTAGCAGGTGCTGTTTTTGCAGCCGTAGCTTTTTCAGCACCTAGAGATGCACCAACACGTCAGCCGTGAAGCTTTCGTGCGCGCGATAAATTCGTATTATTGGTTGTTAAGCAACTCGTGCTAGCGCAAGCCGACTTGAACAATCGAGTCGCATAGGTTCGTCCCGTCAAAATAATACTGTCGCTCAGACACTAGGCTAAACATGCATAACAAGATAGGTAGATCAATCATGCTACTCAATTTTCATCTAGCGTCAACACGTTTTTTTATTGCCGAATCGTATTCGGTAGCCAGGTTGCAATCTCGGGAAAGATGATCAACAAAATAGTCGCTAAAACGAGCAAAAGGAAAAATGGGAAAGCAGCAACAGCAACTTGCCATAAGTTTTTACCCGTCATCGACTGCAATATAAATAAATTAATACCTACTGGCGGAGTAATTTGTGACATTTCGATCACCACAACGATGAAAATGCCAAACCAAATCGGATCAATACCTGCTTGTTGAGTAATAGGCATGATCACTGCAGCAGTCAGTACCACAATTGAAATACCGTCAAGAAAGCAACCCAAAATAATAAAGAGCAAAGTGAGCGCCAAAAGTAGCTCATACTTGCCGAGCTCTAAGGTACCCACCCACGCAGCAAGTTCGCGTGGAATACCAGTAAAACCCATTGATGTTGACAGAAAGGCTGC
>DITR01000182.1:1496-18167 GCA_002422175.1 Alcaligenaceae bacterium UBA6179
GCCGTTTCACGAATACGCTTTAGAAACGGAATAGGCTCTTCCCGGGGGGGAACCTTCGAGGGGTTAAGCACGGACCAAATGGCCAAATAACCCATAAAAATAACCATTAACATCAAGCCAGGCAACACCCCGGCAATAAATAAACGCGTAATCGAGACATCAGCTGCGACGCCATAAACAATCATGATGATCGATGGAGGGATCAAAAAACCGAGAGTTGATGAACCAGCCAGGCTACCAATGACTGTTCGCTCGTCATAACCTCGTTTAAGCAGTTCAGGAATAGTAATGCGACCAATTGTTGCTGTGGTGGCGGCTGAAGAGCCTGAAACGGCAGCAAAAATACCGCAACTCACGACGTTTATGTGTACCAAACGACCCGGGAACCCGGCCAACCAAGGCGATAAGCCTTCGAACATATCTTTGGCCAACCGTGTTCGATAAAGTATTTCACCCATCCAGATGAATAAAGGTAGCGCAGTTAATGCCCAACTTGAACTCTGCCCCCAAATAACCGTTGTTTGAATACTGGCTGCGGGTGCATGAGAAAACATCACCATGCTAATTAAGCCGACAGACATCAATGTGACGGCCACCCAAACACCTGAAGCCAAAAGCACCAACATAATGACGGCGACGATCAAACCAATTGTTGAGACATCCATGGGTTAGTCCATCACTCGTTCTTTGTTTTTTTCAAAGTTAGGCTCTTTGCCTCGAATCACGTTGACTAAGTCTTCGAGAATCGCTAAACAAAATAGCGTCACACCAATGCCCATGCTTAATTGAGGAATCCAGATGGGGTACTTTAAAATGCCTGTTGAGATTTCTTTGAAGGCCCAGCTTTCATAAACCAAAGAAATTGAGTTAACCGCCCAAATGGCAATCATCACTGCTGCGAAAGCAAGCCCCAATAACAGCATGATGCGCTGACCTTTAGATGACAATCTGTCTGTCAACAAGGTTACGCGTATATGAGAACCTGAACGAAACGAATAAGCCAGCCCTAGGAAGCTGCTTGCTGCCAAAGAATAACCTGCAAACTCGTCTGCTGAGGGAATTTGTTTGTTAAAAAAACGAGCTACGATTTGAGCGACAACCAGAACAGCGATCGCTACTAAAAAGACGCCTGCTAAATACCCGCTCAAGGTAAAGAGCCGATCGAGAAATTTACTAAGCATGGCGTCCTGTTCCAAAAAAATAAAGCCGGCAGGTCACCGCCGGCTTTGTAACTTCAAGTCAATTAACGTAAGGGAGCAAGAATTTTTTCGGCATTAGGGCCAACGGCTTCAGCCCATTCAACTGACATGACGTCGCCAACTTGAGCCAGCGATTTGGTTAAGGCTTCGTTAGCTGTACGGTAATTCATTTTGGCTTTGAGATTAGCAGTTGTTTCGTTGAATACTTCTTCACTCATTTTCCAGCCACGTGTCTCGGCAGTTTTGCCCGCATCGATAATTGCTTGTTGCGCTTTAGGTGGTAATTTTTTAAATGCTGCCTCGTTAACATAAATCATGTTCTTAGGCATCCACGCTTGTAGGTCGTAGTAATAGTTTGAGAACGACCAAGCTTCTGTACGAAAACCTGTGGCTGCTGAAGTGACCATGGCATCAACGATACCGGTAGAAAAGGCTTGAGGAATTTCAACCGCTTCAACTGTTGTTGGAACGGCTTTCATAAGACCTGCCATCTTTTCAGTGGTTGAGTTATAAGTGCGAAACTTAACACCTTGCATGTCAGCAATGTTCTGAATCTCTTTCTTGGTGAAAAAGCCTTGACCAGGCCATGGCACAGCATAAATTAAACGCATACCCTGCTCTTGCAAGTAGGCTTCAACGAATGGGCGCTGACCCTGCCAAAGTTTCATAGCACTTGGGTAACCGTTGACTAAAAACGGAATCGCATCAGCTTGAAAAATGGGGTTTTGATTGCTTAGGTTAGACATAATTGTCTCACCGATTTCAACCTGGCCCGTACGCACTGCACGAGGAATCTCTGGGTGTTTAAAAAGAGATTGGGCTGAATGAACAGTAATAACCAGTTCACCCCCTGACAATTTATTGACATCATCAGCAAATAACTTGATGTTCTGAGTATGGAACTCTGCTTCTGGGTATGGGGTCGCCATATTCCATTTAGTTTGAGCCATGGCGTTAAACGACATCGTTGCCGCTGCTACTGCTGTGACTGCCATCAAATGCTTATAAGTTTTGCGCATAGGTGTTTCTCCGGTTTACGAGGTCTGTCTCGGTTGCCTAACAAAGATGAAAGATTATCAGTGTTGCGGGGTCAGTACAACTTATTTCGGGCAAGTCAACTACACTTGATGTAATCGCGTTGTCGCCCTGAAAGAGTCGCTTACCGAGCATCACAGTTAATCAACAACCGATTATTCAGACTGACTTTTAATGCGTTGCATAGCTACAAATAATAAAATCGCACATGCTGAAATAAAAACATACAACATACCTGGGCCCGCAAGACGAATGAGATAGCCAGCGAGCAATGGACCAAGGGTGGCCCCAATACCGTATACCATCAGTAAAATAGCACTTAAATTGACGCGCTTTTCTGGGGCAATAATATCATTTGCAAAAGAACCGGCTTGGGCATAAAGGGTAAACTGCAAGGCACCCGTGGCCGCCCCAAGTACCAACAACCATTCAAAAGAAATGGGTAACCAGCCCCATAAGAAAACACCTAACCCTGCTAGCGCCGCACCATTAAAAGCGATGAGCCGTTCGCGCGGCATGCGGTCAGACAACCAACCCATTGGCCATTGCGCCAACAGACCTGCCAAAACAGTGATCGACATAAACGTTGCGACTTGCAGGGTATCAAACGAATGCAAAGCCCCATAAACTGCCCCAAAGCCATAGAAGACGCTTGCAATGCTGCCTGTAAGAAACATGGTGATGAGGGCCTGTGGCACACGTTTCACAAAATATTTAATATCTAATGGCGCGGGTACGGGGACCAACGGGTGTGCCTGGGTTGACCATACGATCGGTATTAAACACAAGATATGGCCAATTGCCACCAACGTTAAAGGACGCCAATCAAGGGTTGGGTAAAGGGTAATCGCCATTTGCCCAAGCACGATACCCAAGCCAGACATCACTAAATAAATTGAAAAAATACGACCGCGATTATGGTTCTGAGTTTTTTCGTTAAGCCAACTTTCAATAACCATATATTGCAATACCATGGCCATACCCACTATCGCTCGAAACACCACCCACATGAGCAAGTCATCAACGAGCGTTTGGGCCAACACCATGACGGCTGATGTGGCTGAAGCTACCGCGAAAGCGCGTACGTGACCTACCCGCACGATCATCAAATAGCCTGCTCTCGCACCCAATACCAGCCCAAAGTAGTAGGCCGAAATGAGTGCACCCACCCATACCTGGCTGACGCCATCAGCAGTGAGCTTTAACCCCATGTAAACATTGAACAACCCAAGCCCCATCACCATCAAGAGGGTTGCGAAATAAAGCGAAGAAAAAGAACGAACAATGGAAAACATGTCTCACTTTGGCCCAAATAAAGGCATTTACTGATTGAACTAACAATTAAAAATTAAAAAAACTTAAGGGTTAAGCCCGACATCATCGAACTTAACCCTTAATTAACTTAAAAAAACCGCTTAGACAGAAAATTAAAGATGTTTGATCATTGCCTCAGCTGAACTGACTTCAAACTTGCCAGGCGCTTCAACCTCTAAAGCTTTGATCACACCATTATCAATAATGGCGGCATAACGCTGTGAGCGCACACCCATGTTACGTGCAGTCAGATCTAACTCTAGGCCCATTGCTTTGGTCCAGTGACCTGAACCATCTCCCAACATGCGCACTTTACCGTCAGAGTGTTGTTCACGGCCCCAAGCACCCATAACGAAGGCATCATTCACCGCTACACACCAAACTTCGTCTACACCCTTTGCCATAATCGCATCGTGATGTTTAACATAACCAGGCACGTGCTGTGCAGAGCAAGTGGGCGTAAATGCACCGGGTAAAGCAAACATTAAAATCTTTTTGCCCTTGACTAAATCTGACACTTTAAAGTCATTAGGACCCACTGAACAACCGTCCCCTTCAACTTCCACGAACTCGGTCAAGGTGCCCTCAGGTATGGTGTCGCCTATTTTTACGGTCATGCTTGTTGCTCCTAGCAATTATTTTAAATATTGGAAATCAATATTAACTTTAAATATATGATGTTTTTTAAATAGTGTTGTTAACTTTGAGGTTTAATCTTCTTTGACACGATAAACTAAAACAGCTATTTTTGACATAGCTAAAACCTTAGATGTGACACTACCCAGCAATAAGCGCGACAAACCACTACGGCCATGGCTTCCGATAAATATGATGTCGCATTTATGTCGAGTGGCTGCTTCAACAATGCCATCTGCTACATTAAAATTTATAACCGATTCGGTTGTGGCCACTACACCGGCTGTCTCAGCACGGTCAGCAACGGCTTGCAAATATTTTTTAGATTGGTCAGCCGTCGCTTTTTCGTAATCTTCATCGGTAATCGCGTACGCCGCTGCCATACCGTCAAAACCAATTGTGGCTGCAAAGGGCTGACCGACATACAAAGCAACCACTTCAGCGCCAATAGATTTAGCAAAAATAATACCCGCATTGGCTGCCTGGGCTGACAAAGCAGAACCGTCGGTTGGAATAAGAACTTTTTTAAACATAGCAGGCTCCTTTTAGTGAAGAGGTCACGTGACCTCAAAAATGTTGCCGCAACGACATGACATGATCAACCTACCTCAATGGTAGCGCTTAATTCAAATAACATCAAAAAAGACTAAACGTATTGCGGTGACTGATTTAACCGGCAGCCATTGCACCTTGATAGAGCACCGTACAACGTGCCCCAGAGCGACAATAAGCCAAAATAGGTGCAGGCATCGTGTGTAATAATTCAGCAAAACGAGTCACATCGTCAGCAGAAATTTGGCTACTAATAACAGGCTGATACTCAACGCGTAAACCTGCCGCAAGGGCGGCAGCTGTGACTAACTGGGCAGTCGGTTGATCAGCCCCACCCTCAAAATCAGGGCGATTGATGATCACACTCTTGTAACCCAGCTTTGCAACTTCAGCCATATCTTCAGGCCCTAATTGGGGTGCGACAGCAAAATCAGATGTGATTCGGTTAATGGGTGTAGCCATGGATCTATGCTCCGAGTTGTTAAAATAGATCATTCAATATTATTAAATTCAGTATATTGTATTGACAAGATGAAATCACACTATGCCTAGCAACTTTTTAGATAATCAACATGTCACCATTTGGCATCTTGATCCCGCGCGCATCACGGCAACAAAATGTATTGAAACCTTAAAAAGTTGGCTCTCTAATACTGAAACTGAACGCATGAAGCGTTTTCATCATGCTAAACATCAGCACGCATTTTTAGTCAGTCATGCCCTAAAACGGGTGGCACTTGCCAAAGTGCTAGGTCTAGACCCCACTGAACTTGAATTTGGCTTAGGCTCTCATGGCCGACCTTTTTTAATGGGCAAGGCACCACACCACTTGCAATTTAATCTAAGCCACACAGATGGTTTAGTTGCCCTGGCTGTCAGCTTGAACGCTTATGTTGGTCTTGATGTTGAAAGTCTCACACGCAAAGTACCTGAAACCGCTTTTGCTGCGAGATTTTTCACCCCACCTGAACATGACGACATTTTGGCCCATGAGCACACCCCCAACAGTCACCGCCTACTTGAATACTGGACTTTAAAGGAAGCTTATATCAAGGCTGAGGGGTTAGGTATTTCAATTGGGCTTGACACGTTTTATTTTGATTTGAGTCAGACTCAACCACAAATTCAATATACCCCTGAAGCACGACCCCCAAGCCACCCATGGCAATTTATACAGATTAAACCCACGCCACTTCACCTCATGGCGCTCGCTTGGGCGCCGATAACAAAGCAAGTTGAACCGGTCTTGATACATGATGCATCGCATATACAAACACCACCCTGTGCTATTAGCTGTGATGTTAAAGCGGCTGATAGCTTGCTGAATATTCACTGAGGGGCCAAGCAAGCACCGCCTTTCAGAATAGCTACGATATCAACGCTCGGGTAAATAGAACTGATGACTTAGAACCGATGCGAAAGATTTAAACCTAAACCCACGCCAGTACTGTAGTTGTCACTCAGGGTTTGGTTACCATCTGCCGAGGTGGCTTTTACTTGACCGCCAGCCATGGCTGCCAAGTAAAAATCAAGACTGGTTTTTGGGGTAAACGAATATGATGCACGCGCAAAAATCGGTATGTAGGTATTTTGCCCGACACCGCCAGCAAATGAACCTGTATTGTTTAAGCGAAAACGATCTTGACGATATGAACCGCCTAAGCCAAACTTCCAAGCTTGGTTAAGTTCATAAGTCAGTTCAAGGCCAGCGCCACCCGCTGGGCCAGCTGGTAAAGGGTTCGCTAAAGTGAGTTTAGGCGTAATTTTCCAATTAACAACTAAGTATGGGAAAGTTTTAGTTTCACCAAACTCTCTAAATACACCTGCACCCAAGCCCAAGGTCAACCCAGGCGAAAAAGTTTGTGCGGCACTGACAACACCACCATAAACGGCAGAACCTGCTGTGCCGACGCCATCTTCAGCACGCCACTGCACAATTGGCATCAGTCCTAAACGCAAATCAGCGTTTGGGTTGTACCCCAGATTTAAACCGAGTTGAGTGTTGTTGATACCTTCCCAAGGGGCTGCGCCACCAAAAGCACGGGCATCACCCCAAGACCAACCCTGATGACTATAACCGACCGAAACACCGCCAGAAAATTCAGTATTGAACTGGCGTAACACGTTAATACGTGCGCCTGCGTCGTACCAATTAAAATTACCGCCCTGGTCAAGGTTGGTAGAAAGCTGCGTGACGCCGGCCACAGAACCTGAAACGACTTGCGAACCAACAGGTAACATCTGACCCAAAGCGACAGGGGTTGCGATCAAACTGCTCAAGCTCAAGGCAATGAAGCTAAGCGCACTGAGGATGGTTCGGTGCATGGCATGGCTCCTTAAGAATTAAAATTTTAAAGGTCATGTTAATGGATCCAAACCAAATCTATCATAATTCATGTTTAATTTAAAGGTTAACTAGGTTAGTTTTGATGTTTTTGTCGTCATTTTTGTCTGACCGCTTTAACCTAAATCGAGTGGGCGCTCTACACCATCATTTGAGATTTTGATGCACGCTTTTTATGCTGATCATTTTGTTTTACCCTTGCCAACCGGGCATCGTTTTCCGATGGCTAAATATAGTTTGTTACGTGAAGCTGTTGCACAGATGCCGACTGTTGAGCTACTTGAGGCGCCTGCTGCCACCGATCGGCAAATATTATTAGCCCACGATGTTGCGTATGTTCAAAGTGTCGTCAACGGCACACTCACACCTCAACAACAACGCGAAATTGGTTTTCCCTGGACATTAGCTATGGTTGAGCGTTCTCGGCGATCTGTTGGCGCTACGATTGCAGCCTGCAAAGCAGCGTTAAATGAGGGAGTCAGTGTTAATTTAGCTGGGGGCACACATCATGCTTATCGTTTTAAAGGCAGTGGTTTCTGTGTTTTTAATGATGCAGCCATTGCTGCTCGGGTCATGCAAAGACAGCACACCTTTGTATTAAAGGTTGCCATTGTTGATCTAGATGTTCATCAAGGTAACGGAACGGCATCAGTCTTAGCGCAAGACGACTCTATATTTACCTTTTCAATGCATGGTGAGCATAACTTTCCGTTTCGTAAAGAGCCCAGTGATTTAGATATCGGCTTACCTGACGGTACAACTGATCTCGCGTATTTGTCAGCCCTTGACCGCGGATTAGACGAGTTAAATAGCCGCTTTAAACCTGACTTTATTATTTACTTGGCGGGTGCTGATGCACATGAAGGCGATCGACTGGGGCGCTTAAAAATCTCGCAACAAGGCATGATGATGCGTGATGAAAAGGTATTTGAATTTGCGCGACAACGTCAAATAGGGGTGGCCGTTGCCATGGCGGGCGGGTATGGCCATGATATTAACCAAACCGTTGCTGTGCATGCCCAGACAGTTGCAATCGCTGCACGCTTTGCGCAAGCTCATCATGTTGAATGATTCCGTTCGCACCCTCATTGCACGGCGCATTCGGTTGATGACAGGGTCAACAAACCCACCCACACTATTTTTAGAACCTGCCGGTGATGCAGGGCTTTTTGGGCCCACCTCAGTTACTTGGTTGGTTCATGCACATTTTGTTTCAATGCTAGTGGGTGGGCTGTCATCGTTATTGATTCAGGCTCTGCACCCAGGTGCCTTAGCGGGCGTGTGGGACCATTCGAGTTTTCGTACCAATCTCAAAGCACGCTTGGGTCGCACAGCGTACTTTATTGCTGCAACTACCTACGGTGGAACTGACATGGCACACCAGGCCATTATTAGGGTCAATCAGGTGCATGAGCATATTAAAGGCCTACGGCCTGACGGCACACCCTACAGCGCACGTGACCCTCATTTATTAAAGTGGGTGCATTTAGGCGAGACAATCAGTTTTTTAAATGCTTATTGCACGCATGGTGACAGCCAACTCTCACAATCAGCACGAGATCAGTACTTTTTAGAGATGATGACAGTCAGTGAACGCTTGGGTGCAACACATTTGCCCAACTCACAATCAACAGCGCTGGCCATGCTCAAATCGTATGAACCTGAGCTTAAATTTGACCACCGTGCAAAAGAGATTGTGCAATTAATTGACAACTTTCCAGCTGATTTACAAGATCGTATTTTTGTAAAGTTGATTATTCAAGCGGCTTACCATGCCTTGCCAGACTGGGTATTAGCCATTATGCAGCGCGCACCTGCACCATTATGGCAAAAAAAATTAACGCATCGATCTTTGGCATTACTTTCAAGCCCAATTGACTGGGCATTACAAACCGAAGGGGTTGCTGCCCATGCCAGACGACGCATGCACAGCAAAAATTAGGTCAGCCATAACAATGCACTCAATCTAATTTCATAGAATGAGTGCATCACCACCCTAGCAAGTGTCTTTAGAAGCCTTTAGCAACCGAAACCAGCATACCAACCCGACCTGCGTTGTAGCCTTGTGACGAGGCAAACCAATTGTCAGCGGAAGCCCCGACAACCGACACACCAAAAACCCAACCACTGATGTCTTTCGTTACGCCCGCTTTGTAATCAAAATAACCACCTATGTTTGAACCATTAATATTGGTTGCATTGTTAAGTGTTTGATAGCCTGCATGTAAGCCAATTCCCCAACCATCACCTAAGTCGTAACTGGCATTACCATCAAAATACCAGTTGCCTTTAGAGTCAGCGCCACCAAAAAAGTTAGTGGGTGAGTAATACGCTTTAATTGAATAATTATCGTAGCCCAAACCTAAATAAAGTTCGGTTGTTGAAGGTGAAACTTCGACGGATGCACCGGGGTAGGTATATTGAATGACACCTGCATCAAGTGTGATGCCGTTACCCACAGCACCCTTCCAACCGCCGTAAAAATCCATCTCAAGTGACGCGCCGTTAACCCAGTCTACGTTTGAGTTCCAGTTACCCAAATAAAACCCTGACGAATGAGATAAGTCGATTCCGACTTGGGCAGCAGGCATAAAGTTTGTTTGTGTATAGCCCCTAAAACGGTAATCGTTAATCACCGTGACGGTACCGGTTAACGAAAAACCATTACCCAAATCTGTGCCATTACCCGATTCAACAACTTGTGCGCCCGCTTCATTTTCTTTCACTGCGTCTGCTGCATGTGCGATTTGCATGCCAACAATAAGTAATGGTGCACTTAATAATGATGCAAACAAACGATTTTTTTTCATGATGTCTTCCAAGAGGTTGTTATCAATACAATGGTCAAAACAATGCTATTTATCAGCAGCTGTGTAAAGTAAGCAATATCTACCAAGCATTTATCGTGCCAACGTTTTACTAAAAAAATAACCGTTTGATTTATTTATCTATTTTTTATTTTATTGAGGCATCATTGAACATTTTTTTAAAGTTTTCGTTCCTTTATTCGACGCCAATCTTGATCAGATTTGTGCGACGCACCAACATAGTGAACAAGTTGGCAATATGCCCCATTATGTTTTTAATTAAGTGATGGCTTTTGTGCGCAACGACCCTATTTAGGCTGACAAAGTCGTGCATGACTTTGAGCAACCTATTTTTATGGTGTTTGCAAAAGAGTTGAAAAAATTAAATTGGGACCAACACGGCAAACTCATGACGCATGCACCGTCCACCTATAAAATACGTTTTTGCAAGACTCCCCTGCCCACTTTTAACTAAACTTTTCACCAACGAAAACTGAGAAGACATTATTTTGCGCTCTAAAGCCGTCGGTGAAGTACCCGCTTTGGTTACCCTATCAGTCGCCACGGCATGGGCACAGCTTAAACAAACCCAAATGGCTGATCACAACGAATTCATACTAGGCACAAACAGTGCACAATATGTCCACATAAATCAACTGGAATCCCCATGACTTCCCTGGCTTCATTGCCGAGCCCTTTGCTTGAACTCAAGGGTATGCGCAAGGTCTATCAAACAGTTGTGGCTAATGATCATATTGATCTGCGCGTATTGCCGGGTGAAATTCATGCTGTGCTGGGTGAAAACGGGGCTGGTAAATCAACCCTCATGAAAATGATTTACGGCGTCACGCAACCCACTTCAGGCGCGATATTGTGGCAAGGTCATGACACCAACATATCAAGCCCAGCACAGGCCCGCAAACTGGGTATTGGTATGGTTTTCCAGCATTTTTCGCTGTTTGAAACATTAAGTGTGTTGGAAAATGTGGCTTTAGGGCTTGATAACCCGCCCAAACTTAAACAATTGGCGCAAGAAATTACTGAAATTTCTAATCGCTATGATCTACCTATTGATCCATTTCGATCTGTTCACACCTTATCTGTGGGCGAAATGCAGCGAGTTGAAATCATTCGTTGTTTATTACAAAAACCAAAATTACTGATTATGGACGAGCCCACTTCGGTGCTTGCACCTTCTGCTGTACGTAAACTATTTGAAACCTTAAGGCAATTGGCAACTGAAGGCTGTAGCATTTTGTTCATTAGCCACAAGCTTGACGAAATTCAAGCCCTTTGCCACACAGCTACGGTTCTTCGCAGCGGTAAAGTTGTGGCCAACTGCCTACCTTCTGACGAAACACCTCAGTCAATGGCGCGCATGATGATCGGCAAAGATTTAATAGCGTACAAACATCAAGCCAGCGCACCCGGTGAAACGCTACTTCAAATTAAAGGGATGTCTTGTGCATCTAAAGAACCCTTTGGTATTCATCTGAACAATATAAATCTTGCAGTACGAGCAGGTGAAATTTTAGGTATAGCCGGCATTTCAGGAAATGGGCAAAAAGAATTGCTTTATGCCATTTCGGGTGAAGAACCTATAAACCAAACCGAGAGCATTCAAATTTGTGGCGTCGATGTTGGCAAAATGAACCCCAGAGACAGGCGCCGTTTGGGTTTGAGTTTTGTACCGGAAGAACGTTTAGGACGTGGTGCAGTGCCACAGATGTCACTCGAAGACAATGCTTTAATGACGATGATAGAACCATCAGTCGTTCAATATGGCCTCATTCAGTATGACAAAGTGAGGGCTTACGCATCAGCTTGCATTAAAAAGTTTGACGTCAAATGCCATAGCTCACAATCAGAGGCTCAATCATTATCGGGTGGCAACTTACAAAAATTTATTGTTGGCCGTGAAATCATGCAAAACCCCAAGGTCATTGTTTTGGCACAACCCACTTGGGGTGTTGATATCGGTGCGGCATTATTTATTAGACAAACTTTACTAGAGCTGAGAGATAAGGGCGTTGCTATTTTGGTTGTTTCAGAAGAAATCGACGAGCTATTTGAAATTTCAGATCGTATTGTTGTGATGGCTGATGGCAAACTTTCACCTGCCAAGCTTACCCGAGACACCAACGTTGAAGAAATAGGTGTTTGGATGAGTGGGTTATGGCCAAAAACAGACAACACAACTGCTTTGGCAGATGCATAAAGCGCTCATTTTGGAACTTGCATATGCTGCTTAAATTTGAAAAACGCCCTGAAGCATCTGAGCTCATGCGTTACATTTCACCGCTACTATCAATCGTCATGACGTTAGCATGTGGTTTTATTTTATTTGGTTTGCTGGGTAAAGACCCCATTCAAGCATTTGAAATTTTTTTTATTAACCCTCTAAAAACCAGCTACGGTATTTCAGAGCTATTTCTCAAGGCCACGCCTTTAATTTTAATTGCGACGGGGCTAAGCATTGGTTTTCGTGCCAACGTTTGGAACATCGGTGCCGAAGGTCAATTTATATTAGGCGCGATCGCAGCCACCGGGGTAGCCATTCACTTTGACTATCACCCCAAAATATTGTTGCTCACTGAAATGGCGATTGCGGGCATGCTTGGGGGTATGTTGTGGGCAGGTATCACCGCTTACTTACGTACTCGTTTCAATACCAATGAAATTCTTGTTTCGCTCATGCTAGTTTATGTTGCCCAGTATTTGGCCGAATGGTTTGTGCACGGCCCCTGGAAAGACCCTGACGGCTTTGGTTTTCCTCAAACGGTTCTATTTTCAGAAACGGCCTTACTACCCACTTTGTTTGACGGGTTACGCGTCAATTTGAGTTTACTTTTCACTTTGTTTTTTTTAGTTGTGGCTTACTTTTTTATTTTTAAGAGCTTTACCGGTTTTAAAATGCTGGTCTCAGGCTATGCAAAAGCGGCAGCCCGCTATGCTGGCTTTTCAATTAACAGTTCTATATGGTTAGGTTTATTAGTTGGCGGTGCGCTGGCCGGTATAGCGGGCATGACAGACGTATCAGGGCCAGCGGGTCAATTAACAGCCCACATTTCAAATGGCTATGGGTTTGCAGCAATTATTGTGGCTTACGTCGGTAGATTGCACCCTGTCGGTATCTTTTTCTCGGGCTTACTTATGGCGCTACTGTACTTGGGTGGCGAGCAAGCCCAACATTATTTAAATTTACCCTCTTCAATTGGGCGAGTCTTTCAAGGCATGCTGCTATTCTTTTTGCTCGGTTTAGATATATTGGTGCAATATCGTCTTCGCTATATCGGTCTAACAAAAAAAGAAGCCTAAAGTAATGGACCCACATATTTTCACATCAATTTTATACGCCACCATTATTGCCGGTACCCCCCTCATTATTGTTGCGCTGGGTCAGCTCATTGCAGAAAAGGCTGGCGTATTGAATTTAGGGGCCGAAGGCATGATGGCCATGGGTGCTGTTGCCGGTTTTGCGGTCACGTTTCATACTGGCAACCCATGGTTAGGGTCTGTTGCTGCTATGTTTGCAGGTGCAACATTATCTTTAATTTTTGCTTTTTTAAGCATTACCTTGTTGGCAAATCAAGTTGCAACAGGTTTAGCTTTAGCCATATTTGGGGTGGGGCTATCAGCTTTTATCGGAAAACCCTACGAGTCGGAAACGCTAACCGCCGTACCAACCCTGCCAATACCTTATATTTCAGACATTCCCATTTTAGGCGAGGCGCTTTATAACCAGCAATTCATTGTGTATGTCTCATGGGCGTTATTTTGGGGCGTTTTATGGTTTTTATACAAATCACGCCAAGGGCTAATTTTAAGAGCAATCGGTGAATCGCCCGCTGTGGCACATGCTATTGGCTATCCGGTTTTAAAGTATCGCTACTTTGCGGTCTTATTTGGAGGCGCCATGGCAGGTTTAGGCGGTGCATTCATGTCAATCTTTCACACCCCCTTGTGGTCAGAAGGAATGATTGCTGGTAAAGGCTGGATAGCGATAGCACTGGTTGTTTTCGCGACCTGGCGCCCTTTCAGAGTGATGGTAGGAGCGTATTTATTTGGCGGCGTCATGATTGTGCAACTGTTTCTTCAAGGTTCTGGCCTCAAAATTGACTTACCCTCGCAATTGCTTTCAGCACTACCTTATTTAGCGACCATAATCGTGCTGGTTATGATCTCTAGAAACCCATTATCTATTCGGTTGAACTCACCCGCATCGTTAGGTAAGCCGTATCGCCCTGACGCATAATGTTGTTTTGATCAGTCTTTTTTTACTTATGTAGCATTGTTAAGTTTTTTTATTATGACAGCCGTATATTTTTAAAAAATTTAACGAGTCTTTTGTCGTCTCGCCTCAGCAGTCAAATCATCAACCTATTTCATGGATTCATTCGTATGAAAATTCCTAAAAGTTTAAAGAAATCAATGCTGCTTTTAGCTGCGTTAACACCCCTATCAGTATTCAGCTCTGCTCAGGCAGCAGAGCCTGTCAAAGCCTGTTTCGTTTATGTTTCGCCTATTGGCGATGCTGGCTTTACATTCCAGCACGACAAAGGTCGTTTAGAAATGGAAACCGCCCTTAAAGGTCAGGTTGTCACGAGCTATGTTGAGAGCGTGCCAGAAGGCCCCGATGCAGAACGTGTCATTCGCGAAATGGCCACCTCGGGTTGTAAGGCAATTTTTGCAACCAGCTTTGGCTATATGAACCCAACAGAAAAGGTTGCGCGCCAGTTTCCTAACGTCGCATTTTTTCATGGTACAGGTTATAAATCGAACGATACAAACTTTGCCAATTACAACGCTCGGTTTTACGAGGGCCGCTACGTGAACGGTATCGTGGCGGGTGAAATGACTAAAACCAATATTTTGGGTTATGTCGCGGCATTCCCCATACCTGAAGTGATTCAAGGTATTGATGCTTTTACTTTAGGTGCGCGTAGCGTCAACCCAAAAGTAGAAGTGCGCGTTATTTGGGTCAACACATGGTATGACCCCGGTAAAGAGCGTGCGGCAGCCTTAACCTTACTTTCGCAAAATGCTGACGTACTGATGCATCACACCGACTCAACCGCGATTGTTCAAGCGGCGCAAGAGAAAGGTAAATATGCTTTTGGTTACCACTCAGACATGTCAAAGTATGGCGCCGATGCCCAACTATCAGCCACCATTCATGAATGGGGAAATTACTACACTGAAAGTATGAAAGCTGTTTTGGCTGGTAACTGGAAGCCCAAAAATATTTGGGGCGGGTACTCAGTAGAAATGATTCGCACCGCACCACTGAACAAAGCTGTCCCAGCCAACGTGGTTGCTGCGGTTCAAAAAGTTGAAGCAGGCATTAAAGCCAATACATTCAACCCATTCACCGGTCCAATTAAAAACCAAGATGGTGTGGTTGTGGTGCCTGCAGGGCAAGTCATGACAGATGCTGAAATTGGCAAGTTAGACTTTTTTGTTGAAGGCGTTGCAAGCAAATTACCTAAAAAATAATTTGAGTTGTTTATCGAAGCGCGGACACCTCTTGCAGGTTCCGCGCTTTAATTTTTAATGAGTGCTAATTGACACTTAACATGCCAGTGGCAGTTTCGATGCCGATGCCAATGCCGAACGCACCCACAACGATACTAATCGTGCGCGCATGGGTGAAACCGGAGCAGCCATGGCCTTTTGTCCCAGCTCTAATTTGTTTCTTGGAAGCGATTTGTTTGATTTGGCATCCGCTCAGAAACGCCATATTCGTGTCGGCATTGCGAGTGACATGAGCGGGGCGCGAGAACTCAAGCTTGATACTCAGATTGGCAATTTTGAAGTGGGTAAAGAGGCTGACTTTATTATCATCAACCCTGATGCGAAAAAACTCACAGCACAACGCATGGCTCATGCTAAAAATATTGACGAACGCTTATTTGCTTTAATGATATTAGGTGATGACCGCCACGTTTCGTCTACTTTCATCTTAGGTGAAGCCGTTTACACCAATTCAATTAGCCCCTAATAAATCTTTGTTATCGGTCAAAAAACGTCAAGACCTGATACTCTATTTCTTGAAATGTTTACAACATAAACGCAACATTAACCCCTGGGGGCACCATGCTTTACGAACTGCTTAAATTACTTCACGTTGTAGCCATTATTGTTTGGGTTGGGGGTATGTTTTTTATCCATTTCTATCTAAGACCCGCATTGGGCCAACTTGATTTGCCCACGCGTTTAAAATTTATGCATCAAGTTTTAGGGCGTTTTTTCAAGACAGTTATTTTTGCTTCTATCACCACCCTTGTAACAGGCTACTGGATGATCGGGCGCGTAGCCCGTGCCTCGTCTGAAGCCAACATTCCTTTTGCCATGCCCCTGAGTTGGACCATCATGGCCGTGCTGGGCACCATTATGGTATTGATATTTTTTCACATTCGCTTTGCAATATTTAAGCGCTTTACTTTAGCTACATTTGCACAAGACTGGGACGCTGCTGCAAAAAGCATGCAAACAATTCGTACTTGGGTAAGTATTAATTTATTGATTGGCGTGGTAACTGTATTGGTTGCGTTGTCGGGCGGCATTTAAGTCTTGCTTGTATGCAACACACCCTAAGGCCAACATAACAAAAAGCGCACTCATAGGGGTGCGCTGAACCGGGCGCTGAACCGTTACCAAATTGGTGGGCGATAGTGGGTTCGAACCACTGGCTTCCACCGTGTGAAGGTGGCACTCTACCGCTGAGTTAACGACCCTTTACGCGCAACCGGTAAAACCAAAGTTGCGTAAAAGCTGCGTAAAA
>DITR01000063.1:0-148 GCA_002422175.1 Alcaligenaceae bacterium UBA6179
CCACGCTTCGCTTTTTACAAGCGGCAATTAAGCAAAAAGAAGTCGATGAGCGTATTGAGCTTGATGACGCTCAGGTGGTTGCCATTATTGAAAAACAGATCAAGCAGCGCCGTGAGTCAATTGCCGCTTACGATAAAGCCGGCCGTGT
>DITR01000063.1:341-6791 GCA_002422175.1 Alcaligenaceae bacterium UBA6179
CTTTTTAATTAATGCTTAAGTGCTTAAGTGCTTAAGTGCTTATTCGCTTTGCCACCCCAATTTAGCGTGTTGGGAATTAAATTTCCATGTAACTGATTTGTTTGGGGTTAAAGCACCTGGCATATAGCTTTGTTCTTGGAAAAAAATATTTCCATCTTTGTGCTGCATGAACACTGTTGTGCTGCGTGTACCGTAGTCATGCCCAATAATAAATGGCGTTGCTAATTGTCGTTCTCTTTCTAGCGATAAGCCTGTTCGGGGTAACAGACTATCAGGCACAGGCACAATATCTTGCATGATCTGTATGAATTCATTTGCCTGGGGTTGTTTGTGATGCTGTTGAACATTCAGTAAATATTGCTTAACTGCATCACGCGTAAGTGTCAGTTTTGGCCACGGGGTATTCCAAAATGCGTTTGATAAGCCCCACACCCCTTTAGAAATGTGTTGTTCAAAAGAATCTTTAGCGAGAACGCCCGCTTGGGCTGATCTGTTTGAGGCAGCAAACAAGCCAAATCGATCACCCACTAACAAATTAAAACCGCTATAAAGATGCGCTTGGACTTTTAAAGTTTGAAGATAAGAGAGCGGCTTTTGGGGGTGCATTAAATAATTTGAAACTAATTCACCACGAGTGGTTGCTATTTGCTTGGCCACCGAAGGCTCGCGATAATTTGTGAGCAAGGCCATATGACCTGTTTGCGTCACGCCAAACCAACTGCCACCTGCCTCTAAATCTTTACCCGCTAAAACTTGGGGGTTTTCTGACCAAGGCTGGGCGGCAAGGGTTGGCCGCGCGTGATATTCGTCTCGATTAGCCACAATAATCAAAGGCCAATCATCGAGTACTTGAAAAGCAATAATCGCTAGGCACATACGATAGGTTTTACTTTTACCTGCGCGCGCGGATGATTCACAATATAAACACCAAGAATAACCATAGCTGCCCCAAATAAAAAATAAGTATGAAGCGGTTCATTTAATAACCACACACCAAACAAAACCCCTGTGATGGGTGTAAAAAAACTAAAGGTTGCGAGTTTTGAAGCCATATAGTGCTTAAGCAACCAGAACCACACCAACAAGGCAAAGAACGAAATGAATATTCCCTGTGCGACCACGCCGGTGATGACTGCAGGCGTCCAGTTCACATGTAATTGCCCCATGAACATTGCTGCTATGAACAAGCCTATGCATGCCGTGATGAGCTGATACATGGTCGTTTGTGCGGCTGGTATGCTGGTTAATCGGCTGCATCGCAAAACAACTGTGGTGAGACCCCAGGTTAAGCCAGCTAAAAGGCTTAAAATATCGCCTAAAAGAATATCAGCTTCAATTTTTTGATTAATAAAACCACCGATAAAAGCGATGGCAATACCAACAAAGCAAACCGATATGCCGCTCCATTGCGCCATACTAAGCCGCTCTTCAGGTAAAAAAATATGCAAACCAAGTGCTGTAAAAATGGGGGCAGTATAGAGAAAAACCACCATATGTGAGGCACTTGTTAAGCGTAAACCTTCACCAATCAACCAAAACTCAACTGTAAACATTAAACCAACTAAAAGGCCGGCCCGCCAAGGGCCTCGATGTAGCGCAAAAGAAATTTTTTGTTGCCACATGAACAATGAAAGTAAAGCGATGCCAATAACAGAGCGAACTGAAATTTGTAAAACGGGTGACATATCGTCTGCAATCAGTTTAACCACCGATTGTTGCCCACCCCATAACGTGCAAAGTAGCAACATGAGCGTAATTGCAAGTAAATCGAGTTCTTTTTTTCGGGAAGACATGTATAAATATATTTTTTAAAAAGNNCTCACTATCTGAATGGCTTGGTTATTTAGAAGGTATGCACCCAAGCTTAATTGATATGGGTTTAGAGCGCATCAAAAAAGTAGCCCATCATTTGGCGCTTGATACGCCAGCAGTCAAAATTGTGGTGGCAGGTACCAATGGCAAAGGCTCAACTTGTGCCATGCTTGAGTCAATATTACTGGCTGCGGGTTACCGTGTTGGGTTGTATACCTCTCCCCATCTTATTGACTTTAATGAAAGGGCACGTATTCAAGGTGAGTCGTTAGACGACGAAAGGTTGATTGCTGCATTTGTTAAGGTAGAGCATGCACGCTTGCTTGCAAATGAGTCACTCACCTATTTTGAATTTACAACGTTGGCGATTTTGCATGTTTTTGCACAAGCCAATCTTGACGTGATGGTGCTTGAGGTCGGTTTAGGTGGCAGGCTTGATGCTGTAAATATTATTGATGCCGACTGTTCTATTGTGACCAGCATTGATCTAGATCACATGGAATATTTGGGTAATACGCGCGATAAAATTGGTTTTGAAAAAGCCCATGTATATAGACCGCATCGCCCTGCTATTTGTGCTGACCCTATGCCTCCGCAAGCATTGTTAGACTATGCCCAAGTCATTGAAGCTGATTTGTGGCTCATGGGTCGCGACTTTAATTATTCGGGTGATAAACAACAATGGGCCTACGCCGGGCGCGGTAAACGTCGTAGTGCGCTTGCGTACCCCGCCTTGCGGGGTGCAAATCAACTGCTTAATGCGTCAGGTGCTTTGGCTGCTCTTGATGCCTTAAGTGACCGATTAGCTGTTCCACAACAGGCCGTTAGGCAAGGGCTTATTCAAGCAGCATTGCCAGGCCGTTTTCAAATTATGCCGGGTCAACCGACTGTTATTTTAGATGTCGCACACAACCCACATGCCGCGGCTGTACTAGAAAAAAATATCAGCAATATGGGTTTTGCCCCCTATACCTATGCCGTATTTGGTATGTTGGCTGATAAAAATATTGAAGGGGTCGTTCAAGCAATAAGCCCCCGTATTGATGGTTGGTTTTGTTGTGGTTTACCCGGCCCTCGGGGGTTGACAGCCGCAGCCTTAGCAAAGCGAGTTGAGTCTTCCCTTGCACCTTCAAAAGACCCACTTGAAAAGCCGCCGACCGTTGAGCCATTTGAATCACCTGAAAAAGCATACGCTCAGGCTTTAGCGCGGGCAAACCCGAATGATAGAATTGTTGTGTTTGGTTCATTTTTAACCGTTTCAGCAATTTTACAAGGCATGACTTAATGGGTTTTTTCTCTAGAAAAGAATCTACATCACAGCGTCGCCCGGTCGGGCGAACCCGTCCCTCTGTTTCAAGCGAAGCTCAAGCGGCTGAGTTGCGAATTAGGGCGCGTCGGCGCTTGGCAGGTGCTGTGGCAATTGTTTTATGTGCCATCATCGTTTTGCCTATGTTGCTCGATAGTGAGCCCGTCAAAATACCGTCAAACATCGAAGTCTCAATTCCCAGTCGCAATGCGCCTTTTAACCCTGTTTTGACCCCTCCTGCTGCTCAAGTAGAGGGTTCCGCCATCATTCCGAACCCGAGCACTGATTCAGGCGCACAGACTGCTGGGCAGGCTGTTGTTAATCCGGCTAGTTCAGGGCAGTCTGATGTCAATAATTCGACCAGCTCAGTGAACGCAACCACCCCTGCGCAGGTAACTAATGGGGTCAACAAACCGACTGAAACCGAAATTAAACCAGCCGCAACACCGATCATGCCCAGACCTGATGAGGGTGCCCGTGCGCGAGCCATTCTTGAGGGTCGGGTCACGCCTTCAGCAGAACCCCGTGTTGCTCAAGCAACACCTACCATTAAAGAAAATTTAGTTGTTCAAATCGCTTCATATAGCGCTCAAGCTGATGCGCAAGCCCGCAGCGAAACATTAAAGGGTGAGGGCATTACAAATGCCTACGTTGAGCCCGTTACCGTTAATGGAAAGCAGGTTTTTCGCTTGCGTGTAGGGCCCTTTTCAAGCCGTGAGGCCGCTCAAGCCGCTCAGGCTAGATTGCGTACGCTTGGGTATGCCAACGGCTTCATAACTACACAGTGACCGCTTTTGATTTCGGTGTGTTGGGCATTATTGGGGTCTCATTTGTTTTGGGGCTTATGCGAGGCCTCATTAAAGAGCTTCTCTCTTTGGTAGCTTATGGTTTAGCATTTTTAGCAGCCGTATGGTGGGGGCCTGTTGTCTCAGAGCAATGGGTGCTGCACTGGGTCACACAAGACTATTTACGAATGGGCATAGCCTATTTCGCCCTATTTGTGGCCACTCTGTTAGCGGTCGGCTTAGTCAATATGGCGTTGGCCGCTATGGTGAGGGGTACAGGTTTATCGCCGGCTGACCGTGGCTTAGGTGGTTTATTTGGTATCGTAAGGGGGTTGTTGCTGGTGCTTATTATTGTGACCTTGGTGGGTTATACGCCATTGATTCAAGAGCCTTGGTGGCAAAATGCATCATTATCAAAACAAGTGACTGGCATTATTCATCAAATTGGGCAGAAGTTACCGGCTCCGATGAATCAATGGTTACCTTTTTAAATTTTCTTTTGTTTTATTCCAAGGTCAATTATGTGCGGAATTGTTGGGGTTGTGGGTCATGGTCCGGTTAATCAGCTGCTCTATGATAGTTTGCTGCTGTTACAGCATCGTGGTCAAGACGCAGCCGGTATTGCCACATCAGATGGTAGTAACTTCAATATGTATAAAGGTCACGGCTTAGTTCGTGATGTATTTCGCACCCGCAGTATGCGTTCATTGCCTGGTTTTAGTGGTGTTGCGCAAGTACGCTACCCCACGGCAGGCTCAAGCGATAGCGACGAGGAAGCACAACCTTTTTATGTCAATGCACCGTTTGGCCTGACCTTTACTCACAATGGCAATCTCACTAATTGGCGCGAATTACGTGAAGCGTTATTTCGTGTTGATCAACGCCACATTAATACCAACTCAGACTCTGAAGTGTTGCTCAACGTGCTGGCACATGAGTTACAACGCGCAGCCAATGGCGTATCGTTAGACCCTGACGCCATATTTAGAGCCGTTGAAAGTCTGCATCAACGTGTGAAGGGTGCTTATGCGGTGACAGCACAAATTTCAGGCTATGGTGTGCTGGCGTTTAGAGACCCTCATGGCATTAGACCGCTTTGCCTAGGCCGTCATCTGACTGATGAAGGTGTGACTTATATGATCGCTTCAGAGTCTGTTGCATTAGAGGGTTCAGGCTTTGAGTTTGTTCGTGATGTTTTGCCTGGCGAAGCTATTTTTATTTCACTCGATGGTGAAGTATTTAGTCAAGAGTCTTCAATCAAAAAAACTCATGCACCTTGTATTTTCGAGTACGTTTATTTTGCGCGGCCTGACTCAGTGATTGAGGGCGTATCGGTCTATGCTTCGCGCTTACGTATGGGTGAATATCTTGCAGATAAAGTGGCTAAAACGTTGCCTTTAGGCGAAATTGACGTGGTCATGCCCATACCTGATTCATCACGGCCAGCGGCGATGCAATTGGCTGCTCGACTTAATTTAGAGTACCGCGAAGGTTTAATCAAAAACCGTTATGTCGGTCGCACGTTTATTATGCCAGGGCAAGCTATTCGTAAAAAATCAGTACGCCAGAAGCTCAATACAATCGGTCAAGAATTTAAAGGTAAAAATGTTCTGCTCGTTGATGACTCGATTGTTCGAGGCACCACCAGTCAAGAAATTGTTGAAATGGCACGCGCAGCGGGTGCAAATAAAGTATTCATGGCTTCTGCTGCACCACCCGTTCGGTTTCCGAATGTGTATGGTATAGACATGCCTACACAAACCGAACTTATTGCTTACGGACGAGAAGACGATGAAATTGCTCGCTTAATTGGTGCTGATGCCTTGGTCTACCAAGACATTGCTGACATGCAACGCTCTGTGTCTGATTTAAACCCAGCCTTAACTTCGTTTGATACATCTTGCTTTACAGGGAAATACGTCACGGGTGATATCACCCCTGAATATCTTGAACGCCTATCTAAAGATCGCGCTCACAAGCATGACGGTAGCGGTTTACAGTTTAATTTAGGTTATGGCGCGAACGATAACTAAATATGACAGCCATGGTTGCTGCGATAGTTTGTAATGCAAAAAGCAAGAGTGCCCAGACAGCGTACTCCAAGCCCAATAGGTGAATGCGGGCGTCTGCGCAGGTTGCATAAATACCAAACAACTGGGGTAGGGCACTTTCAAGACCTGAACGGGTCATAAAAATATCAGCAAACGTTTGGTCGCATGAAAATTGTTTAGAAGCGACGTTGAGTTGATAGAGTGTGCTAGCTATTCCACCTAGACCAGTCAAAATAGTTAAGGTATTTGATGCAGCCTTAACTTTAAATGATGCAATAAACCAACTGACAGCTGAAAACAGCGCAATACATAAAAAAAGTAAGCGCTGAAAAACACACCAGGCGCAGGGTTGCATGTCAAACATATGTTGACTGATGAGTGCAATGAAAACGGCCACTAAAGCTGATATGCAAATACATGCATTAAAGAGTGAGTTCAGCCTACTGGGGTTGTGCATGGGTCTTCTCAAGGGCTAGCGTTTCAAACAAAGCGGTTT
>DITR01000128.1 GCA_002422175.1 Alcaligenaceae bacterium UBA6179
AGTGGCCAATATTAGTCATGCAGCTGCCAATAAAGACCTCATCGATTTTGACGCCCGCCACTTCTGATAATGTTTTAACATCGTCAGGGTCGTTGGGGCATGCCAAAATAGGTTCGACGATGTCATTCATGTCGATTTCGATCACCGTGTTGTACTCGGCATCGGCATCGGGGGCGAGTAACTGAGGGTCTGCTAACCACTTTTCCATCGCATGAATACGGCGCATCATGCTGCGCTCATCTTCATAACCATTGGCGATCATCCATTTAAGCATCACAATATTGCTGTTGATGTATTCAATAATGGGCTCTTTGTTTAAGTAAACGGTGCAACCTGCGGCTGAACGTTCTGCTGAAGCGTCAGACAGTTCAAAAGCTTGTTCAACTTTCAGATTCGGCAAGCCTTCAATTTCTAAAATACGGCCTGAGAAAACATTTTTCTTGCCTTGCTTTTCAACGGTCAATAAACCTGCTTTGATCGCATAAAGCGGTATTGCATTAACCAAATCTCGCAAGGTCACGCCAGGCTGCATTTTGCCTTTAAAACGCACCAAAACCGACTCAGGCATATCAAGCGGCATCACACCTGTGGCCGCGGCAAATGCCACCAAGCCAGACCCTGCTGGAAAGCTAATACCAATCGGAAAACGCGTATGGGAATCACCACCGGTACCGACGGTATCGGGCAACAGCATACGGTTGAGCCATGAGTGAATCACACCATCGCCAGGGCGCAACGAGATGCCGCCACGGGTGCTGATGAACTCAGGTAGGGTGTGGTGCGTTTTGACATCAACGGGTTTAGGGTAGGCTGCTGTGTGACAAAACGATTGCATCACCAAATCAGCTGAAAAGCCCAAACAAGCCAAATCTTTTAACTCGTCACGTGTCATGGGGCCGGTGGTGTCTTGGCTACCGACTGAGGTCATGTGCGGTTCACAATACGTGCCAGGGCGAACGCCTTTACCTTCAGGTAACCCACAGGCACGACCCACCATTTTTTGTGCCAAGGTAAAACCCTTGCCGCTATCAACGGGGTCTTGTGGCAAACGGAATAATGTTGAGGGTGGCAGGCCTAATGCTTGACGTGCTTTGGTGGTGAGGCCCCGACCAATAATGAGAGGAATACGACCACCAGCGCGCACTTCATCAAATAAGACATCTGATTTGACCTTAAATTCGGCAATAACCTTGCCATCTTTTAATGCTTTACCTTCGTAGGGGCGCAGTTCAACCACGTCGCCCATATTCATTTCAGACACATCAAGTTCAATAGGCAAGGCGCCGGCATCTTCCATCGTGTTGTAAAAAATGGGTGCAATTTTGCTTCCCAAACAAACACCGCCAAAACGCTTATTGGGTACAAAAGGAATGTCTTCACCGGTAAACCAAAGTACTGAATTCGTCGCCGATTTTCGTGAAGAGCCCGTACCCACAACATCACCAACATATGCAATCAGGTTGCCTTTTTCTTTCAAGCTCTCAAGTAATTTGATTGGGCCGATTTTGCCGGCTTCATCTGGCTCGTTGCCAGGGCGAGGGTTTTTCAACATCGCCAAAGCATGCAGAGGAATGTCGGGTCGTGTCCAGGCGTCAGGTGCGGGTGATAAGTCGTCAGTATTGGTTTCGCCTGTGACTTTAAATACGGTCAATTTGATTGACTCTGGAAACTCGGGGCGGCTGGTAAACCATTCAGCGTCGGCCCAGCTTTGCATGACAGACTTGGCGTTAGCACTGCCTTTTTCAGCTTTTTGTTGAACATCATGAAACGCGTCAAACATGAGCAAAGTTTTCTTTAAGCTTTCGGCGGCAATAGCGCCCACTACAGCATCATCAATCAATTCGACAAGCGCAGAAATATTGTAGCCACCCAGCATGGTACCCAACAATTCTGTGGCTTTTTCACGGGAAATAAGTGAGCACTTTTCTGTGCCATGGGCCACTGCTGCCAAATAAGACGCTTTGACTTTAGCGGCATCATCAACACCTGCCGGGACACGATGAATAATTAAATCGACTAAAAAATCAGCTTCGCCAGCAGGCGGTGATTTGAGCAACTCAATCAACTCAGCCGTTTGCTGAGCAGAGAGGGGAAGAGGCGGAATACCTAAGCTCGCCCGCTCGGCAACGTGTTCACGATACGCTTTTAACATGATGGTTAACCTTTACAAAAAATAAAAAAATAAGCTCGGCATTTAAGCCGCATTAAACGATGTCTAAGCACCCAAAACCAAATCTTGGTATTGTGGGTGCCTTTCAATATAAACGGCGGCAAAAGAGCACATTGGCACAACTGACCAGCCTTCTTTGCGTGCGCAATCAAGTGCAGCACGTGTCAAGGCGGCGGCTAAACCCCGCCCCCCAACGGCTTCTGGCACACCCGTATGGGTGATCGTCATGGTTTGACCGTTGAGGTGGTAATCAAGCACACACGCATGCCCATCGACCTCGCAGGCAAAACGATATTCTTGGGGGCGATGAACAATGGTTTCACTCATTTCAAATCACGTACAGGTCAACGTATTCATGAACAGGCATTTTCTCAAGCGCTTTTTGATCAAGAGAAACCTTCAAAATACGATCTTGTTGTTTAGTGGGGAACATGCGCGCCAAGTTTGTACGGAATTTTGCTTCAAGTAATGGTATGCCATCTGTGCGACGACGCTTATGACCAATTGGGTATTCACAAACGATTTCTTCAAATTTACTGCCATCGTTGAATTCAACCGTTAGGGCATTCGCAATTGAGCGCTTTTCAGGGTCGTGATAGTCTTTGGTGAATTGAGGGTCTTCTACGCAAACCATTTTGTCCCGCAAGATATCTATGCGTGGGTCTGAAGCAATTTTGTCTTCATAATCAGAGGCCGTTAAACGACCCATTAAAATCGGTAAGGCAACCATATACTGAATGCAGTGGTCACGATCTGCCGGGTTATTCAGAGGGCCTTTCTTATCAATAATGCGAATGCATGCTTCATGCGTGCGAATGGTAATTTTTTTAATGTCATCTGCTTTTTTTCCTGCTGCAGCTAATTTATGATGAATGTCCATCGCGCATTCAACAGCTGTTTGCGAATGGAACTCAGCAGGGAACGAAATTTTAAATAAAACGTTTTCCATCACATAACTGCCGTAAGGGCGTTGAAACTTAAAGGGTTGACCTTTAAATAAAACGTCATAGAAGCCCCAGGTTTTAGCAGACAAAACAGAGGGGTAACCCATTTCACCGGTTTTAGCGATCAACGCTAAACGAACGGCACGGCTGGTTGCATCGCCCGCGGCCCAGCTCTTACGGCTACCCGTGTTAGGAGCATGACGGTAAGTGCGTAAGCTTTGGCCATCAACCCAAGCCAATGAAACCGCATTTAAGACTTCATCGCGATTTAAACCTAGCATCTGTGCGACAACAGCTGTTGAGGCGACTTTGACCAATACGACATGATCAAGCCCTACTTTATTAAACGAATTTTCAAGCGCAATACAGCCCTGAATTTCGTGTGCTTTGATCATGCCTGTTAAAACATCGCGCATTGTTAACGGCGCTTTGCCCGCTGCAATAGCATTGCGTGATAGCCAATCAGCAGTGGCTAAAATGCCGCCTAAATTGTCTGAAGGGTGACCCCATTCAGCCGCTAACCATGTGTCGTTAAAGTCGAGCCAACGAATCATTGTGCCAATGTTGAAGGCAGCTTGAATGGGNNCAAGCAGGGTACTCAAGCGCTTCAAGGCCGCAGCCGAGCGTATCAATAAGGCAATTACGAGCCGTTTCATAAGCGACATCGCTTTTAATTTCGTAATTTAAAACATAATCAACGATATCAACTAAAACCTGATCGGGTTCAGGGCGAACATTTGAAATGTGAGCAGACATGGCATATTCCAGATAAGAGTGAGGCGTTTAAATTAAATCGTTAAAAAGTCAATCGTGATGAGGCCCATTAAAAGAAGCCCCATAAAAAATTTAAGGTCGACGATTTAGCGGAACAAATTTTAGGTTTTCAGGGCCGACGTAATTTGCAGTTGGACGAATAATTTTGTTGTCAACACGTTGTTCAAGAATATGAGCCGCCCAACCTGCGGTTCTGGCAATGACAAACAACGGCGTAAACATAGCAGTTGGTACACCCATCATGTGATAAGACACGGCCGAGAACCAGTCAAGATTAGGAAACATTTTTTTAATGTCCCACATGACAGTTTCAAGTCGGTCGGCAATATCAAACATTTTGGTGCTACCCGCTTTTTTAGATAAGCGGTGTGCAACCGCTTTAATAACCTTATTGCGAGGGTCTGAAATGGTGTAAACAGGGTGACCAAAACCAATCACCACTTCTTTGTTTTCAACGCGTGCACGAATATCAGCTTCGGCTTGATCGGGTGTTTCGTAACGCTTTTGAACTTCAAAAGCCACTTCGTTGGCACCGCCATGCTTGGGGCCACGCAAAGCGCCGATGGCACCCGTAATAGCAGAGTACATGTCAGAACCCGTGCCGGCAATGACGCGACCGGTGAATGTCGATGCATTGAATTCGTGTTCAGCGTACAAATTCAATGATGTATGCATGGCGCGTACCCATTCTGCGTCGGGTTTGCGACCATGCAAGAGGTGTAAGAAGTGCCCCCCAATGCTGTCATCATCAGTTTGTACATCAATGATGCGACCATTGTGGCTGTAGTGATACCAGTACAGCAACGCCGAGCCTAAGCTGGCAATCAGGCGGTCAGCAATGTCGCGCGCCTCGGGCGCATTATGGTTATCTTTCTCTGGTAGTATGCAACCCAAAACAGACGTTGCTGTGCGCAAGACATCCATGGGGTGGCTGGCTGCTGGCAAGCATTCAAGTGCGGCCTGAAGTTGAGCAGGCAAGCCGCGCATACTGCGCAATTTTTCTTTATAGGCAGCCAGTTCGTTTTTGTTCGGCAGTTTGCCATGAATCAGCAAGTGCGCAATTTCTTCAAATTCGCAATGATCGGCAAAATCAAGTACGTCGTAACCACAGTAGTGCAAATCGTTACCGGTACGGCCAACTGTACATAAAGCGGTATTGCCTGCAATGACACCTGACAGGGCAACTGATTTTTTTACTTTCGGTGCTTCAGCTATGACAGGGGCCGTCGCGATGGGCGCTGGTGCGACAGAGGGTTTCACGCTTTTCTTGATGACTGTCTGTTTAGCTGTTTTTTTTGATACGGTAGATGCCATACGCTTAGAGCTCCTGGGCGGTGATTTGACGTGTCATAAAATAGATTATTAAATTTCAATACCTAAGATTTAATTTAATTTATTTGCCTTGCATAAATAAAGTGTCTAATTTTTTCTCAAAATCGTGATAGCCAATGCGCTCGTAAAGTTCTTCACGCGTTTGCATCAAGTTCACGACATTTTTTTGCGTACCATCTTTACGAATGGCTTCATAAACGGCTTCAGCAGCTTTGTTCATGGCACGAAATGCTGACAGTGGGTAAAGCACCATGGCCACATGAACTGATCTCAACTCTTCCACAGTAAAAAGAGGCGTTGCGCCAAACTCAGTAATATTTGCTAAAACCGGCACATTAACTGCTTTGACAAACTTTTCGTAAGTGGCTAAGTCGTAAGCGGCTTCCGCAAAAATGGCATCAGCACCGGCTTTAACACACGCCAGCGCGCGTTCAATTGCGGCATCAACACCCTGAACAGCAATGGCATCAGTGCGGGCAATGATATAAAACGAATCATCGGTGCGGGCATCGGCAGCCGCTTTGACGCGGTCTGCCATCTCGCCAGTTGTGACGATTTCTTTGCCAGGACGATGGCCGCAGCGTTTCGCACCGACTTGATCTTCGATGTGGCAGGCTGCCGCACCAAATTTAATAAGGCTTTTAACTGTACGTGCAATGTTGAAAGCGGAAGGACCAAAGCCCGTGTCAATATCAACCAAAAGAGGAACATCACAGACGTCAGTGATACGGCGCACATCGGTGAGCACATCATCAAGCGTGTTGATGCCTAAATCAGGCAAACCTAAAGAACCCGCTGCAACCCCACCACCAGATAAATAAATGGCTTTATAACCACTGCGTTTAGCCAATAAAGCATGATTGGCATTAATGGTGCCAATAATTTGTAATGGTGATTCTTCAGCCAGTGCAGTTCTAAAACGTTGACCAGCTGATGGTGATTGGGCCATGTCGTGCTCCGTTAGGTGATTAAAAAAGGGCCTGTTAAACAGGCCCTTTTACAACATTACTTCAGCAATGCAGCCACACCTTCGCGCTCTTCGAGCAACTCATTCAGTGTGAGATTCATGCGTTCGCGTGAAAATGCATCAATTTCAAGACCTGTTACGCGGTGGTATTGACCCCCTTCACATATGACGGGTACACCGTACATGATGCCTTCAGGAATGCCGTATGAGCCATCTGAAGGAATGCCCATTGTGACCCATTTGCCTTGCGAACCGAGCACCCAGTCGTGTATGTGATCAATAGCCGCATTCGCAGCTGATGCAGCCGACGATAAGCCGCGTGCTTCAATAATGGCAGCACCACGTTTGCCAACTGTTGGCAAGAACGTATCACGATTCCAGGCTTCATCATTAATTAATTTAGCCACGCTTTGACCACCAATTGTTGCAAAACGGTAATCGGGGTACATAGTGGGTGAATGGTTACCCCAAACCGCTAGCTTTTGAATATCTGCAACAGGTCGCCCCATTTTGCTGGCTAATTGTGACAAGGCGCGATTATGGTCTAAACGCAACATGGCAGTGAAATTGTGTGCAGGCAAATCAGGTGCAGACTTCATGGCAATATAAGCATTGGTGTTGGCAGGGTTGCCCACCACGAGTACACGCACATGACGGCTTGCGACGTCATTCAATGCTTTACCTTGAACTTTAAAAATTTCGGCATTGATGGTTAACAAGTCTTTGCGTTCCATGCCGGGGCCACGAGGGCGTGAGCCAACGAGCAAGGCTACATCGACATCTTTAAAGGCCTCATAAGGATCGCTATGCGCGCTCATGCTTTGTAATAAAGGGAAGGCACAATCGTCAAGTTCCATCATGACGCCTTTAAGTGCTTTTTGTGCTTTTTCGTCAGCAATTTCAAGCAACTGAAGTATGACGGGTTGATCTTTACCCAACATTTCGCCAGAAGCGATGCGAAATAGCAGGGCGTAACCAATTTGACCGGCGGCGCCTGTGACAGCTACGCGCATGACGGGTTTAGACATAAGTAGATCTCCGTGAGTGGCATGAGGAAAAATTCAACCTCAAGTGTAGCGGTTTTGCCAATTAGATAACGGGCAATTTTATTCGCCACCTTTTTAACATTTTCACCAAATTGTAAAAGAGTATGACTTCTGCGTCAACCAGTCTTATGTCTTATATAAGACAAAAGATGTTTTGCGGTTTTTATCATGCTGTGACACAATTGGAGCTTATGATGAATTCGCAAAACCACTATGTCTGACATTTCCGCATCGGCGACTGGTTCTGAAACAAAGCAAGCAAACCTTGCAGGTGGCGCTTCTTTTAGCCCACTTTATCAACAAATTAAACAGTTAGTGCTTCGTGCTCTAGACATGGGCGAGTGGAAGCCTGGCGAGGTCATTCCCAGCGAGTTTGAGCTGGCTGCCCGGTTTCAGGTCAGTCAAGGCACTGTGCGTAAAGCCGTTGACGAGCTTGCTGCCGAAAACATCTTAATTCGACGTCAAGGTAAGGGTACTTTTGTATCGACTCACCTCGAACCCAACGTTCGATTTCGTTTTTTGCGTTTGGCCGCCAGTGAAGGTCGCACATCCCCAACGCAAAGTCACGTGTTGAGTTGCCAACGTATTCGGGCTAACGCCCATGCTGCACAACAGCTTGATATAAGGGTAGGTGAGTCGTTGGTTTATATACGTCGCGTACTCACTTTTGATGAGGTTCCAACGGTCGTAGACGATATTTACCTTCCCGGCGCACTGTTTAAAGGTTTAACGTCTTCTCTTCTCGAGGCGCATCAAGGGGTGCCCCTGTATGGTTTGTTCGAAACCGAATTTGGTGTCAGTATGGTGCGCGCGCAAGAGCAAATTAGAGCGGTTGCAGCGTCTGAAGAGATCGCTGAGTTGCTAAGCATCAAGAAAAATACCCCTTTGCTTTGTGTTGACAGAACCTCATACACCTACGCCGATCGTCCTGTAGAATTACGTATTGGTTTTTATTTGACTGACAAGTATTATTATCGTAACACATTGATTTAATTGATTAAAATAGTCTGGTTTGTGATGTAACAACTTATCAGCGAAAATACGCATTGTTAATAATAATATTTTTTTAATTTGCAGGTCTTTATCTTATAACGAGGTCGTCATGGCAGAAAGCGCCGTCAAACCACGCAAATCGTTTCGCAACATTGGCGTGTCCCAAATTCTTACCTACCGCTTGCCCCCCGCAGGGCAAATTTCAATTTTGCATCGTATCAGCGGTGCACTGTTGTTTTTAGCCTTGCCCATTATTATTTTGCCGCTGTTCGCGATGAGTTTTGTTTCGCCAGCGGGTTACGAGGCGATCAGCGTTTTGGCGGGGTTTACACTTGTCAAGCTAGTCTTGCTCGTTTTGATTTGGGGTTATTTGCACCATTTTTGTGCGGGCATTCGTTATCTGGTGCTTGACTTACACGTCGGGCTCG
>DITR01000057.1:0-14030 GCA_002422175.1 Alcaligenaceae bacterium UBA6179
ATCAAAACGATTGGGCTGTGTTGACCATTACAGATCACGGCCAAGGCATTTCAAGCCAAGATACTGAGAGAGCTTTTAAACCCTTTGAACGACTTGATAACGCACGCACCCGCACTGGAAGCGTGGGTCTGGGTTTGAGTCTTGTGAAGGGTATTGTGTTGGCGCATGGTGGAACTATTTCACTTGTGCAAAACCCCCAAGGAGGGGGTTTGCAAGTGAAGATTATGTTGCCAATATTAAAGATGGGTGCGTGATTATTTTTTCGATTGCATGTAATCGCGTACGGTTGCTTTTTGTGTGTCAGTCAAGCCGTCCCAAAATGCGAGCCATTGCTTTTGAACACCTTGGCGAGCCGCAAGCATTTGTGATGCCATCGCGTCTTGTTGGGTAAACATCGTACGAGGGTCAAAGGTATCTGACTTCATTTCAGCCTGACGACTTTCTTTAGCTGAACGCATTGTGCTGCGCATGTCATCACGCATTTTTTGAGTTGCATTTTGTGCCTCAGTCAGTGCTACCTTTTGCGTGTCGGTTAATTGAAGTTGCTCAACAGCCTTGCTAGACAGTGTAAGCATATCGTGCTTACCATGCTGCCCTTGCTGTGAGTGCATGCCGTGTTTAGATTTTTGACCATCGTTACCACCACAACCATCTCTGTTGTTGTTCGACGCATAGGCTATACCCGATCCAGCGAGCATAGCTAAAGTTAAACCAACGATAATAGGGCGAATGCGCTGGGCTGTTTTTTTAAGACCAGATGTTTTGTTTAAGTTGTTCATTTTGCACTTCCTTTCTGTGTGTTGAAGACAGATCTATTGTGCAATGCAGGGGGTTTCAAACCTATTTCAACAAAACAGAAAGGTGTTTCAAAGTGTTTCAAAAAACCCTTTAGCCGGCCACCTTAGTTAAATGGCCTGCATCAGCAGGGCATCTTTGGCAAGGTACCTTTAACAAATCACCTTCAAACTCAACCTTCTGTACCGGTTCGGCTGGCTTCAGCCACAACCCAGTTTGATTCGGGCTGCTTAGCTTGTAATGATGCCAGCAAACGCGTTTCAGTTTCATGTGCTTCACGTGCGTTACGCTCTTTCACATGACCAAAGCCACGCACCTTTTGAGGCAATCGGGCTAGTTCAAGTGCCGTGGCAAAGTTCGCTTCATTCAGTTGTGATGCGATTTTTAACATTAACGCTTTAAAGTGTTCAATTGCAGCCCGTTCTTCTTTGCGTTCAGTGCTATAGCCAAACACATCAAACACACTGCCACGTAGAAACTTAAGCTTGGCTAAAAAACGATAGGCATGAATGACCCAAGGGCCAAACGCTTTTTTAATGAGGTGACCTTGATTGTCACGTTTAGACAATAGAGGTGGGGCCAAGTGAAACTGTAGGGTGTAGCCCGGTTCAAATTGCTTGGCAATACGATCATAAAACCCAGATTCTGTAAACAAACGACCCACTTCATATTCGTCTTTATAAGCCATCAGTTTATATAAGCTTACGCCCACTTCACGTGCAAAGCGATCGCCATAGGTGTGTTTTTTTTCAGTGGCAGCAATGGCGCGCACAAACTGTTCATATTGATTGGCATATTCTGCGTTTTGATAATCAGTTAAACGCTGTGTACGGTCAGTGATTAAATTTTCAAGTGTAGGGGTAACGTGAGGCAACGTGATGATATTGTCACGCGTGTCTAGACCTGCAACAGACTGCACGAGCTTTAAATCAAGACAGGCTTGACGGCCCCAGGCAAAGGCGGCTTTGTTCATATCGACTGAAGCACCGTTGATCTCAATGGCACGCATAATAGATGCTTCTTGTAATGGCACTAACCCTTTTTGCCAAGCAAAGCCCATCATAAACACGTTTGTCGCGACTGTATTACCAAGCAATGCCGTCGCTAAAGCTGACGCATTGATGGCATCGACGGCAAGCGCATGCTCAGAAAGTTTTGCTAATAGTGCGGTGGGCGATGCTTGCCAATCTGGGTCTTGTGTAAAGACACCTGTGGGCGATACATCTGTGTTGACAACAATTTGAGTATGCTGAGGTTCAAGTGTGCTGAGCGTTTCTTTAGCGGCAGCCACCATTAAATCGCAACCGATTACCGCATCGGCTTGACGGGTTGCAATGCGTGCAGCAAAAAGTTCGCTAGGCGTTTGCGCAAATTTTACGTGTGACGTGACGGCTCCGCCTTTTTGCGCGATGCCTGTCATATCTAGCACTAATACACCAAGGCCTTCAATATGTGCTGCCATACCGAGCAAAGCGCCAATCGTTACCACACCCGTACCACCAATGCCGGTGATGATAACGTGATAGGGTTTAGCCAAGGTATTGAGAACGGGGTTGGGTAGATCGTGAGGCACTTTAGCTTGTGCGATTTGAGGGCGTTTTAATATGCCGCCTTCAACCGTTACAAAGCTTGGGCAAAAGCCCTTTATGCAAGAGTAATCTTTATTGCACGAGCTTTGATCAATGGTGCGTTTACGACCTAATGGTGTTTCAAGCGGCACAATTGAAACACAGTTAGATTGCGCACCACAATCACCACACCCTTCACATACGGCCTCATTGATGACAACACGACGGGCTGGATCGATCAGTTTCTTTTGTTTACGACGACGACGTTTTTCTGCTGCGCACACTTGAGCATAAACAATGACTGATACACCTTTCTTTTCGCGTGCATCTTTTTGAACATCATCCAGTTGATCACGGTGATGAATGTTGACCCCTTTGGGTATGCCAGGCATGCTCTTGTATATATCAATGTCATCAGACACCAGGTACAGATGCTCAATGCCTTCAGCCGCCACTTGTTGCAAAATTTGCGGTATGGTCGGCGAACCTTCTACTGGCTGACCACCTGTCATGGCCACGGCATCATTGACTAAAATTTTGTAAGTAATATTGACGCCTGACACTTTGGCCGCGCGTATGGCCAAAGAGCCAGAGTGCATATAGGTACCATCGCCAATATTGGCAAAAATATGTTTTGTTTTGGTGAACGGGGCTTGCCCTATCCATGAGGCACCCTCGCCACCCATTTGGGTAAAGGTTTCAGTGCTGCGGTTCATCCAGTGAACCATATAGTGGCAACCGATACCCGCTGTGGCACGCGAACCTTCAGGTACTTTGGTTGAGGTATTGTGAGGGCAACCTGAACAAAAATAAGGTATGCGTTGTGCAAGCACTTCTTCACCGTTAGCAAGGGCTTGCGCTGCGGGGCATTCAATTAAATAGTGACGCCCAGCATCGGTTAATTTTTCAGTACCGCACACTTTCGAAATGCGATCGGCAATCACATTTGCAATGATCGCGGGTGTGAGTTCTCCGTTAGGTGACAACAAAATACCATCGTGCGGTATGTTGACCCACTCACTTTTCTCATCATATTTACCGACAACGCGCGGCCGCAAAGCTTCAGGTTCGTTATACAAATGTTCTTTAATTTGGTATTCAATAATTTGGCGTTTTTCTTCAACCACCAAAATTTCATCTAAGCCTTGGGCAAATTCACGAATGCATTCAGGCTCGAGTGGCCAAGACACACCAATTTTAAGTAACCGAATACCAATTGCCTGCGCAACATGCTCGCTAATACCCATCATCTCTAAGGCTTCGCGCACATCAAGATAACTTTTACCCGTGGTCACAATGCCTAATTTGGCGTGTGGGGTGTGCCAGTCTTGACGATTCAGTTTGTTTAAACGCACATACTCAAGCAAAGCATAAATGCGTTCACGTTGCAGTCTGTTTTCTTGTTCGAGCGGTGGGTCGGGCCAGCGAAAGTGAAAGCCACTAGGTGGAATCGGGTAGCTAGTGGGCACTTTGATTTCAATCGACATGGGGTCGATGTTGAACGAGGCGGTTGATTCGATGGTATCGCTAATGGCTTTAAAGCCAACCCAGCAGCCTGAATACCTCGACATGGCATAACCATGCAAACCAAACTCGATAAATTCTCGCACGCCTGACGGGTTCATGACCGGAATCATCGCGGCAATAAAGGCATGTTCACTTTGGTGTGGTGAGGTTGAGGACTTACAAGCATGATCATCGCCTGCAATCAATAAAACACCACCGTACTGAGAGCACCCCGCCAAATTGCCATGTTTAAACACGTCGCCAGAGCGATCTACCCCAGGGCCTTTGCCATACCACAAAGCAAAAACCCCATCGACTGTTGCGTTTGGATCAAGCGTAACCATTTGCGAGCCCCACACAGAGGTGGCAGCAAGCTCTTCATTTAAGCCCGGTGTAAACGTGATGCCATGCGCTTCAATGTGTTCACGCGCTCGCCATAACTCTTGATCAACCGCACCCACAGGCGAGCCTCTGTAGCCTGAAACAAAACCAGCTGTATTTAAGCCGTTGGCTTCATCACGTGCCTTTTGAACAAGTAATAAGCGAACGAGTGCTTGTGTGCCGGTCATGTACACCCGACCTGCCTCTAGGGTGTATTTATCAGACAGGGTTACATTAGGATTAGGGTAAGCCTTGCTCATGTGGGGTACGTCACGTGTGATGAGTTAAAGCATACGTTACAGCCGACGACCCACTTTAGGCAAGAAGCCTAACTTTTAAAGGGAATTTAATTGTCGAGTCAGTGGCAAAGCTGTTTTATAGCGAACCTGTTTTAATGCAAAGCTTGAGCGAATTTTTTCAACTTGCGCAATCGGTGATAACTGCTCAAGAATGAACCCTTCAAGCGCTTGCATATCGGGTACGGCCACACGAATTAAATAGTCAGCATCGCCTGTCATTAAATAGCATTCCATCACTTCATCTCGAATGCTGATACGCTCTTCGAATGCTTGTAAGGCTTCACGACTTTGTTGTTTTAAGCTGATGGAAATAAAGACATTGAGTTGCAGGCCGAGTAAATTAGGGTCAAGTAGGGCAACGTATTGTCTAATTAAACCGCTTGCTTCAAGCGCACGCACGCGGGCTAGGCAAGGTGAGGGTGATAAGTGAATGCGTTTTGCCAGTTCAACGTTTGATAAGCTGGCATCGACCTGCAATGCTTCTAAAATCTTAATATCGATTGAATCAAGGTTCATTGTGCTTTACCTTTAAGTTTTAACAGCATTTTATGCTTAAAAATAAGTCTGATTGATTAAATATGCAACCATCTGCCGGGTTCCTTTACGTAAAATATCAAGTGTGCAGTCTGTAAATAGAAAGCAAATCGCAGATCAAAAATCAAAGATACACATTACAAAATGAATGGCCTTAAATAGCCCTTAAAAAGCAATTTAGACATAGCGTTACTAACAATAGGCAGCTCGCTCCATGACACCTGAACACCCCCTTCCAAACGGTTTTGAAACAAATGCTTTGGTTAACGCCGTCAACCTAAGCACACCAGATGTTGACCCAACTGAAACCGATGAGTGGCGCGAAGCTTTAAGGGCCTTGGTGCAACGTGAAGGTGCTGCGCGAGCGCGCTTCATACTGGATGAAATGGTGGCCTTAGCGCGACAAAACCGCTTAGGCTGGACGCCCGCCCTCAATACCCCCTACGTCAACACGATTGGGGTGGAACAACAACCCCCATTTCCAGGTGATTTAGCCATTGAAGAGCGCTTGGCATCACTCATGCGCTGGAATGCTTTAGCCATGGTGGTTAAAGCCAACCAAGCGTATGGTGAATTGGGTGGCCACATTGCCAGCTACGCCAGCGTGGCCGATTTATTTGAAACCGGTTTCAATCACTTTTTTCATGGGCGCTCGGCAAGTCATGGTGGTGACTTGGTGTTCTTCCAACCTCACAGTGCACCGGGTGTGTATGCCAGGGCGTACTTAGAAGGGCGTTTAAGCGAAGCTGATTTGTTGCATTACCGCAAAGAAATTACAGCCCCCGATGAAGGCGCACGGGGTTTATGCAGTTACCCACACCCTTGGTTGATGCCAGATTTCTGGCAGTTTCCCACCGGTTCAATGGGCATTGGGCCCATCAGTTCTATCTACCACGCACGCTTTATGCGCTACCTGACGCACCGTCAATTGTTAAATTGTGACACTCGCAAAGTGTGGGGTGTATTTGGTGATGGCGAGATGGACGAGCCTGAAAGCATGAGCGCGTTGACCCTGGCCGCCCGTGAAAAGCTCGATAATTTAGTCTGGGTTGTTAACTGCAATTTGCAACGCCTGGATGGCCCTGTGCGCGGCAACGGTCGCATCATCGACGAACTTGAAAAGCTCTTTGCTGGTGCCGGTTGGAATGTCATCAAACTCGTATGGGGCAGTGACTGGGACGGCTTGTTTGCACGCGATGTTAGCAATGCTTTGATCGATGTGTTTTCTCAAACAGTCGACGGTCAAATGCAAACCTTTGCGGCTAAAGACGGGCGCTACAACCGTGAACATTTCTTTGGTCAAAATGCGGCTCTAGAGCATTTGGCCCAAGGATTAACTGACGAACAAATTGATCGTTTGAAGCGTGGTGGTCACGATTTAGTCAAAATTTATGCGGCTTATGCGTCTGCGGCGAAACATACGGGTCAACCCACTGTGATTTTGGCGCACACTAAAAAAGGCTACGGTATGGGGTCAGCCGGCCAAGGCAAAATGACGACCCATAGCCAAAAGAAATTTGATGAAGACGACCTTATTGCGTTTAGAAACCGTTTTAATTTACCGCTTACGGATGAACAAACAAAGCAGTTAAGCTTTTATAAGCCTGCGCCAGAAAGCCCTGAAATGCAATACTTGATGTCACAACGCGCCAAACTAGGGGGCGCCTTGCCGAAGCGTGAAACAACGTGTGATCAGGTGGCTATACCCGCTATTGAGCAATATGCAAAATTTGCGCTTCAAGCCAATGGTAAAGAAATGAGTACCACTATGGCTTTTGTGCGCATGCTGGGAACACTGTTAAAAGACGGCGCACTAGGCCCTCGCATTGTGCCCATTGTGGCTGATGAGGCGCGTACGTTTGGTATGGCCAATTTATTTAAACAAGTCGGTATTTACAGCAGCGTCGGGCAACATTATTCACCTGAAGATATTGATACCGTATTGTCCTACCGAGAAGCCTTAGAGGGACAAATACTCGAAGAAGGTATCAGTGAAGCAGGTGCCTTAGCAAGTTGGACAGCAGCTGCCACCAGTTATAGCGTGCATGGTTTGGCCATGTTGCCTTTCTATATCTATTATTCAATGTTTGGTTTTCAGCGTGTGGGTGATGCGATATGGGCGGCAGCCGACCAACGTTCGCGTGGCTTTTTGTTGGGTGCGACATCAGGTCGCACCACGCTCGGTGGCGAGGGTTTGCAGCACCAAGACGGTACCAGCCATATTGTGGCAGCTACCATACCTAATTGCAAAGCTTACGATCCCGCCTTTGCAGGTGAGCTAGCCGTGATTGTTGATGCAGGTATGCGCGAAATGATGGTCGAGCAAAAAGATGTTTTTTATTACATTACGCTCATGAATGAAAACTATGCACAACCTGATTTGCTTGCAGGAAAAGCAGATCAAATACTGCAAGGGGGTTACCTTTTTGAGCGGTACGAATCGCCTGAATCAAAACATAATGTCACCTTGTTAGGTTCTGGCGCTATTTTGACTGAGGTTATCAAAGCTGCAAAATTACTGGTTGACCAGGGTATCAGTGTGGATGTTTTCAGCATCACCAGTTGGAGCGAACTCGCCCGCGAGGGGGCGCTGCACAGCACCTTTGGTGCGAAGGCAAGCAAGCAAAATGTGGCTACACAGGCGACAGACTCCATGCCTGATGCAGCGTCAAATAGACCGCTGAATCAACCTTATTTAACGCATTTGTTATCAAACTCTCGCGGCCCCATCATTGCTGCCACAGATTATGTGCGCGCGCTACCTGATTCCGTGCGGGCTTATATTCCACCAGATCGGTCCTTTGAATCGTTAGGCACTGACGGTTTTGGCCGAAGTGATACCCGTGCGGCTTTGCGTCAGTTTTTTAATGTTGATGCAAAAAGTATTGCGCATGCAGCGACTGTGGCTTTAAAGCGTTAAAGCGTTAAATCTTCAAATCGAAAAAAATGGTGGCCTGTAAATCAAGCACTTCAACTTGGTCTTGATTAAAGGCTTGCCACTGACACACCAAGATACCAACCCCCGGTTTACTACTTGAAATTCGCACTTGTTTCATGGTGATAACGGTGTCAATAATGTCGCCCGGCCTCACTGGGGCGGGCCATTTTAGGTACGCCAACCCAGGTGAACCGACTGAGTTAGAGTCTTTCAAAAACGTATCAACGACTAAGCGCATCGCTTTGCTACAGGTGTGCCAGCCACTCGCTATTAAGCCGTTGTAAGGCCCTTTTTCTGCTGCTTCAATATCGGTATGGAACCATTGTGGGTCATAGGCTTTAGCAAAATCGATAATTTCTTGTTCATTAAGCGTAAACGAACCGGGTTTAAGAATTTGGCCTTCGTAAAAGTCTTCAAATCGCATATTGGTTTTATTCAGTTAATGATGATGAGGGGTTAGAAAAACCTTGCGGTATTTATTTTGGCACAGACTAGTTTGTCGGGCATTTATAATTAACGAGCGTTGCAATGGGTTAAACATATGACATTTGAAGTCAATCACCTCAGTTTAGGCTATCACGCGCAATCTGTTTTGCGCGACGTGTCGCTTCGACTTACACGGGGTGAACTGATCGGTGTTTTAGGTGCTAATGGGGCAGGTAAGTCGTCACTGTTGGCCGCATTGTCCGGTGATTTGGCGCCTCAGGGTGGGCAAATTTTTCTTGATAGCCGAGCTGTTGATAGCCAATCTCCTGCTCAGTTGGCACAAAAACGTGCTGTTTTGCCACAGCAACCTGGTTATACGTTCAACATGACGGTTGGGCAGTTGCTTGAACTCGGTTTTTTTGCTTTTCCTGAGATCGATACAACTGATTTAAATGCATTAACCCAGCGAGCGTTAGCGCAGGTTTCCATTGATGCAAGTTTTATTTTAAGACCACTATCGCAACTATCTGGTGGTCAATTGCAACGCGTTCATATCGCGCGCGCACTCGTTCAGCTTTTCGCAAGCGTGCAGGTTAATGGCAAAGGCTGGTTGTTACTCGATGAACCGTTAGCGAGTCTTGACCCTTTGCATCAAAAGCAATTGCTTAGTCTTTGCCAAAAGGTGGTGCGAACTGACGATGTGGGGGTGTTGCTGGTTTTGCACGACGTCAATCTAGCGGCTCAATGGTGTGATCGCTTGGTATTGTTGGGTCATCAGCAGGTGTTGAGTGATGGGGCGATCTCGGCCGTTTTAACAACGGAAAATTTACAGCAAGCCTATGGTATGCCCTTTCATATTTTGAAGGTCCAGATTGACGGAACGGCCCGAACATTGGTGTTGCCCGATTAATAATAATAATTCTCATTCATAAAGCAATTGCTTTTGACTATTGGGGTAGTTAATAAATAGTATTTTATCTCTTACATAAACCCACCTAAAATGAGCAGTCGGGAATAGATAATGTGCAAAAAAAAGTAACACCTTTTGTCACGGCTTACTATGATCCCGCTGTTTTGCTATCACTAGGAGGTTATATGCAACTCAAAGGTTCTAAAACTGAAAACTGTTTAAAAGACGCGTTTGCTGGCGAATCACAAGCTAACCGTCGCTATTTATACTTCGCAAACAAAGCTGACATTGAAGGCCAGAATGACGTGGCAGCATTGTTCCGCTCAACAGCAGAAGGCGAAACCGGCCACGCCCATGGTCACCTTGAGTTTCTTGAGCAATCAGGCGACCCAGCAACAGGTATGCCCATCGGCCCAACCATCGACAACTTGAAATCAGCTGTCGCTGGTGAAACCCATGAGTACACTGATATGTACCCAGGTATGGCTAAAACCGCTCGTGAAGAAGGCTTTGACGAGATCGCTGATTGGTTTGAAACCTTGGCTAAGGCTGAGCGTTCACACGCTAATCGCTATCAAAAAGCGCTCGACGCATTTGTTGCATAATTAGTAAACTACCTTTTACTTATTAGGTGGGCGCCCTGTACTGGTTGTGCAGGGCGCAATTTCTTAAAAAATCATTCATATCGATCATTGGCTCGAAAGGAACGGCATTATGTCATCACGTGAAGGTAACCTCGAAGCCCCAACCCGTCACCCGATTGACTGGCTTAACCCCGATTTTTACGACGAAGACAAACTTAATGCAGAGTTAGAGCGGGCATTTGATATTTGCCACGGCTGTCGCCGCTGTGTTTCTCTTTGTGGTTCGTTTCCCACTTTGTTTGATTTGATTGATGAAACAGAAGATGGTGAAGTTCACGGCGTTGATAAAGCCAAATATGGCTCAGTCGTAGAGCAGTGCTTTTTGTGCGACGTCTGTTACATGACAAAATGCCCATATGTTCCGCCACATCCTTGGAATCTAGACTTCCCCCATTTAATGTTGCGCGCTAAGGCAGTGGATTTTAAAAATGGCAAGGCGTCGATGCGCGACAAAATATTGTCGTCAACTGACACAATGGGCAAGTTTGCAGGTATTCCAATTGTGACTGAAGCATTAAATGCTGTGAATAAAACATCATTAATGCGCGGCGCAATGGAAGTCACCCTTGGTGTCGATAAAGATGCCTGGATCCCTGAATATGCTCCAAAAACCTTTCAACAGTTAGCCGAGGCTTCTTCAAAATGGCCTGAGCGTAATGGCGACCGCACCCCAGGTAAAGTGGCTATTTATGCAACCTGTTTTGTGAACTACAACGAGCCAGGTATTGGTCAAGACTTGATTAAAGTGCTTAACCACAATGAAATACCTTATGTTGTGGTTCAAAAAGAAGCCTGTTGTGGCATGCCCAAGCTTGAGCTCGGCGATCTCGAGTCAGTGGCCGCCAACAAAGAAAAAAATATTCCTAAACTGGCCAAATTGGCCAAAGAAGGCTATGCCATCGTAACGCCTATTCCTTCTTGCACGCTGATGTTCAAACAAGAGTTACCTTTGATGTTCCCAGACGATGCTGATACTCAGCTTGTTAAAGACGCCATGTGGGACCCTTTTGAATACTTTATTGATCGTAATAAAGATGGTTTGCTCAAAACCGATTTCACACAGTCTTTGGGCCATGTAAGCTACCACATACCGTGTCATTCACGGGTTCAAAACGTGGGCAGAAAAACGTCTGAAATGCTCAAACTGGTACCTGATACAGAAGTGAACGTCGTTGAGCGTTGTTCAGGTCACTCGGGCACGTGGGGCGTTAAAAAAGAGTTTCACGACACCGCCATGAAAATTGGTAAACCCGTTTTTAAAGCGATGGCTAACAACACCCCTGACTACATCAGTTCAGACTGCCAGTTAGCGGGCCATCACATCGCACAAGGTATGCGCGAAAATGGTTTGAAAGAAACTGAAATGGCTCACCCCATTACATTAATTGCAAAAGCATATGGCTTATAAAGTGAGAATTCTATGTCTAAAATAAAACGTGAAAGTTTGATGACCCTTGAGGCTTATCATAAGGCTCGCCCAGAGCTACGCAAATTGGCGATTGAAGAGCGTCGCCTTCGTACGATTTCGCTCGGTGACAATTTAAATTTGATTTTTGAAAACGAGTTGTTAATGCGTTATCAAATACAAGAAATGATGCGTGTAGAAAAGCTATTTGACGACGAAAGCATTATGGACGAAATCGCTGCCTACGATCCACTCGTGCCTGATGGTTCAAACTTCAAAGCCACCATGATGATTGAGTACTCAAACGAGCAAGATCGTAAAGAGGCGCTTAGACGTTTGGTCGGTATTGAACACAAAATATTTATTCAGGTGGAAGGCCAGGCACGCGTTTACGCTATTGCTGATGAAGACCTCGAGCGTTCAACTGAAACCAAAACGTCTGCGGTACATTTTTTGCGTTTTGAGTTAACCCCAGAAATGAAAAAGTCACTTAAAAGTGGCGCACAAATGATGGTGGGCTCTGACCATAAAGAGTACCCTATGCATGTGTCTTCATTGGCTGATGACACCTTAGCTTCGTTGGTTTCTGATTTGACGTAATGAATGAAATGAATTGAAGTTCTGCAGCAGTCAAATGATAGTTAGTTCAATGAAATAACCCGAAAACCGATATTGCTTGCTGAAGTAGAAGCTGTGTTTGAGTTTCTAGCTGCAACGCGATATCGGTTGCAATACGAGTCATGGCACAAATATGATCCCCTCGGGTGGCACGATATGATTGTTCATAAAAGGTACATTCGAAATAATTCGTGTTTGTAAACCGGCTACCTGATTAATCAAACGTCCATTTGCCCCAAGCAAACAACACATTACCATTACCCTGACCGCCAGGCACATAGGCTGCTTGAAGCGATAGTTGTTTGTAGCTGATCGACGCTACAGGCAGTACACCTGGAAAGGGCACGCCACCAAAATAATCTTGCCTTGACATAATAAACCCAGTGAGACCTGCACCAACTTTGACCTCGCTCTTACCCACATTCCATGTGGGGATCCAAGCATATCCGACCATGTAAGACATGTCGCTGTGCGAGTCTAAAAAAGCCATGGCGTAGGTGGCCTCATAATTACCGCTGGCGTTATAGCGCCCTAAACCAATGCCAGCTCCGCCTGGGTATTCGTTATATTCTGATCGTTTATCAGCACTGTAGGCAAAAGGCATGTGATAGGACAGAAAAGGGACATACAGTTCAACTTTGCCTTCTGTCCAGGTATCTTTAACGTGTTCAGTCGCTGTGTGATAGGCCGTTTTAAGTTGGGTTAACGTTGAAGGCGAATCTGATTTGGGTGTGGCACTCGCTGTATCACTGCGGGTTTGATCATCACTTGGGTTGTTCGTTGTGACGGGAAGGCTTATTGTTTCAACGGCACTCCCGGCATAAACAGGGGAATTAAATTGCACCCAAAACAATACAAAAATCAGTACAAAATTCATTAAACCCAGCTGTCGTAAACAACTGTGTTTGTTTACATGTTGCTTGAGTTCGATGTTTTTGATCCAATTAAAGGTAGACATAATATTTAAGAAATGATTAATGTGTATCGAGCGTGGCTACGGCACGTTCCCATTGCGCCATCTTTGCCGCAGCTTGGTCTCGCGACCATTGCGGCTCGAATATCCGTTCGATTTGCCAGTGCGTTTTAAGTTCATTTAAATCTGCAAAAACGCCTGTATGTAGGCCTGCTAAATAAGCTGCGCCTAATGCTGTGGTTTCAATGACTCGAGGGCGAATGACCGGTATGCCGAGCAAGTCAGCCTGTATTTGCATCAGAAAGTTATTCACACAAGCCCCGCCATCAACGCGTAATTCGTATATGGTTGGTGCATGGCTGTCGCGCGCATCGCGGTTCATCGCTTGTAATAAGGCCGCACTCTGTAAAGCGATGCTTTCTAGCGCTGCACGCGCAACATGACCCATTGTAGTACCCCGACTTAACCCCACTAAACTGCCTTGCGCGTTCGGTTTCCAGTAGGGGGCACCCAGCCCAGTGAAGGCGGGCACTAATACCACGCCACCCGAGTCGGGTACGGTTTCAGCTAGCGCTTCGACCTGTGAGCTTGATTTGATGGCTTTGAGACCGTCACGTAGCCACTGCACGACCGCTCCACCCATGAACACACTGCCTTCTAAGGCAAAAGAGGGTGTATCACCCCACTGCGCGAGGCGTGTCGTTAACAAGCCATTTGCACTGGGCACGCTTTTTTGACCTGTGTGGCTCAACATAAAGCAGCCTGTACCATAGGTGTTTTTGGCGTGCCCAGCCTCAAAACAGGTTTGCCCAAACATGGCTGATTGTTGGTCACCCGCAACGCCACCAATTGGCCAACGATGACCCAGTAAACGTTCATCTGTAAAACCAAAGTCAGCGCTTGAAGGCTGTACTTCAGGCAGCATACTGATGGGGATATTCAACGCGTTGAGTAGCGCAGCGTCCCATTGATGGGTGTGAATATTCCAAAGCATGGTTCGTGAGGCGTTGCTGACGTCGGTCAGAAAACGCTTACCCTGCGTGAGCTTCCAAATAAGCCAAGTATCAACAGTGCCGAACATCAGTTCACCACG
>DITR01000057.1:14122-17907 GCA_002422175.1 Alcaligenaceae bacterium UBA6179
GTGGTTTCACGTTGATTGGTGATACCCACACCGGCAATTCCTTTAGCTTCATCAGGGTGATCACGCAAAAGTTTTTTTAATACAGCAAGCTGACTTTTCCAGATGTCCATCGGGTCGTGTTCGACCCACCCTTGATTTGGGTAAATTTGTCTAAACTCTCGCTGTACCTGCGCCACAATGTCACCGTTTGAGCGAAACAAAATGGCACGTGAGCTGGTGGTGCCCTGATCGATCGCTAAAAGGTAAGGCATATTTTTTCTCTTTTATCTTGACAGCGTGTAGTGTGATTACCCTTTAATGTAATCAATTTATGCCACTATGCATTAATAATGACGTAGTTTAGTGTATCGGGTTAAAAGATGAATGAGCAAAAAGTCTATAATTTTCAATAAAGATCCTTAAAAAGTATCTTTCTTACCATAAGCTTAGACATGACAAAACTTTCACAACTCGATTCACCGCATGCCCCGCCAATATTTGATATGGCTATTATTGGTGGCGGTGCAACAGGCCTTGGCGTAGCGCTCGATGCCAGTCTGCGTGGTTTGTCTGTTGTGCTGTTTGAATTAAACGATTTTGCGAGTGGTACCTCTAGTCGTTCAACCAAATTGTTGCACGGCGGTGTGCGGTATTTGGCGCAAGGCAATATCTCGCTCGTACGCGAAGCTTTGGCTGAACGAAAAACGATTATGCATATCGCGCCCCACTTAGCTCAGCCCCTGGCTTTTGTGATGCCAGCTTATAGTTGTTGGGACAAAATGACTTATGGTGCAGGGCTTAAACTTTACGATTTACTCGCGGGTCATCAGGGCTTGGGGCAAACGAAAATATTAAATTTTGCGCAAACGCAGGCCGCTTTGCCAGGTGTTCGAGCAGAACATTTAAATGGTGGTGTTTTATATTGGGATGGTCAATTTGACGATGCACGCTTAGCACTGACCTTGGCGCGTAGCGCGCAAGATGCGGGTGCCAAAGTGTTTAATCATTGTCGTGTTCAGGCAATCACGCCCATTCAACATCAAACATCTCAAACGAGTTTAAGCGCTCAGACTTTACCTTCCCCCAACGCAGCGCGATTTACGTTGCAGGTACAAGATGTTTTTTCTGATGACACACGAGAGGTTACAGCACGCTGCGTGGTGAATGCCGCGGGCGTATGGGTTGATGGCATTCGCCATATGGCAGGTATTGATTCAACACGGCGTATTGTGTCACCGAGTCAAGGTGTGCATTTGGTGGTTTCGCGCGAATTGTTACCGACTGATCGCGCGTTATTGGTCCCTAAAACGGATGATGGTCGCGTCTTGTTTGCAGTGCCTTGGTTAGGTTCAACGATTTTAGGTACCACTGACACCCCGCGCGAAGACGCACCACATGAACCACTACCGTTTGATCATGAGGTTGATTTCATCCTCGATCAATCAAGCAAAATCTTGTCGCGCCCCGTGACGCGACAAGATGTCAAAAGTGTTTGGGTGGGTCTGCGGCCTTTAGTTACCCCAGAAAAGTCGAATGGGGGTACAAAAACCATTTCTAGAGAACACACTATTTTGGTTGATGAGGCTGGTTTGATCACCGTTACAGGTGGTAAATGGACAACCTACCGCGTGATGGCTGACGATGTTTTGAAAGCGGCCACTTCGCATGGTTTAATTAAAAATTCGGTGCCTTGTGCGACAGCCAGTATGCGTTTACATGGTGCCCCACAAAAACAAACGATCTCGATGACCCAAGCGCCTGGTGAGCATTTGTTTGGCACAGATATTGAACGCATTCGACTCATTGAGGGGTTTGATGAGCTTTTAGGTTTAGGCCTTAACGAAGCGATGGTTCGTTTCAGTGCCCGTGAAGAATTTACTGTAACCGTTGAAGATATGCTGGCTCGTCGCTGGCGCGCTTTATTCTTAGATGCACGCCAAGCGCTTAAGATGGCGCCACGTGTAGCGGCCATACTGGAATCAGAAACGGGGCTTGACCCAAAACTAGATGAATTTGAACGGCTTTGCCAACAGTATCAATTAGCGCATTAGGTGTTTGGGTAGCGATTTCTCATGACGGTTTCGTAGCGGCTGTTGAGCTCAGTCATATTGACAATACTTATACCTAAGTCGCGGGCGATGCCATCATGTAAGCCGTAAACCCAACCGTGAACCGTGACCGGTTGATTGCGAGCCCAGGCTTCTTGCACGCTACTGGTTTGGCACACATGAACCACTTGCTCAACAACGTTTAATTCGCATAGCTTGTCAAAGCGGTCAGTGCGATCAAGTACTTTGCCCAAGTAACTGCTGTGTTTATCTTGTATATCGCAAATGTGACGTATCCAGTTATCAGCCAACCCAATGCGTTTGTTCTCAAATGCGGCGCGTACACCTGAACACCCATAATGCCCCACTACGATAATATGTTTAACGCGCAATTCATCAATGGCGAATTGAATCACCGATAAGGCATTCAAATCAGTATGCACCACCACGTTCGCAATATTTCGGTGAACGAATAATTCACCAGGTTCTAAACGTATGATTTGATTGGCGGGTACCCGTGAATCAGAGCACCCTATCCATAAATATTCGGGTTTTTGTTGATTAGCTAATCGCTCAAAGTAGTGTTTGTCTGCTGTGGTAACTTCTTTGACCCATTGTTTATTTAAATCAAGTAAATCACTCAATATGTAGGGGTTGTTTTTATTGGCCATAAAATATTTTAGTCTTGCAAAAGTGCGATGCGAATTAGATTAGAAGCAGTTTAACTGTTGGTTCTGTAAGCATGTAAAGATATGCGTCTTAATTTAATCAGACATATTTGGGCTGGCCGTTATGTATGGGTTATGAGTAGATTGCTTCTAAACTAAATTATGCAACGGTTAAATGACTTGCTTTGAGTTGATGACTTAAAATAGGTTGAAATGTTATTTTGATATCTGTCAATCCAATTTATAGATGATTTCTTTAAATGCATATTATTGATTCGTTGTGGTTATTCGTATTGGTGACGATGGCTTCTGTGGCCACACCAGGGCCAGCTGTGCTTTTGGCGTTGCGCAATGGGGGCACTTATGGCGCGAAGTCTGCCCTGTGGTCTTCTTTAGGTAATGTGTTGGGGTTGATGATCATTTCTGCTGTCTCAGCTTGGGGCTTAAGTGCCCTGCTAATGACTTCAAGCTGGTTATTTGTAATGGTCAAAATGATAGGCGGGTTATACCTTGCCTACATCGGTTCAAAATTATTATTCCCTGATTTTTTTCAACGTCATTCAAAAACTAAATTATTGAGTCAAGCGTCTGAAGTGGGTCAGGTAGATCAGATTCATGAAGTCGCTCAGGTGAATGTGTCTAATCTAGAAAATGGCTTTGATTCTATTCAAGCAATTCAAAAAACGAGCCCTTCGGCTTATAAATTAACAAGGCAGGGCTTATTAATTGCCTTGTCGAACCCTAAGGCTATCTTTTTCTTTTCGGCTTTGTTTCCCCAATTCCTGAATCCTTATGACGCCCTAGCATTGCAGTTTGTTGTGCTGACAAGTGTATTCGTATTGATAAGCTTTAGCGGCCTTATGATTTATGCATTCATTGCTTCGAGCACACGCGTTGTATTGGGCGCCTCGCACATTGCGTTATGGCTAAAGCGCTTTGCAGGTCTTTTGTTTTTGGGTATGGCGATTATGTTGTTGGGCTGGAAGCCAGGCGATGGGCGATAATTTTTAAAAGGTAATACGATGAACGTTCATGACGACTTTAATCTTAAAGCTGTGGTTAATATTGCCGAGCTCGATTGGCAAGGTTC
>DITR01000057.1:17930-26612 GCA_002422175.1 Alcaligenaceae bacterium UBA6179
GAAGAAATTTTGGTGCTTGAGGGCGAGTTCTCTGACGATCATGGCGATTACCCTGCAGGTACGTACATTCGTAACCCACCTGGTAGTGGCCATGCGCCTAAATCCCTAAAGGGCTGTACGCTTTTTGTGAAGCTACGCCAGTTCCATCCAAACGATTCACGCTCACTTCGCATCGATACAAATGAAACGCCCTGGTACCCTGGTATGGTGCAAGGCCTATCGGTGATGCCGTTACATGAGTTTGACGGTGTCAATACGGCTTTAGTGCGTTGGGCGCCTAATACAATTTTCAACCCGCACGTACACCCGGGTGGCGAAGAAATCTTTGTGCTGCAAGGTGTGTTTCATGACGAGCACGGCTCATACCCTGCTGGCAGCTGGATTCGTAGCCCGCGTTACAGCAAGCATGCACCCTTTACTCAAGCTGAAGGCGCTATGATTTACGTTAAGACGGGGCATTTGTACTAAAGGGTTTTGTTGCAAGCCTAAACGGCAGAGGCTTAATGGTTTAAATGTCGTTGCGCAAATTTAAGGAATATGTTTATAGAGCCTGACCAACTAGTGAAATATCAAAGTCAAGAACATTTAAACCACATCGCTTACGTTCTCTTAGAATGGTTTCACTTAGATCGAGAAGATTCATGATTGTCTAAGCGTTAGTTGAGTAGGCTTATTGAGCGAGTTGTGCACCACATAACGCCACGCGCTGGGCATCAGGCTGGTCGGACATAACCGCTGAGGGCAAAGGAATATTCAGGCCACTGAGTCTCGCCCAAAGCCAAGGTAGGGCGGTTTCTAGGTCAGGTCGTTGACCAACATTATTAGAAATAGTTGTGTCACGATTTAATTGCCCAACATTAAAACTAAAAAAATAATAAGGTTGTTGACCCATGCGCAAGTCTGTTATCACAAGCCGATCGTTTTGCTGCGTAAGTGTGAAGAAACCGCGACTAAAGTCAGCGATGGCTTTCACGTTTGGGTTGTTGAGATTGGCTTGAATCAGTGCACCACAGCGAGGGTAGGCGCGCCAATTTATTTTTTTATCGTCATCTAATAATGAACTGAAACCTTCGTAGTAGTTGTCCGGTGTCATGGCCACAAAGCGCCACAGTATGCTGTTGAAGGCAGTTGGTGAAACCAGTATGCGTTCAGCCTGAATATTTTCAGCTTGTAATGAGTTTTCAGCGGCATTGAACATATAACTTTGTACTCCCACACCCCAAACTAAATAGGCTGTACTAAGGGCCAGGCCAAATTGATTCCAACGTAAACCCCGCGCAGATTTTAAAAATATGGCAGCCAATAAACCCACTAATAGGGGTAAGGTATACAGGGGGTCAATAATAAAAATACTACCAACCCCAAATGGGTGGTTTGTAAAAGGAATGAGCAGCTGTGTGCCATATACCGTCATGACATCAAGAAGTGGGTGGGTGAAGAGCACGAGCCATAACGCCAACAGCCACCTTCGCCAAATTGACATTTCACCATGAATTTTGGCCACACCCCAAGCGAACAGGGGGGCGAGTAAAGTTAAGTAAAGTAGGGCATGGCTTTCAGCTCGGTGACGCACCATATTTAGAATAGGGTCACCATAATCAATCAACACATCCGTATCGGGCAGGGTGCCCACAAGGCCACCCCAAAGGGCGGCTTTCCACACGGCAGTGCGTCGCCCCATGACGGCTACGCTAACAGCAGCCCCCAGTGAAATTTGACTTAAAGTGTCCATAACTTAGGCGATGATCTGAAAATAATATATATAAACTTAGTCATAAAAAACGGGTATTCGTTCACTTTGCCTAAACGCATATTAAAAATGCTCAGAATAGCGTTGCTATTGCTATTGCTATTGCTATAGCAATTCAAGTCAGTCTGAGGGTGTGTAAAAAAAACACCGTATCTTGTACGGTGTTTTTTAAGTAGAAGTAAACTATTGACGACTTGCTTTCGCTACATATTCTGACAGTATTTGTAACTGTTCTGGCGTTAAATTAGCGTAAGCGGGCATGATACCAATACCGTTTTTCACGGCATTCATGACGCGAGCGGTATCAGGTTGTAGTACATTCATAGAAGGGCCCACTTCGCCAACTGCCCCAGCTGCTTTTAATGTATGGCAAACCGCACAGGCCGGTACAGCACCCTTTAAAAATAACTCTTTGCCAATATCATCGTTTGAAACAGCCGTCGAAGCGAATGTAACGATAGCTAAAAAAACGAGCGAGTTCATGATTACATGAACCCGCAAAAGCGCACTTCTTTGTACTTGATTCATAAAGCTGTTTTTCATATTTGCTGCTGCTCTATACTTAAACGACGTTAATTTGAACTTTGTGAGCAACCCAGCCACTATTTAGAAAACCACCATTGTTAATGGTTGTCTCAGCAAGTTGTTTTTTGCCTTCAAGTGTTGTGACACGGCAAGCAACGTCATATGTACCAGGCTTCAAATTTGTTGCAAAAACAAATTGGCGCCAGGCAAATTTGCCTAAGTCTGGCCCCGTTAAGCGGGCTTTCTGCCAATTTTTGCCACCGTCAAGAGAGACGTCAACACGTGCAACATCTTCAACACCGCCCATGGCAACGCCAGTAATTTGAACCATGCCTGCGTTCACAGGGCCGTTGTCAGGTGAGGGTGAGACGACCCATGATTTAGCATCCATTGTCCAGACAGCAGGGAAACTTGGCCCACCTTTTTGACCTAATGGGGTTATGCGGTAACCTGTTTGTTGAATCGCTGCTTGGGTTTGCTCGGTTGTGAAAGCTAAACGTTTAATATATTTAATGTTGTTAACACCGCTATAGCCGGGTGTAATTAACCGAAGAGGACCGCCGTGAGCCAACGGTAGAGGCTCACCGTTCATTTCCCATGCCAAAATCGCGTCTTGCATAGCAACGAGTGGAACAGACCGTTCAACAATTACCGAATTAGGATCTATTCCTGCTGGAAGTGTTTCGCCACCGGTACCTGTCATGTAAACCATGCCAGCAGACACGCCACCTAATGCCTTAACCAGATCACGAACAGGTATACCTGCCCACATGACACAGCCTGCGGCGCCTGTTTGCCATTGCGTGCCACTTAATTTGCTAGCAAACAGACCACGGCCATTGCCAGAGCACTGAAGTACTGTTGCAATCACTTCAAAACCCATTGATTTTAAATCGCTGAGCGTAAAAGTTTGTGGTTTACCAACCCCCTCAACACTAACCTTCCAAGCATCGACGTTGCCAATTTGTGCGGCTGTTGGTGCGGGTAGGTTGTTACGTATAAAAAGTCGATCGCTTGGGGTAATAACGCTCGTACCGATTGCTGAACGTTTGGTTTCAATCGTTGTTGGGGTATGAATGATCATACTGTCAGCAACTTTCCAGTTGACGTACTCGGGGATAGCTTTTGGAGCGGCTGCTGCTTGCTGCGCTGAAGCCAATGTTGGTTTTAAGGTGGCAGCAGCAATAAGACCTGCAGTTGCGCCGAGCAAATGTCGGCGAGAAATTTGAATGGGAGTTGTCATAATTGCCTCTCAATGTATAAGCGTTATAAAGTTTTTTTCTGATAGTAAACTATAAAATAGCCAAAGCAGGTAAAAAACCATGCAATCTTGGCGATTATCTAAAAATAATATCTCGACCTAATATTAATAGAACGCTGGCTACAAAACCGATGAATAACAGAACAACATAAAGACCAAAAAAGGTTTTTTCAGAGGCTTTCTTATAGAAGTTGTTGCCAAGCCAACTACCCAAAAAGGTTAAGGGTAGCAAAAGAATGGCCGCTGTGGCATTTCCGATATGAAGAAAGCCCAGCAATATTAACGGTATCAGTTTAACGAGGTTTTGAACCAATAAGACCATTAATTGCGCCCCAACAAAACGTTCTTTTGTTATACCAAAACAAAGAAAAAAAACGGTCATCAAAGGGGTGCCTGAATTAACGACTGTTTGGCTCATGCCGAGCAATGTGCCGAGCCCAAAAAGTTGTTTGTTTGAGGGCGTACCTTTGACATGAACTGCATTCGCAATGCGTTTACGAAACGAGATTACAACAATGTATACCAGAGACATCACTGACACGAGCATTTCGATTCGATAGTGCACAACTGATAATTCACCGCTTGAAACCAATCGCCACAAAATTAAACCGCCAATCAATGTGCCTAAAACGGCTGCAGGTACCATGGGTTTAGTTAGTGAGGCAATTTCATCATGACGATGTTGATAAACACCTGTAAATGACGAGGGCAGCATCAGTACGGCCGTTACAGCTAAGCCGTCAGCCCCACCAAGTGCCAATACTAAGAGGGGTGACACCACAAACCCGCTGGCACCGATTCCGCTACGTGCAAAACCCATTATAAAAGCACCAAAAATAGCGAGTGCGATTGCTAGCCATGGTGAGGGTTGATCAAAAAAAGCACTAAGTAGAGTGGATTCAGTCATAAAGTGTATTAAAACTCAAAGCAGTAAACTTGAAGTGCGATGGTGTTATCTTTCTTTGCTGAAAAGGCTGTAACCTTTTTCTGGATCAATTGCGTAATGTTGATGTCACATTCATTCAATCTTAGCTCTTTTTTAATACCGTAGCTTCTTGAGCGTTGATCGGAAGGGCTAATTCTCAGCGCGAACCGGTATCAAGGTCCCACCGTTGGTCAAGGTATCGTAAAGGAGCATTGAAAAGAATAATGAATAAAAAAATATTCACGCGAGTGTTGATTTTGCTTTTAGTGTTCGTGCTGGTGGTCTTATTTTTTGTATTTGATCTGCATCAGAAGGTGACGCTTGAAGGGTTAAAATCAGGGCTGGGGCAGCTGCATGCTTGGCGAGATGCCGCGCCACTTGAGTTAGCGTTAGGCTATTTTATATTGTATGTATTGGTGACTGCTTTATCGTTACCAGGTGCCTTGGTGCTGACGTTGGCAGGTGGTGCAGTATTCGGTATTGTTGAAGGTTTTTTGCTGGTTTCGTTTGCCTCGACTTTGGGTGCAACCTTGGCTTTTTTAGCGGCTCGATATGTGTTACGTGATTGGGTGCAGCTGCGCTTTGGTGAAAAATTAAAACCGATCAATGATGGCATTCAGAGAGAAGGTGCGTTTTATCTATTTACCTTGCGTTTGGTACCGGTATTTCCATTTTTTCTCATCAATCTATTGATGGGGTTGACCACGATGCGCACGCTTACCTATTACTGGGTGAGTCAGGTAGGTATGTTGGCTGGCACGATGATCTATGTGAATGCGGGAACACAGCTGGCAGCGATTGATTCGCTAAAGGGCATTGTGTCGCCGGCCATTATCTTGTCTTTGGCTGCGCTTGGCTTGTTCCCCCTGATTAGTAAAAAAATACTTGATACTTTTAAAAAAAATAAGATTTACGCTAAGTGGAATCACCTAAAACCAGCCAAATTTGATCGTAACGTTGTGGTGATCGGTGCCGGCGCTGCCGGTCTTGTTACATCCTATATTGCGGCGGCTGTGAAAGCCAAAGTAACATTGGTTGAGGCGCATAAGTTGGGAGGCGATTGCCTGAACTATGGGTGTGTGCCAAGCAAGGCATTAATTAGAAGTGCCAAACTTGCTCAGCAGATTCGTCATGCAGATCACTATGGTCTCAAAGCCTCTCAACCCGAATTCAGTTTTCGTGAGGTGATGGCAAGAATCTATGACGTAATTAGAAAAATTGAACCGCATGACAGCATAGAGCGTTATACCAAGCTCGGAGTAGAGGTTTTGCAAGGTTATGGTCGTGTCGTCGATCCGTGGACAGTTGAAATCAAAAATGAGTTTGGTGTGACGCAACGTTTGACAACGCGCAGTATTGTCATTGCCACGGGCGCCAGACCATTTGTGCCGCCCTTACCCGGTCTAGAAGAGGTGGGGTATGTGACAAGCGATACACTTTGGGAAAAGTTTTCTGTAATGAATGCACCCCCACGTAGACTGGTTGTACTTGGAGGCGGTCCAATCGGTTGCGAATTGACGCAGTCTTTTGCCAGACTGGGGTCTGAGGTCACTCAAATAGAGATGACCGAGAGATTATTGAACCGCGAAGATGATGAGGTGTCGAGCATCTTGATAGACGCGTTGCGTCGTGATGGTGTTACGGTCTTGGTTGGGCACAAGGCAATGCGTTGTGAAACAAGACAAGTCGATGGTGTGACAGTCAAGAGCATCATAGTCGAGCACGATGGGGTTGAGCGTCACATTGAGTTTGATGAGTTGTTGTGCGCGGTGGGCCGGGTGGCGCGACTTCAGGGTTATGGTCTTGAAGAGCTCGGTATTCCGACCCAGCGAACGGTGGTGACTAACGAATACCTTGAGACGCTCTGTCCCAATATCTATGCAGCAGGTGATGTAGCCGGCCCCTATCAGTTTACGCATACTGCCGCGCATCAAGCGTGGTATGCGTCGGTCAATGCACTGTTTGGTCAATTTAAACGCTTTAAAGTCGATTATTCAGTGATTCCCGCGGCCACCTTTACTTCGCCTGAAATCGCTCGTGTGGGGCTTAATGAGTTAGAGGCCACGCAGAAAGGTATTGCTTTTGAGATCTCGCGCTACGGAATTGAAGATCTAGATCGTGCCATTGCAGATGGAACCGATAATGGCTTTATTAAAGTTTTGACGGTGCCAGGTCAAGACAAAATTTTAGGTGTAACAATTGTGGGCGAAAACGCGGGCGATTTGTTGGCAGAATTTGTCCTGGCGATGAAGTACGGTTTGGGTTTAAACAAAATACTCGGTACGATTCATACCTACCCAACCTTATCTGAGGCCAATAAATATGTCGCTGGTGAATGGCGACGCGCGCATACAAATCCTAAAGTCCTAAAATGGTTGGCGCGCTATCACGCTTGGCGTCGAGGTGAGTGATATATAAATTTGGGTTGTCGTGCCTGTGCTCAATCTTCTCAATATAAAGGTGGAGAGAAAAATTGAAATTAAAGCTCACGATAGCACTGCTCGCATTATCTACCGTAGCGTTTGCACAGTCTGACCCTCAGGTTGTGGGAAGTTTTCCCGCGATGACTGGGCCGGTGCCAGAACCGTGGCGCATTATTCAGTTTGACACCAACATTCCTGCTACGACTTATCAAATACGGGTTTGGGACGACGTGCCTGCCGTTGAGGCGACTGCTGATAGCAGTATGGCTTTACTTGCACGCGCGGTGGAGGTGGATTTGAAGGCGACCCCTGTACTGTGCTGGCGCTGGCGTGTAGATGACGTGGTCAAGAACGCAGACATGAACACCAAAGCCGGTGATGACTATGCCGCGCGGGTATATGTTGCCTTTAAATTACCTGCCGATAAGATAGGTTTTGGTTTGGGTTTCAAGCTTCAATTTGCGCGTAATCTCTATGGTGATCATGTGCCCGATGCCGCGTTGAACTACGTTTGGGATAATAAAAACGCTGTGGGGCATCGTCAATTCAACGCCTATACCGATCGCACTCAGATGATTGTGCAGCGAAGTGGAATCGCGCAGACGGGTGCGTGGGTTTCAGAGCGTGTTGATGTTTTGTCTGATGTGACGAAGGCTTACGGAAGTGATCAAGCAACAATCAGTTTGTTGGCATTGGCTTCAGATACAGATAACACTCATTCAAAAGCCCGTGCGGGTTTCGCTGATCTGCACTTCGTGAGTCACGATACGCCTTGCCTATTTCCGAATGTTTAAAGCTCAATCGTCAGGTTGCGTGACGCACGATCGATAGCTCGGAAGGTCTTGCCAAGTCACTTGTCAACGGTGAAACAGATATCGCATTAATGGGGCCACATCTCACCTAGGAGGTTCAGGTACATGCTGGATTGCCCGCAGCTAAGCGTGCACCTGTCTTTCCAAAACCAGTCAGACGGGTTGGTAATCCTCCATTTTCTAATATGTTGTAAGCTATTTATATAATTTTTTATGTTCAACGCATACATGTTGCGCATATTTAACTTAACTTGAGGACATCAAATGAAACTCAATCCTCGACATTTAGTTATCGTGTTTGCAATGGTTCTAGCTGTGAGTCATCAAGCAATCGCCGATCCACCGCCCGGCAAGGGCAACTCAAACAACTCTAGTCAAGGCAATAGCGGCAACAGTGGCAATGACAACGGAAATAACGGAAATAACGGAAATAAAGGGCAAGGTAAAAGCCAAGGCAGTTCGCAGAATGATGGATCAGACCTGACCGTTGGTTTGATTGCTGCAGGTATCACTGCATTGACCGTGCGAAATTTAGCCATCAACTATGGCTTAGTCGGATATTCGCCATTACCTCCAGGAATTGCTAAAAACCTCGCACGCGGAAAGCCGTTGCCACCGGGTATTGCAAAAAAACTGGGGCCAGGACCATTTTTTAATCAACTGCCCTTCCACCCGGGTTATGAGTGGCAGGTTGCTGGTAGCGATCTGATTCTTGTGGCCGTAGGAACGCGCATTGTGGCGGACATACTGAGTAATGTATTTCAGTAAAAAACTTAAATTTTACATTTTAAAACTGCCTGTCAAGAAGAAACCTCAGGCTGTAATCAATCTAACCAAATAGCCTAACTTAACTTTCCACAACCCCACCAAAATCGTTTTTGGTACTGAAATCACTGCACAGCTAAATGAACGGGTACCCACTGATGCACGTGTAGCACCATTCTCAATGGCGCTTTATAAATCTAAATATTAAAAGGTTACAGAGA
>DITR01000082.1 GCA_002422175.1 Alcaligenaceae bacterium UBA6179
TAGATGCGCTTGAAAACTACATTGCTCGTAAATATCGTGTGGCGCAGAAAGTAACCAATAACCTAACCGATGCCGCATTTTTAGTTAGTAAAGAATTTGAAGTTGACCCGATTCTTGTTTTGGCTGTCATGGCTATTGAGTCTCGATTTAACCCATTTGCTGAAAGTGGTGCAGGCGCTCAGGGCTTGATGCAAGTCATGACTAAGGTTCACCTTGATAAATTTGAAGCGTTAGGCCACACAACCGATGCTGCGTTTAATCCTGTCGTTAATTTAAGAGTAGGGGTCAAAATTTTAAACGACTGTATTAAACGTCGTGGTTCAGAGGTCGATGGGTTGAAATGTTATGTGGGTGCATCAGGCCCCGATGATGGGGGGTATGGTGAGCGAGTGCAATCTGAACGCAGGCGGATGGCTTTAGCGGCATCATTGCCGATGAGTCGCCAATAAATAAAAAGCGTATTTTTACCCAGATCAGTATTTCTCTAATGAAGATTTAATTAGGCTTTGTTGAGCGTTTGATCCATGCGCGTTACGGCCTGCTGTAATGAGTCTAAACCGGTCGTATAAGACATGCGCGCCATGTACTTAGCGTGAGCGGGCCCGAAATCAAGTCCTGGCACGATTGCCACCCCTGCGTGATCAAGAAGTTGTTCGGCCAATTTGCTACTGTCGTGGCTGTGACGTGTGACATCGCAATAGACATAAAACGCCCCATCTGGGTGAGCAGGCACAGAAAAACCAATTGATTCAAGTGCAGGAACTAAGAAGTCGCGACGAGACTTAAAGGCCTGTCGACGCAGTTCAAATAAAGCCAAGGTTTCTTCTTCAAAACAAGCTAGGGCACCGTATTGAGACAATGTTGGTGCGCAAATAGCTAGGCTCGATGCCAGTTTTTCAAGGGGCTCAACCAAATGATCGGGCACAATTAACCAGCCTAAACGCCAACCGGTCATGTGAAAGTACTTTGAAAAACTATTTAAAACGATGATTTGATCATCGTGTACCAACGCTGATTGACGATCGCTATCGTACGATAAACCGAGATAAATTTCGTCCATAATGACAAAGCCGCCGCGTGCTTTGACTGCTGCAAGCAAGGCTGAGAGGGTTTCGGGCGCAATAGATGTGCCGGTAGGGTTGCTCGGTGAGGCGATCAAAATGCCGCGCGTGCGCTCATTCCAATGCATTTCAATATCAGCCGCACAAAGTTGAAATCGGTTGGCTGCGTGAGTGGGTATCAATTTGGTCACCCCACCAGCCGCCAAAATGAAGTTTGCATTAGCTGGGTAACATGGATCGGGCATCAATACTTCAGCACCTGGGTCAATAAGCGTTAAAGCCGCTAACATTAAGGCTCCACTACCCCCGTTGGTGACGATCACACGACGTGGGTCAACTGGCGCATTAAAGTGAGTACCATAAAATTTTGCAATCGCTTCTCGCAAGGCTGGCAAACCGGCTGAGGGACTATAACCACTTAAGCCCTGCTTAGCTGCTTGCTGCATGGCTTCCACAACGGCTGGGGCTGCGGTAAAGTCAGGTTCACCAATACCTAGGCTTATGATGTCACGGCCTTGGCTTTGCAAATAAGCTGCTTTTTTAGCCATTTCAACGGCATAAAATGGGGCGGCTTGGTGTGTGCGATGGGCCAGTTTTGGGAACATCATTTTTCTCCATAAAAAGGAATTGTAGTGTCGGTTCAGCCATCACGACGGGCATTTTTATCAGGTCAACGCACTCGCGTAGATCCATGGCTTTCTTTTTTAGCCAAATTACGCGCACGGGCAAAGGGAACGCTCACGCTTGACCCTCAATTTTTTGAATCGCGGGCGCACTGGGTACCCAACACCTTTAATGATATTGAGGTGGCTCGATCTTTGTGCCACCAGTTTGGTGTGGTGTTGTGCCTTCAAGGCCTCGAGGGAGCGCTTGACCCCAAGATTCCAGCGTTGGTGGTTGAGCCAGGTCGAGCTTGGGCCCGCCCTATACCGCTAGATATGACACAGGGTTTGTGGCGTTTTGATGCGGCCTGTTCTATGCAAGTACTTCAAGCTGCGGGCGTTGCGGCAGCTCAGGGCGCTATGCCAAATCAGTCGCTGGCACAGTGGTTTGCGCAGGGTACACATCATTGCATCGCCTCAGGGGGGCTTATATCTCTTGGTATTGATAACATTGAGATGATGTTTGTTGATGGCACAATCGAAGTGCTTGGCGCGTTTGGCGCGCTAAATAGTGAACCACTGCGATCAATTTTCACGCAACGTAACATACCTCAATTATTTGATGTGGCACGTCAAAGTCTTTTGTTAGCGCCAATGCAAGGTGATGAAATAGCGAACAACCCATCTCAAATTTGGCCCAATGACTGCTTTAGAATTGATGCATTAGTTGATCATGCTTTGGGTGAACCTCACTTAGGGCAGTTTTTTGTTGGTCATGGCGGGCGTTTAGGCTGGTTAGTTGCGGTTACATTTCGATCTGTTGATCAGAAAACGCTTTCGCAAAAAGAGGGCGTTAAATTTAACGACAAAACTTCAGCGCATGGTAACTTTACTTCGTTGATTGACGCTGATTTAATTGCAGCTGATATAAATGACGTTCAACAGATCAATCAATCTATAAAAAACATATTTGATTCATCAAGAGTGTTTTTACCTTGACACCTTGTAATCATGCTAATGTTATTTTTAATTTACTCACACTTTAAATAAATAAACTAAATCAAAATGACAATGGATGCAGATCTGCGTAAAGCAGCACTTGAGTATCACGAGCAAGGTCGGCCTGGCAAAATTTCAATTGCACCGACTAAAAGCTTGTCAAACCAACGAGATTTAGCGTTGGCTTATTCACCCGGTGTGGCTGCTGCATGCGAAGAAATTGTGGCTGATCCTGCTAACGCTTTTCGCTACACGGCGCGCGGCAATCTGGTAGGGGTGATCACCAATGGCACCGCCGTTTTAGGTTTGGGTAATATTGGTGCGCTGGCCTCTAAACCTGTTATGGAAGGCAAGGCCGTTTTATTCAAAAAGTTTGCGGGTATTGATGTTTTTGATATCGAAATTAATGAACAAGACCCTGAGAAATTAGTTGAAATTATTGCCGCGCTTGAACCCACTTTTGGGGGTATCAATCTAGAAGATATAAAAGCGCCCGAATGTTTTATGGTTGAACGCAAATTGCGTGAACGCATGAAAATACCGGTGTTTCATGACGATCAACATGGCACGGCTATTTGCGTTACGGCTGCTTTTTTAAACGGCCTCGAAGTTGTTAATAAAGATATTAAGAAAATAAAATTAGTCGTATCTGGCGCGGGTGCTGCGGCCCTGGCCTGTCTTGATTTAATGGTCGATATGGGAATGCCTATAGAGAACATTTGGGTCACTGATATTGAAGGCGTGGTTTATGAAGGCCGCACCTCGCTGATGGATCCTGATAAGGCTCGCTTCATGCAAAAAACAGATGCCCGTCATTTGGCTGATGTGATTGGCGATGCGGATGCATTTTTAGGTTTATCTGCCGGTGGTGTGCTCAAGCCCGAAATGGTTGCACGTATGGCGCCCCGTCCATTGATTTTGGCGTTGGCAAACCCAAACCCTGAAATCTTGCCCATCGACGCGCATGCTGTGCGCGATGATGTGGTGATATCGACCGGTCGTTCAGATTTCCCCAACCAAGTAAATAACGTGTTGTGCTTCCCTTATATTTTTAGGGGCGCACTTGACGTGGGTGCGACAACCATTACCCGGGGTATGGAAAAAGCCGCTGTCGTGGCGATTATGCGTTTGGCTCAAGAAGAGCAAAATGAGGTGGTCTCTGCCGCTTACGGTACCAGTGATGTGTCTTTTGGCTCAACCTACTTTATGCCTAAGCCGTTTGACCCACGTTTAATTACCCGTATTGCGCCAGCCGTCGCCAAAGCAGCAATGGAAGAGGGTGTGGCGACTCGCCCTATTCAAGATCTTGATCTTTATGTGCAAGAGCTTGAGCGTTTTGTGTATCACTCGGGTGCGTTTATGCGGCCTGTGTTTTCTGCTGCAAAAGCATTTGTTCGTGAAGGGGGCCGTTCACGTATTGTCTTTACTGAAGGTGAAGATGAGCGCGTATTGCGTGCCGTACAAGTGGTGGTTGATGAAAAGTTGGCTAAACCGATTTTGGTGGGTCGTCCAAGTGTGTTGCAGGCGCGTATAGAACGCCATGGTTTGCGTTTGCGCTTGGGGGTTGATGTTGAAGTCACCGACCCCGAGCATGATGATCGTTTTAACCAATACTGGACGGCGTATTGGGAATTGATGGCTCGTAAAGGTATTAGTAAAGAAATGGCACGCGTTGAAATGCGTCGCCGTCTCACATTAATTGGCGCCATGATGGTTCGCTTGGGTGATGCAGATGGCCTTATTTGCGGTACGGTGGGTGGCTACGCAGACCATTTGCGCTTCATTGATGAGGTGTTGAACAGAGGCAAGCCTGAACATACCTATGCAGCCATGAATATTGTCTTGCTTCAAGAACGCACATTGGCAATCGTTGACACCCATATCAATGAAAACCCAACTGCGGAACAAATTGCTGACTTCACGATTGCTGGGGCCAAGCAAATGCAACGCTTAAATATCGTACCAAAAGTGGCGCTGCTGTCTCGCTCTAACTTTGGTTCTTCGCAGGTTGAGTCAGGTAAAAAAATGCGGCAAGCACTTGAAATAATTAAGCAGCGCATGCCTGAACTAGAAATTGACGGTGAAATGCATGGTGATTCGGCACTTGACGAAAAACTACGCAATCGTAATTTGCCTACATCCTCTCTTCATGGTTCAGCGAACTTATTGGTGTGCCCCAATGTTGATGCCGGTAATATTGCGTACAACCTATTAAAAACTACTGCAGGAAGCAACATTGCTATCGGGCCATTTTTACTAGGGGGCCCCGGTGCCGTCCATATTTTGACGTCCAGCGCAACGGTTCGCCGTCTTGTTAACATGACAGCCGTTACGGTGGTCGATGCTAATCAACCCCGTTCAACTTAGGCTGCAGAGGCATAATCTATGAGTCAGGCAGTTAATAAGCAGGTTCAACGTTTGCTCAAGTCGGGTGGTTCTTTTGAACCGTCAGAGCTTCTTGCTGCGATTGAACCCGTTGCAGTTGAGGCGGGTGTGTTGTGGAGTGTGGCTGATTGTAGTCGCGCCCGCAACCGTTCTGCAGTGTTTCGGGCGATTGTTAAAGCCGTTGATTACCCTGAATTTATTCCCGGTAAATTTGACGCCCTTTATGATTGTTTATGCGATACATTATTAGATCAACGGGTCGGGCTCGTATTGGTTCTTAATGCATTTCACTCGGCTGATGAGGGTCTTAAAAAAGATATCGATGGAATTTTGCAGGTATTTAACGATGCCATAGATTTTGCTCAAGAAAATGGCAAAATCTTTATTTTTGGTATTGAGCATGCGGGCCGTCACCCTGATGCAGACCCTGGCGTGGTGCATAACTGGAGCGATGCACATGATTAAACTTCACCATCCCAAATAAGCCCCAAGCATTGAAACGGCTGCAAGACCGGCTGTTTCAGTGCGTAAAATGCGATTGCCTAGTGAAAGCGTTTGGGTGTCTGGGTTTTGCAAAAAAAGTGCGAGTTCTTGAGAAGACCAGCCGCCCTCGGGACCAATAGCAATGTTAATTGCTTGAATAGGCTTTTTAGCGCTGTCAAGGCATTCAATCATTGGGCGAGCGCCCTCGGGGTGTGCCACCCACAAAAGCGACGCATGTGTTTCTTTTAAGCGGGAGGCAAGGGCTAACTCAAGTGTGCAGACCGAATCGATTTGCATCAAAACATTGCGACCACATTGTTCGCTGGCTGACTGAATAATACGTTGCCAATGTTGGTGTTTTTTTTCAGCGCGACGCGCGTCTAAGCGTAAAACGCTACGTTGTGCCGTGACGGGTATGACTCGATGTACGCCCAGCTCAACCGCTTTCTCAATAACCCAGTCCATCTTATCAGCTGTGGCGAGCCCCTGAATTAAAGTAATGCGGCCTTTTCTTTCGCGATTAACTTCGGTGGGTGCTGCCAGATCAACATAAATTGGGGCTGAAGCTGACAGGGTCTTGATCTCGACTGTCAGCCGGGTTTCAAACTCATGACCCTGGCCATCAAAAAGTGTAAAAACATCACCTGTTTTAAGCCTTAGCACACGTAAATGGTGGGCCACCTCTTGGGGTAAAACCAAGGGGCTATGCGCCATTAATGGTGCAGAACAAAAAAATCGAGGGGTGTTCATGGTGCAATCTTAGCGCATCATTCTCAACCTGCGGAAAACCCGAAGGGCTAGGTGCTAGAATCATGAATTGATCTTTTTTATTTTTTGCCCCGTCTTATAAGGCATATTTCGCATGAGTCTTTCAGCTATTTCTTACACACAAATGGCCTCAGCCATTCGTGCTTTATCGATGGACGCTGTTCAAAAAGCCAATTCAGGCCACCCCGGTGCGCCGATGGGTATGGCTGATTTTGCTGTGGCACTGTTCAAAGATCACCTCAAACACAACCCACAAGACCCAACGTGGCTTAATCGAGACCGATTTGTCTTGTCTAACGGCCATAGTTCAATGCTGTTGTATGCGTTGTTGCATTTGACAGGTTATGAATTGTCAATTGAAGAAATCAAAAAGTTTCGACAGTTGCATTCATTAACGCCAGGTCACCCCGAGGTGGGCGTAACACCGGGCGTTGAGACCACTACAGGGCCGTTGGGGCAAGGTTTAGGCAATGCTGTGGGTATGGCACTGGCTGAAGCATTATTGGCTAAAGAGTTTAATCGCCCGAACCATGCCGTTATTGATCATCACACTTATGCCTTTGTTGGTGATGGCTGTTTGATGGAAGGTATATCGCATGAGGTGTGTTCATTAGCGGGCACCTTACGTTTGGCAAAATTAATTGTGCTGTATGACGACAACGGTATTTCAATTGACGGCAAGGTCGAAAATTGGTTTACCGATGACACCGCAAAAAGATTTGAGGCTTATGGCTGGCACGTCATTTCAAAAGTTGACGGGCACAATGCACAGGCTGTGTCACAAGCGATTGCGCTGGCTAAAGAGCAAGGGCTTGCTCAACAAAAGCCAACCTTGATCATTTGTCGCACGGTGATTGGTCAGGGCGCACCCAATGTGGCCGGTACAGATAAGGTACATGGCGCGCCCTTGGGCGACACTGAAATTCAATCTACGCGCGAAGCAATTAACTGGCCCCATGCACCCTTTGACGTGCCGACAGATGTTGCTCAAGCATGGCAACATATCGAAGCAGGTAAAGCTCAGCAAGATACTTGGCAAAAGATGTTTGATGCCTATGCGGCACAATGCCCTGAATTGGCCGCAGAACTTGAGCGTCGTATGCAAGGTGTTTTACCTGCTGACTTTGCTCAAAAAGCGCAGCAGCTTTTGCAAGCAATACATGAAAAGGCTGAAACGGTCGCATCACGCAAAGCGTCGCAACAAGCGATTACGCATTTGGTTAACTTGTTGCCCGAAATGTTGGGGGGGTCTGCTGATTTAACGGGTTCAAATTTTACTGATTGGCCTGGTGCCATGCCAGTGCGAGCTTCAGCTCAAGGGCTTGAGTTTGGTCGGCATATCAATTATGGGGTGCGTGAGTTTGGTATGGCCGCAATCATGAATGGGGTAACTTTGCATGGCGGTTATTTGCCTTTTGGCGGAACATTCTTAACTTTTTCAGATTATTCGCGTAATGCAATTCGCATGGCTGCACTCATGAAGCAGCGCGTGGTGCATGTGTTCACCCACGACTCAATTGGTTTGGGCGAAGACGGCCCCACTCACCAGTCAGTCGAGCATGCCGCCAGTTTAAGACTCATTCCACAACTGTCAGTTTGGCGCCCTTGCGACACGGTTGAAACCATGGCGGCCTGGTTGCATGCCGTTGAGCGACCCAATAGTGTGGGTATGCATGTTAAAGCGGGTGGCCCCACTGCGCTGTTGTTATCAAGACAAAATCTACCTTTTGTACCCCGTGATGAGCACACCTTGAGGCAAATCAGGCGTGGCGGTTATGTTTTAAAAGATGCTGCCGGGTTCAAGGCTATCATCATTGCGACAGGTTCTGAAGTGGCGTTGGCGTTAGCTGCCCAAGCAAGTTTGGCTCAACAGGGTATTGCCGTTCGGGTGGTTTCGATGCCCAGTACGGACGTCTTTGATAGCCAAGATTTAGCCTATCGCACTGAGGTTTTAACGCAGGGCATTCCGCGTGTTGCTGTTGAAGCAGGTGTGACGGCGGGTTGGTACAAATACGTTGGTTTAGAAGGGGCTGTTGTAGGGCTTGATACTTTTGGTGAGTCAGCCCCAGCCGGGGTTTTATTTAAACATTTTGGCATCACTGCCGAGGCTGTAGCAGCCGCGGTGCAATCGGTTTTATAAACTTGGAGATTGAAAAATCATGACAATTCGCGTTGCAATTAACGGGTACGGCCGTATTGGCCGCAACATTCTTCGTGCTCATTACGAAGGTGGCAAAAAGCACGACATTGAAATCGTCGCGATCAACGACTTAGGCGACTCAAAGACCAATGCACACCTAACGCAATACGATACGGCGCATGGCAAATTCCCAGGTACGGTGGGTGTTGAAGGCGATCATATGGTGGTTAATGGCGACAAGATTCGCGT